>CAWIUZ010000066.1:0-23415 GCA_963838915.1 uncultured Acidobacteriota bacterium
CCAATGAGTTCACCAGGGTCACGAGTTGAGTACTTGAGGCCCAAGGCCAATCGAGAATGTGCTGTCTGTTCGTTGGATCAGGCATCCACATGGGTGGTGGCGTTGACCGGGGCGGAATTCAGTCACTCACTTCGCACACGGTCGGCTGTGGGGGATTTCGTGGGAGTGAGAGCCCTCCTCAAACTGCCTGAAGAAAAGGCAGATCAGAGGGCCCGGTCGGTTTCTACCGACGATTGGCTTTGTCGGCTAGTTGGACGGAAGTGCAGTGGATGTTTCACCTGAGGCCGAACTCTGCACGTCATCTGCGCCGACCGCCGTAACCGTATAGAAATACGTCGTGCCAGCCGTCACTGCCTCATCGGTGAAAGTCGTCCCACTGACCGGCGTCGAATTCAACGGCGTCGAACTCTCTCCTCCTGAGGTGGTGCCACGGTAAATGTCATAACCGACAATTCCGGAAGTTGAACTGGCCGTCCACGACAGATTCACGTTATGGATTCCCGATCCCGAGAGGCTTACCGCCTGCGGGCTGCCCGTAACATTGTCGGCGACGGTGATAGATGCTGTTTCGGAGCTGGAAATTGAGGGAGTGAAGGCGACGCCGATTGTGCAATTCGCTCCGGCCGCAACCGAACTGCCGCAGGTGTCCGCAACTTCGGCGAAATCCGCGGCATTCGTTCCGGTAATTGTGAGGCTGCTGATGCTCAGTGTCGTGTTGCCGCCGTTAGTCAGGGTGACGGTTTGAGTGCTGCCGGTGATAGCGATCGGCTGGCTCCCGAACGAAAGACTAGTGGGAGAGAGACTGGCCGCCGCCGCAGTGCCCGTGCCGGAAAGACCGAGGGACTGGGGACTGCCTCCGGCGTTGTCGGTAATGCTGACGGAGGCCGAGCGGCTGCCGCTGGTGGTCGGATCAAAGGTAACGCTGATCGTGCAACTCCCGCCTGCTGCGACCGAACTGCCGCAAGTGTTGGTCTCGGCAAAGTCCCCGGGGTTAGCGCCCGCAAGTGCGATGCTGGAGACACTCAGCGCCGCGGTCCCGCTGTTGGTCAGAGTGGCTGTCAGCGTCCCGCTGGTGGTGCTGACGGCCTCGCTGCCGAAAGCGAGGCTGGTGGGGGAGAGGCCAGCCGCTACCGTAGTGCCCGTGCCGGAAAGACTGAGGGACTGGGGACTGCCGGTGGCGTTGTCGGTAATGCTGACGGAGGCCGAGCGGCTGCCGCTGGTGGTCGGATCAAAGGTAACGCTGATCGTGCAACTCCCGCCTGCTGCGACCGAACTGCCGCAAGTGTTGGTCTCGGCAAAGTCCCCGGGGTTAGCGCCCGCAAGTGCGATGCTGGAGACACTCAGCGCCGCGGTCCCGCTGTTGGTCAGAGTGGCTGTCAGCGTCCCGCTGGTGGTGCTGACGGCCTCGCTGCCGAAAGCGAGGCTGGTGGGGGAGAGGCCAGCCGCTACCGTAGTGCCCGTGCCGGAAAGACTGAGGGACTGGGGACTGCCGGTGGCGTTGTCGGTAATGCTGACGGAGGCCGAGCGGCTGCCGCTGGTGGTCGGATCAAAGGTAACGCTGATCGTGCAACTCCCGCCTGCTGCGACCGAACTGCCGCAAGTGTTGGTCTCGGCAAAGTCCCCGGGGTTAGCGCCCGCAAGTGCGATGCTGGAGACACTCAGCGCCGCGGTCCCGCTGTTGGTCAGAGTGGCTGTCAGCGTCCCGCTGGTGGTGCTGACGGCCTCGCTGCCGAAAGCGAGGCTGGTGGGGGAGAGGCCAGCCGCTACCGTAGTGCCCGTCCCGGAAAGACTGAGGGACTGGGGACTGCCGGTGGCGTTGTCGGTAATGCTGACGGAGGCCGAGCGGCTGCCGCTGGTAGTCGGATCAAAGGAAACGCTGATCGTGCAACTCCCGCCTGCTGCGACCGAACTTCCGCAAGTGTTGGTTTCGGCAAAGTCGCCGGTGTTGGCGCCCGTGAGCGCGATGCCGGAGAGACTCAGTGCCGCGTTACCGCTGTTGGTCAGGGTAGCTGTGAGCGTGCCACTCTTGGTGCTGACGGGCTCGCTGCCGAAAGAAAGGCTGGCGGGGGATAGGCTAGCCGCTGCGACCGTGCCCGTCCCGGAAAGGCTGATCGTTTGGGGACTACCGGCCGTAGCATTGTCGGAAATGCTGACCGAGGCCGTGCGACTGCCGCTGGCCGTCGGGTCAAAAGTAACGCTGATCGTGCAGCTCCCGCCTGCTGCGACCGAACTTCCGCAAGTGTTGGTTTCGGCAAAGTCGCCGGCGTTGGCGCCTGTGACCGCAATGCTGGAAACACTCAACGCGGCGCTGCCACTGTTGGCCAGGGTAGCTGTCAGCGTTCCACTGGCAGTCCCGACCGGCTGGTTTCCAAAGGAAAGGCTGCTAGCGGAAACATTGGCTGACGGATCTGCGGCTGCGACGCCGGTGCCGTTAAGGCTTACGCTCTCGCGTCCGCCCCGAGCGCTGGTCGAGATGTTGAGCGTCGCAGAGCGCTGTCCGGTTGTATTGGGTGTGAAGGTCAACCTGACTGCGCAGCTCGCGCCCACGGCCAGCGAGAAGCCGCAGTTGTTGGACTGCGAAAATCTGCTGGCGTACGTGCCTTTGATCCCTACGCCACTAATGAAGAGAGTCCCACCGCCCGTATTCTGCAAAGTTACGTTTTGCACCGGGCTGGTCGTGTTGACGGGTACCGATCCGAACGAGACGCTGGTGGCAGACTTGCCAGACACTTCCACGGCGAGGCTTGCGGATAACGCGATCGTGCTGGAAGCGGAAAGAATTGCAAACGCGGTCATCGTCGCCAGGAGAATTCCCGCCTTCCGGCGAGCTTGATGCAGTGCCCAGCTTGGAAAACCGGACTGACTCACCTTGTGGGTCCTGCGGGTTTGAAGAAAAAGGTAGGTGTTAACTCGTAGCCGACGTATTATATCTAATATACTCATTGTGTTTATAACCTTTTACGAAGATATTAAGCGAGTAAGATCGCCCGCTTTCGGCATCCCGAGCTCGCAAGGATTTAATCGGCCCGAATCCCCGGCGGATAAATCGAGCGGAGCCGCAGAAAGTCGGGTTGGGAGAGCGTGTCCAACAGGCGCTTCGTCAAGACAGATAAGAGTTTTATAAGGGTCTCCCTGTTTCCACGAGTGGGCGCGGGGGCAACGGAGGATGAACGGGCGGGAGTCAGGGACTGAAGCGTCTTTCATATTGCCTATCTCTCAAACCGGCTGAGCCAACCGGAAGGGACAGTTTGAACCAGCGGTCGAAGGTACCAGTACCACAGAGGGGGGTCTATAGTACGAGGGTACTGTCAGATCGGTTATCTATCAAGTAGGTGGTAGACATTTGGAGCCTTTACGTGCAGCGTCTATAGCACTAAGGTACTGCCTGATCGGATAAGTCTTCTTTCGATTGCGTCTGGACAGCGCAAGCTCGACCAGTTGCTGAGGCGTCCGGCAGTACGGCCCAGGAGACGCCTCGCGATGGACTGGCCGCGAACACCTGCGCGCCGCAGCAGTCATTTCATGATACGTTGAAGTCTGCGGCTGTTTGCTCATGCAAGGGAGCCCGCTGATGGAGCGAGTGATTCCGAAGAAAAAAGGCGATGGAAGTTTCAGCCGAACTCGTGTTACCTCCGAAATCCCAGGATGGATCTTCCAAGCCGGCTGGAAGGTGACCGGTCCAAGGCTCCTCGGCGCGATTTTGGGAGTGGTCATAGCGGGCATGCTCACGGCAGGACTGTGGCCCTTTCACTCTCCGAGGAATCAGGTGACATGGTTCGCCGGCGGCCACGGCGTGCGCTTCGGTCTTCATGGAACGATACTCGGTTCGTTTGAACCGAAAGGGTCAAATGTGTCGGCGGATGCCCCGTGCAGTCTGGAGATTTGGTTCCAGCCTGCTCGTCCTTGGTCGTTGGGCACTTTGATCCATTTCTATTCTCCATATAACGGCCGGCAATTTTCGCTGCACCAAGTCAACGGCCGGCTTGCCGTGGAGAGTGATACTTACGGCAGGCGTTATCGAGCCCCAACCACCACGCTGTTCATAGCAGACGTTCTCCTTCGCCGTGGCCTTTCTTTTGTCACGATCACGTCCGCGGGAGGGCATACGTTAGCCTACGTCGATGGTCGTCTGATCCTGACTGCCGTTGGCTTTCCGCTCTCGGGCCAGGACCTGCACGGCGAACTGGTGATCGCCAACTCAGCCCGTATAGGGAGTAGCTGGTCAGGTTTATTACGAGGCCTTGCGGTTTACGACGAATGTCTCTCCCCAACACAGGTTGTTCACCACTATGAAACTTGGACAAAGGAGGGACGGCCCGACATCTCCGAAAAGGAGCGCGCTACGAAGGTCTATTTATTCGATGAAGGGACGGGAAATGCCGTTCATAACCGGGTGCATTCAGGCATCGACTTGTACATTCCTGAGCGTTTCGTAGTTTTGCATCAGGTCTTCCTGCGGCCCTTCTGGGAGGAATACGAACCAACTTGGGGCTACTGGAGAGACGTCGTCTTATTCAATATTGTGGGGTTTATCCCTTTTGGGTTCCTTTGCTGCGCCTATTTTTCGTTGGCCAAACGTGTTAAACGGCCGGGTCTGGTCACCGTTCTGCTAGGTTTCGCGGTCAGCCTCACAATCGAATGCCTTCAAGCGTTGTTGCCGACACGCGACTCAGGCACCACGGATCTCATCACCAACACCTTAGGCACCTCTTTAGGAGTTTGGTTGTATCTTTGGGACATTTGGCGAGTTCCCTGCGCGAGAATCTGGACGCACTTGGTCGAGTCTAAAGCCGCCGGGTTGAGCAAAGAAGCCCGCCGCAGCCGGTCCTAGCCCACTGAATTCCACGGCAATCGCTAGCCGGGAAGGAAACCCTGCTCGAATCAAGCTTGAAGCGCGCACTCGGGCGGGAGTCCCCTGACGGCGTCGGCGCCCCGCTCCTCTACTCGACGACCATTCCGCGCCTTGTTGGTTCAAAAGATTGCTGGTAGACTTGAATTCCGGCGCACGATTGCAAGGCTTGCGGGACGCGGAATGCGGAGCAGGGAGGAGTGCCATGGCCAAAGGGGAAGACAGCTCGTCAGGGTTCAGAGTGGTTGACCGCCGGCCATTTGCCGCTGACGGCTCCAAAAAAGAAGACGTGGTCGCGGAGGAGACGAACGGAGAGACCGCAGGAGCGACTGCGCGGAGTACGCCGCGCGAGGTGCCGAGCGAGGCCCCCGGCCCATTCGACGAGGAGTCGTCCGGGTTTGAAACGCTGGTTTCTTACCTTAGCACCACCGCCATGTTTCAACTTGGGTTAATAGCCGGGCCGTCCGGAGAGCACATTCCCGCCGACATGCCCAACGCCAAGCGCACACTCGATTTGCTGGAAGTGTTGCAGCAGAAGACCCGCGGCAACCTCACCGCCGGAGAATCTCGACTGCTCGAGGATGTCCTTTACGAACTGCGCATGAGCTTTCTCGAGATGCAAAAACGACAGGCGCGTAAGAGCAAATGAGATTGACTTTTCTGGGCACGGGGACTTCCACCGGGGTTCCAACCCTCGCCTGCCATTGCAGGGTTTGTACTTCTCCTGATCCGCACGATCAGCGGACACGGCCTTCGCTGCTGGTCGAGTCGAGCGGCCGTGTCTTGGTGATTGATACGACCCCGGACTTCCGGGCGCAAGCTCTGCGTGAGAACCTGGAACGGCTGGACGCCGTCCTTTTCACACACTCCCACGCCGATCACATCTTAGGACTGGATGACGTCCGTTCCTTTTACTTCCGGCAGCAGAAGCCGATTCCGATTTACGCTGACGCCTATTGCATGCGGGAAATCCACCGGACCTTCAAGTATATCTTTGACGGTGATTACCCGTACGGCGGGGTTGCCCGATTAGACCCTCATCTCATTGACGGTCCGTTTGAAGTGGAGGGTCTCAAAATTGTTCCGGTTCCCGTGCTGCATGGCAATCTGCCGATTCTGGGGTTTCGCATCAACGGAGTGGCTTACCTGACCGATGTCAGCGAAATCCCTGAACCGAGCTATCCGCTGCTGGAAGGCCTCGAGGTGCTGATTCTCGACGCCCTGCGGCCCCGCCCCCACCCCACTCACTTGACGGTTGAGCAGGCCCTGAGTGTGATGCAGCGGCTAAAGGTTCCGCGAGGTTACTGCACCCACATCGCACACGAATTGGGCCACGAGGAAACTAACGCCCGTCTTCCCTCGCACGTGCGGCTGGCATACGATGGGTTGCAGTTGGAGGTCTAGAAAGTCGAAAGTCAAGAGTCGAAAGTCGAAAGTGAAAGAGCTGTTGAGATCCCCGTGCCGCACGTTCGACTTTTGACTCTCGACTTTGGACTTTCGACTTTCGACTGTCGACTATCGACTCTCTATGCGCGTCATCGACAATCTCGGCGAACTACAGCCCGCGCCTTCTTCCTGCGTGCTGACGGTCGGCAACTTCGATGGAGTCCATCTGGCGCATTTGAAGCTCCTGGACCGCGTGGTGGAAGTCGCTCGCCCTCGAGGTGCGATCGCGGCCGCGATAACCTTCGAGCCGCATCCCATCAAGTTTCTTGCCCCTGCCCGGGCGCCCAAGCTCCTCACGCCTTTCTCGAGAAAGGCCCGGCTTATCGCCCAAAGCGGCATTGACCTGCTTGTCGTGCTTCCCTTCAACCGCGAACTGGCTCACCTCTCGCCCTTGGATTTCGTGCGCAACATTCTCGTCCGGCCGCTGCACACAGTGTCCGTTCACGTGGGGCCGAATTTCCGCTTCGGGTATCGCCAGGCGGGAGATGTGGAGATTCTGGAAGAATTGGGCCGGCAGGAAGGTTTTGAAGTGGAAGTGCTGCCCCTGCTCGAAGTGCGCGCCCAGCGCGTTTCGAGCACCCGCATCCGGGAATTGCTGGTCGAGGGCAAAGTCCAGGTGGCCAACCGGCTTCTGGGCAGGCCCTTTTCTGTTTATGGACCCATTGTGGCCGGCATGGGGGTAGGCCGCAAGCACACCGTCCCGACTCTTAACCTGGCTCCTTTCGAGGAACAACTCCCCAAGACCGGCGTCTATGTCACACGCACCTGTCTTGGCGAGCGGCTTTACGACTCCGTTACTAATGTCGGACATAAGCCCACCTTCGGTGATAACCAGAATCTTACCGTCGAGACGTTTCTCCTGGATTTCCCGGGCGGCGAGATCGAACAACCAGACATGGAAATCGAGTTCCTTTACCGCTTGCGGGATGAGATCAAGTTCCAGAACCCCGCCATCCTGAAAGTGCAGATTCAGGAAGACGCCCGCCGTTCGCTGAAGTTCTTCCGTCTCTGGCGCGCCTTCGCCCAACGGAAGGTCGGCAATTCCATCCCAAAACGGCTCGCCCCTGAGGAAGCGTAGGCGGCCGGCGCAGACTCCTGCCTGCTGGAGTGCGCCAGTCCCCAGCCGTGTAGGGGCGGTTCGCGAACCGCCCCTAGGGCTTAGTACGCCCAAAATCCGAGAGTTGCGCATACGTCCCGCCGCTGGTTGTCGGGATGTATGCGCCTCTTTGGCGCCAGAGGGGCGCAGACATGCCGAAGAACGGCACGTCTGATGCACCACCCGCGACTGTCGACTTTGGACTCTCGACTGTCAACTGTCGACTGCTTCAACTCACTCCGCCTGAGGGAGCAGGATGATGAGTTCGAGTTGGGGATTGGGAATGTCGCCGGGAACGTATGCCGCGATGTTGCGAGCCCGCTGCACGGCCTCCCAGGCGGCCCCGGATTGATTGAGGCTGAAATACTGGTAGTTGAGCTTGATGGGGATCGACCCCGGAGGGGACGGGACGTGCGTTAATGGAATGGCAGGCAGCGCCTGGCGAATGAGGGTTTCGATGTGCGTCGCGGAACACACCTTGATGAGTTGCGGTACCCGCCGGAGCAGATCGGCTTCGCTCAGATCCGCACTGATCGCCAGATACATGCGCGTGTTGGTCAAGTACTTGTCGTTCGCGAGCGCGGTGGAATAGATCGAAGGCCGGCTGAGTTTTAGCGGAATAGAAACGAAGTTGCTGGGCACCACCGTTTCGAGCAGCATGCGCAGTTTTTCGTCCAGGTCGGTGAAGCAGGCGCCCAGGTTATCGTGGTTGTAATTGGGGAGGTCGCGCGGCTGCAAGGTGCTCGAAAAGGTGGTGAGCGATGCGGCCAGGGCCAGCATGCTGGTGTACAGGCCTTCCGGGTGGCCTTTCCTGGATTCGAAAATGTGGCGCATGACCGGCAGATAGCTGTTGACCGTGTAAAGCAGCCAGAAGTTGGCAATGTCGGCGGCTGTGAATTCCGCCAGGCTCTGGTTCTTCTGCCGCCGCATTCCAGAAAGCGTGCTGCTCTTGGCAGCGAGGATCTCGACCAGCCGGCGCAGAATCGCCACCAGGTATTCGCTGGCGGAAATATCGAGCAAAGGAGGAATGAACTGCGGATCCAACTGGTAAAGACCGGTCTCCGTCTTCTTTACACGGCCCAGGCGAAGAATCGTGTTGCCCTGAAGCGGTTCTCCCTCGAGAAGCAGGCGCAGATTCTTCCTGGCAACTTGAACCGGTTTTTCGGCAAGGCCGGTGTTCTCGTCCCGAGAAAGCTCAATCTCGGCCTGGTAGCGAGCATCGCCGCTTTTCTGACCCACCGAAACGTTAAGCCCGCGATCGCGATGCTGAGGCACCGCAAGATAGGCTTCGAGCGTGGTTTGATCAGGACCAAACGACTGCTCGATGCGCCGTTCGCCAGGGGCGGCGTCGGAGTCAGGGATATCGAATGCCAGCCCGTCAGGAAACAACCCCACGGCGCGTGTCAGCGCCAGGCTGCCCGCGGAAAGCGCTTCGTGGTTGAATTGCAGCTCCGCAAAGCCCCAGGGACAGTACTTGAGCGCCCCCAGTTTGAACTCCAATACACTTTCGAAGAACCTGTCCTGGAGTTGCAGATGCTGCGGCGTGAGGAAGGTACCCTTAGCCCAAATTACCGGTTGGAGTTGGCGCATAGATTATCAAACTAGCAAGATGCCGCGAGCGAAGTCAAACGGGCATTTCTGATTTGTGATTTGCGATCGGTGATTTGCGATTTCAAACGCGCTGGGTGACGCAGACCTCACGACGGTGGTTGTCGGGATGTATGCGCCTCTCTGGCAATAGAGGAGCGCAGGCATGCCAAAGAACGGCAAGTCTGATGCGCCACCCGTGCTAGCTTGAGAGTGTGGGTGTCCATCACGAATCACCAATCGCAAATCACCTGTCCCTAGATCCCCGCGAAGGCGCGAGCCATTCCGGCGTGTCCGAAGGGTTTGTGCGTGCCTCCTGGAAGCTCGACTTCCGTCTTTGTTGAGTAGAACAAAAGCCGCGCGATCAGGCGGCCCTCGAAAGTCAGATCAGCAGTCAGTTCGACGACTGGCTTAGCGTCTCCAGGCGCGGCGTGCCGGCCGGTCTTCCGACTATTCAGCATCAGCTTGCCGGAGGGAAGCCGGGCAGTACCAAGCCAGGCAAAATCAGGTTTCTTATCAATTTCCAACAAGCCGCCCCGCTCTTCAACCGCTTCGCGAATCAACTGAATTGCCTGATCCATCCGCTCCAGTAGCTCACTATCCGTCATTAGGACACCTCACCGCTATTGATGATTCCGCGACCACAATTCTTGCACGGTTCCTCGTCGGCAACCAAATGCAGCGCCGTCTCGCGCAACTATCAAATCACAAATATCCTGATGGTAGTTCGACCCTAATAGAATTGAGCAAAAAGAGTAACGAAATCAATAGCAATTTTGCGCAACTGTCATTTGGTAGCGCGGACCCCCGGTTTCTGGAGTCCGCGGCTTTGCCGTTGGACGATCGACGAGCCGCGGACCCCAGAAACCGGGGGTCTGCGCTACCCGTCACAGTTCGGCACTCAGCGGGCGCTCGCCGGAAATGAATTGAGACACCATGAGATTGGCCAACCGCAGTTTTTCACACACCGTGCCGCCCTCGTCGCGGTCAAGCAGCATCATGCAGACGCTCAGCACATCGCCTGTGCCGGTGGTATTGATCTGCCGACTTGCGGGAATGGATGCTTCCACCCTCCATGTCCCATGTTGATAATAACCGGCGCCCTTTTCTCCCAGGTGCACCACCGCCGCACCCGCACCCCAGTTTTCGAGGGCGCGAAGCGATTGCGGCAAGTCATCGGAATCGGCAAATTCGTTCAGCTCCCGGGTGTTTCCGTGCACCAGGTCCACCAGGGGCAACACGCGGCGGACTGCTTCTTTCCGCTTCCGAATTTCCTCGGGCTTCTCTTCGCCCCAGCGCGGATCCCAGTTGAGGTCCATCGATATTCTCATGCCAAGGTCGCGCGCGTGGCGGAATAATCGCTCGTTACCGCCGAAGAGCATCGCCTCGGAAAACCATATGTCGGCGCGCAACAGGTGGCCAAATCCCTCGAGGGCGGCGAGGTCAAGATCTTCAAAAGTCAGCGCGGCGTTGTTGGGAAGGGAGCTAAGGAAATGGCGATGGCCGTTGGTGAAAGTTAGATTGACGGAAGTGCCGCTTGGGCAACCGGGAGCCCTTTTCAGATAAGGTGCTATGCCGTGGGAGGTCAGCGCACGCTCGAGACGATCACCCAGCCAGTCTGTCCCCACCCGGCCCAGGAAGGCGACGCGCGCGCCCAGCCCGGCCGCCGCGAAAGCACTGTTCGCCCCGCCTCCGCCTACCGTCTCCGTAATTGCGGCGACGGAAGTTTCACCGTCCGCGAAGAGATAATCGCCGGGAGGAATTTGACTGGTTCTGATATCGCGATTGATATTGCCCACGATGCAGATGTCGGCTGTGCAAAATGACTGTTCATCGAGCATTCGGGGAACCTCGTGAGTTGTGCTTCGTTCTGAGGGGCAGCACGCAGGGTGTTATGCCGCTGCAACCCCCTCACCCGGCCCGCCCCGGCTGATGACAACGCCGGCTGCGGGCCTCTCCCCCAAGGGGGAGAGGGCCTATGGCGACTGCCAGACATCCCGTGCCTACTGCCCACTGCCTACTGCCCACTGCCTACTGCCTACTGCCTGCCTCCGCTAGCGAGGGCATCGCGGATCATGCTCACAAGAAGGTGCTGAATCACCACGTGGATGGCTTCGGTTTGGGGCGTAGATTCACTTGGCACGCGAATCGAGCATGTACATTCACGGTGAAGCGGGCCTCCGCCGAATCCCACCAGGCAGACGGTGGCGGCGCCTAGTTGCTTCGCGAAACGGACCGCCCGCACCAGATCCGTCGAGAACCCCGTACCGCCATGCACAGAGATAGCTAAAAGCACGTCCTCCGGCTTCAAGAGGCCCCGAAGTTGGTTTACGAAAACGTCCTCGCGCGCCGCGTCGTTGGCCCAAGCGGTGTAAAGTGCGACGTTGTCAGTCAGGCAGCGCACGTCGAAAGGGCGGGCGCCGGCGGGAATCACATACTTGGCCAAGTCGCAGGCGAAGTGCTGCGCCGTGGCGGCTGAGCCGCCGTTTCCCAGGGTGTAGACGCGGCCTTGCCGGTGGTAGCACTCGAGCAGAATCTGTACGGCCTTCAGAATGGCCT
Organism: uncultured Acidobacteriota bacterium; assembly: GCA_963838915.1. Classification (GTDB taxonomy): domain Bacteria; phylum Acidobacteriota; class Terriglobia; order UBA7540; family UBA7540; genus CAVROP01. Next base: position 11,538 of record CAWIUZ010000066.1, read on the forward strand.
GATTGTCGAGCTGCTTCAATAGAAGCCTTGTTTCTTCGAGGAACCCGTTGACCTTCAGTTCGTCGTTCACCATGCGTTCTCCTGCACGTGTTTGTCTGGTCGAATGCACGAATCGCGACTGCACTCCCATGCGCATTTTACACCGGTACCGCACGAGCAGGGCAAGTTGGGCGGTTCCCCAGTGTCCTGAGTCAGAAGTTCGTTGAAGAATTCAGCCCGCGGAGCGGGCGGCAGCGAGTAGTCCGTCAGCCGACGGATCGCGGGAGCCCACCCTCACCCCCGTCCCCTCTCCCGCCCAGCGGGAGAGGCGTGCCGAAGGCGGGGTGAGGGCCATCTAACCCAGGGCTTAGGCCCTGGGCTACTTTGTGCCGCCCCTAACGGGACTCTAAAGAACGGTCGAGCATAAGAAAGACTTTGTCAATGAACTTCCGACCCAGGCCACTAGAATTTGACCAGAATATCCATATCGATCAGATTTTCATTCTTGCGCAGGTCGGGATACCACACGCCGCCGTTTCCATTGCATCCTGCGATGTTTAATGACGGGCTGCCGTTCATGCAGGCGTATTCCGAGAGAAGGCCGTTATTGCCGCCCGGGGGCGTAATCCCTCAAGACCAATGTACGACATGAAGATTCCGGCGTCGACATTGATGCCGTCGAGTACGTTGAAACGGTAACTGCCGTACGCTTCTGAGACGTAGTGGTAAGCGGTGTCGAGATCCCATTGGCCGTTACCGGGACTGGCGTCGTTGCGAGGCGTGGTTTCTGAATACATGCCAAACTGCGTCATCAGTCGCGCGCACACGTTGTCGTAGTGAAAGTCCCCGCCCACACCGAGTTGTTCCACCTGGACCCCTTGTGAGCGGAAGATCTCACTTGATCCGCCCATGTCTCAACGGTATGTGGCAGGTCGTACGTCGTATGTGGGGAAGAACAGATTGGAGGCGGTGCGAAGTCGTACACCAGCATCAAGTCTGTTAGCTGAAGGTCTTATGACGCCGGTTTCAACACGGTACAGACGGAAGCGCAGATGGGGCCGCCGATGTTAAAGGTGGCGGCAACCCTGGGATTCTTGACCTGCAATTCATGCGGAACTTTGCCGAGCAGTTGCCACGCGGACCAGCCCAGCATGGCAATGCCCGTGGCGCCCACGGGGTGGCCCTTGGCGATAAGTCCCCCGGAAGTATTGATGCCGCACTCGCCATCGACGCGCGCCTTGCCCTCCACCCAGTATTGCGCGCCCTTCGAGTAGGGGGCTTTGCCCAGTACCTCCGTGCCTATAGCGCCCATCACCGTGAAGCAGTCGTGGACCTCCGCCACGTTCACGTCCTCAGGCTTCACGTCCGCCATCTCGTAGGCCTTCCTCATCGCTTTGTAGGCGCCGGCCGGCCGCAGCACATCGCGGCCCTCTTTCTTCAATGGGTCCGTTGCCTGAGCGTAGCCCGCCACCTCAACGCAATCGTGTTTCGCTACCCCAAGTTTCTGTAAGCCTTCCTCGGTCGCCAGGATCAGGGCTGCGTAGCCGTCTGAAATTTGGGAGCAGTCGTAGGTCTTAAGCGGCAGGCCCTCGACGATGTAGCGGTTGATGCCTTCAATCTTCACCGCCTGATCGAGTGTCAGGTTGACGTTGCGCATCTGTGCGTAGGGATTATGGTGAGCGTTCTCATACTCGGTGACTGCGATCTGCGCAAGGTCGCGTTCGCTCGCGTGGTGGACCTTGATGTAGCATTCCATGACCTCGGCGAACAGGTGCGGAAAGATGTACACCTTGCCTGCTCGCTCATCCGGGTGCGAGAAGTAGCCGAGCGCTTTACCAATCAACTTGCCGTCCATCTTGCCTTCCGCGTCACGCATCTTCTCGTAGCCGACGGCGACGCCGACATCACCCAAGCCCGTTTGGAGTTTCTGGATCACGGAAAGCACTGCCTGGCCGCCTGAGGCGCAGGCGTTTTCGACCGATTCGAGCGGTTTGCCTTCGAGCCCAGGCACCATCGCCATCAGGCCGGCGAGCAAACCCTGCTCGTTCAGCGAAAAGTGGCAGGTGGCGCCGATGGACCCCACGTCCAGCGCCGAAGGCTCCGCATGAATCTCCTGACACGCCCCCAGAATCGCGTTCTTCACAATCTCCGGCACCGCCATGGCCATCAGCTTTCCGAACTTTGACTGATGATAGGCGGCGATGTAGATGCGGTTCATGACAGGTTTGCCCGCATAAGAATTTCAAGTCTCCAGGCACTATCCTATCATGGCAGGGCTTCGATGGGACGTGCAATGGACTCGTTCTGGGCTGTTCAGGATCCGTGAATCTCGAGCTTTGCCCTAGGCCCCGAAGGGGCCTCCTGTGAGTAGCCGCAGGTTTCAACCTGCGGGAACCGTAGCCAAGCGAATCACAACAACCCCGAAGGGGTTGACCACCAGTTCGGCCCCTTCAGGGCCGGATGCCGCCTGACGCCCTGCTATCCGTGGGTTTCACCCACGGCTACTCAAGGTGCTCCCCTTCGGGGAGCTAATCCCACGCAAGCAGAATTTGGCGCCACCTACTTGAGCAGGGGAGTCGCCGACGCCCGTGCTTGCTTCCTCTGTAACCGTTCCATGCGCCGGGCAAATCGTTCGCGGTGCGGGGGGGAAGGGAACTGACCGTCCAGGTGGGCGAGCGCTGCGAGCGTGAACTCGAGGGCTTGTCCAAGATTGCGAAGGCGATGCTCCGAATGCATGGCAAGCTCCTCCAGGGCTTCAAGGGCGAGCGGGGGCTCACGATGCGAAAGCTCCATCCACAACTCGACTGCGGACTCGTGCTGCCGCTGGCGTTTGAATTCCGCGGCGAGGTGTTTCAAGGCCAGGCTTTCTATTTGCTGAGGAAGGCCTTCTGCCAGGGCTTGGCGGCAGGTCGTAATCGATTTTTCCTTCGAGCCGACGCTTCCGAGGATGCGGCTAAGGCTGAAGAGATCAAGAGGGGATTCGAGCGATTCGGCACCGCCCTCGCCCAGCGTGCGGGCTAACTCCACCGTCAGCGCGGCCAGTGAGACGACATCGAGAGCATTGTGGTAAAAAACCGGCTGCAAGCCTCGTGCATCACCGCTGCGCAGGTAATCAAAGTAGATAGCCGGAATCTCCGAGCCGGGCACGTCGCCTTCCCGCGTGATTCCTAAGATGGCCTCTTCCAGGACGGTGAGCTTGCAACTCTCCAAGCGCAGTTTCCACAGGCGGCGCGCGGGATGCAGCGCGTCAAAGTGAAACAGTCGCTCAAGCGGGGATTTCATGCGGGCCAGCGCGTACCGGGTCTCGAGCAGCGGCAAGTCAAATGTCTTTCCGTTAAAGGTGACGAGGCCGTCACAGTTTGCCAACACCTCGGCCAACGACTCGAGCAGTGCTTTCTCCTCCGGATAGTCACGCAGGAAGAACTGCCGGACCACAAACTTCATTCCTTCCACGTTACCAATGCCGATAAGAAAGGCACAGGTTCCGGTCCCGCCGGCCAGGCCTGTAGTTTCCGTGTCGAGGAAAATCAGCCGCGAGGGGTCGGGCATCGCGGCGTCCTTCAGCAGCAGGTTGAGCGGACTTAAGTCCGCCGAAGGGATATCGCCGATGCGCAGCTTCCCGTAAGGCCGCCCGAAGGGAAACGCCTCTCGCGCCATGAAGAATTCACCGCTCGAGTTCTTGATTACCTCGCCCTGCACATATTCTTCGATTCCCTTAGCGAATCTCTGAGCGGGCAGCTTGCGGGCGGATTCCGGCTTATCCAAGCGGCGCAGGTACTCGAGCGTCCGCTCGAGTTCCTTGTTGCGGTCGCGAGTTCCGGAAGTCTGTTTAAGCTGGCGGAGCTTGTCGTCCAGATTCATATTTGAAAAACGTCCGCTGTCCGTTGCAGGCGCCCAGCGGTTTAGGACTTGGATGAGGAGCAGCTTCGTACAGAGGGTAGCGGGCGGAAGCCCCAGGTCCGTACGTCTGGAGAAATGACGAATCGAGCAACCATCTCACCAATCAGGCCAGGCCCGCGCTCTTCAGTTCCCGTGCCGTCAGGCTCACCGGAAAGATCGTCGCACTCCGCATGTTATTGAGTTCGTCCAGGGCATCGACAGCCGATTGCCGTCGTATATGCAGCGTACCGACCAGGAAATCTCGGAGTTCCTCAAGACTTGCAAACCGCCTAACAGGAATAGCACCTCCTGAGCCCGACAGAGGCGCAAACGATGCTGAATACTCCTCCGCGCCGTTACGGCCCAGCCCTCGCAGCAAATGGAGCCACCCATCGCCGGAGGGCTGATCAAGGTTTCTTACGCGGCTATCGTTCGGGCTCACAAAGAAGATCCGGCGCATAGGCAAATCCTTATAGATGCCAGCCGCCTGGAATGCATCGATAGCCGCGGCTACTGTTGTGCGCGGGCCTTTAACATCATACCAAGGAGTCGCGATGACCAGTTGCCACTCTTCGATTTGGGCGACATAGGTCCACTGCAGAAGCGTCACCGGCATTTTTATTCTGCTCAGCGCGTTCATGACGAGGCCTTCAATCTCGGCATCTCGTTTTCTCACCAACGCCGTTGTATCCATGGCAGCACTCCATCCGCGGAACTCACCGCAGTAAACATGTCAGTGCCGTTTAGGCCTGACGTTTCATAGCGACTTTCCACTTTCCAGTTCTGGACAATAATCCAATTCTCTGTGAGGGCGCGGCTACGTCTCATTGTTGTGTCCAAATCGTCTTCTAGTTCAGCCAGCTTCAAGAGCTCGCTTAGGTCATGTGAGTACACTCTATTCGCGTCCTTTGCAGGAAGAGGAAAATCGTGGCGTCTCATCTTTTTCGCAATGCAGGCCTTGAGCGCACATTCGACTGCAAGCCCGGCAAGGTAGTACGCGCCCTCCTCGTTGCCGTTCGTTGCAAGAACGCCGGCCTCCCTCGCGCGAATTTCGGCAAGAACCTGGAAGTGGTGTCGGGTCTTCCTAAGTGGAAATGGACTTTGTCGTGTCCTTTTTCTCGCCAAAGATCCCCCCAGTCTGAACTGGCTACATCACAAATGATACCGCAGCACGAAGCGTGGAAAACGGAAAAACCCAGAGGCAGCTAACTACGCCCACTGCCCACGGACAACCTTCGCAAAATCTCTAACGCCACTTCCTTGCCTTTTTCTCCAACCTCTCCAGCCGGCCCAACGCAGGAAGGGCAGCCGTTCTCGCACGGACAGTTTGCAATCAGTCGCTGAGTCTTCTCAAGCAGAGATTCGCCCATGCGGAAAAGCGGCTCGCTGAGCCCGACTCCGCCGGGATACTTATCATACAGGTATATGTTGGGCTCAAAGGCCAGAACTTCAACCTTTACTTTAGGCCCTCTAATTTTGGATTTTAGATTTTGGATTTCGGATTCGTCCTCATCGCCGGCTTCATTCTGACTCCCGACCCCTGGCTCCTGACTCCCGAATCCTGAATCCTGAATCCTGCTGTTTTCCCCCACCGCGCGCCCCAAGTCTCGCGCGTCGCACATCACGAGAAGAGTGCCAATGGCTTCGAGTGCGTTCGCCAAGCCATTCACCCCGTCCAGTTTCTCCGCCGAACCGTAAGGCAGGCTTGCCATGAACGAGTGCGGAAGGGTCAGCCAGAAGGCGGTGGTATGCATCTCCTGTTCGGGCAATTCCAACTCACCCGCGCCGACGTTTTCCATAGTATGAAACTTAATCTTCTTAAAACCCACCACTTGAGTATTAACTTGCACCTCGCCATGATTCTTGCTGGCCGGGCCGGTGAGCGCCGATTCGAAGCATTCGAGCACTTTGATTTTCGTGTAGGAGATCGCATCGGTGAAATATTCGCTGGACACCTCGTGTACGTAAGCCTTGCGGTCGTCGTAATCGAGGCGCTCGACGTGATACTGTTGGCCGTCTTGGATGTAGATGGCCTTTTCGTGCAGCGTGGTCAATGCGCTCGTAAAATCCACTTCGCCGATTACTTTGGGTTCGGCGGTGTTGTCCACGATAACGAAGTTATCGGAAGAAACCGAGCGCAGGCTGATGGCATCGGCCGGGTAACTTTCTGAAACCCAATGCCAGCCGTCGCTCGTGTAGTGCAGGAACCCGGTTTCCTCAAGATGCCGGCAGAGCCGCCGCAAATCGAGCGAGCCGAATTTCTCGTCTTCCCGCAAGGGCAACTCGAAGGCGGCGCACTTCAGGTGATTGAGCAGAATAAAGAGGTTGTCCGGATTGACGTAGCCGTGTTCCGGCGACCGTCCGAAGAAGTAATCGGGGTTCTGCACCATGAACTGGTCGAGCGGCGCGCTCGAGGCCACCATCACGGCAGCGGAAGTCCCTTCGCGGCGCCCCGCCCTGCCCACCCGTTGCCAGGTGGAAGCGATGGTTCCGGGGTATGCCGCAAGCACCGCCACGTCCAGGCTGCCAATATCGATGCCCAGTTCGAGCGCGTTGGTCGACACCACGCCCAGCAGGCGGCCGTTGCGCAGATCGCGCTCAATCTCGCGGCGCTCCAGCGGCAAGTAACCGCCGCGGTAGCCGCGCACCGGTTCCGGCGCGAGCGGGGCGCGCGAGAAATCCTCCTTCAAGTAGGTTACTAAAATCTCCGTAGCCAGGCGGCTGTTGGCGAAGACGATGGTCTGTAGGCCGCGCGCCAGAAAGGTGTGCGCGATGCGCCGGGTTACGTTCAGGTACGACTGCCGGATACCGAGTTGAGGGTTCACCACCGGCGGGTTGTAAAAGGCCAGGTACTTCTCCGCCGCAGGTGCGCCGTTCTCCTCCACCAGAAAAACGTCTTCCTCAAGAATTCGTGTGGCTAATTCGGCTGGATTGCCGATCGTGGCCGAGGTGCAGATGAATTGCGGCCGGCTGCCGTAAAAGCGCGCAATACGTTTCAAGCGGCGGAGCACGTTGGCCAGGTGGCTGCCGAAAACGCCCCGATAGTAGTGAAGCTCGTCGATCACCACATAGCGCAAGTTCTCAAACAGTCGCTGCCACTTGGTGTGGTGCGGGAGGATCCCGGCGTGCAGCATGTCGGGGTTGCTGATCACCAGGTTCCCGCGCGCCCGGATGGCCTTGCGAGCATCCTGGGGCGTGTCTCCATCGTAAGTGAAGGTGCGGATTTCTTCACCTAACTTCTCGGTCCAGCGGTTCAGTTCCACCAATTGGTCTTGAGACAGCGCCTTAGTGGGAAACAGGTACAGCGCCCTCGCATCCGGCCTCTCCACCAACTCGCCCAGGATCGGCAGGTTGTAACAGAGAGTCTTACCGGAAGCCGTGGGCGTAACCACGACGACGTTTCTGCCCTCGCGGGCTAATTCGCAGGCGCGCGCCTGATGTGTGTAAAGGGAAGCAATGCCGCGCGCCTTGAGGGCGTCGACCAGTCGTGCGGGCAGAAACTGCGGAATGGGCGCGGTCTTGGCCTCGCGCGCCGGGAAGTGCTTAAGCACAGTCACTCCGCCACGGGCGGCCGGCCCTTTGAACTTCTCACGAATTTCCCGGAGGGCGCTGGGGATCGGCGCCAGTCCTTCCTCAGTTCCGCCTCTCAGGTTCGCTAGTGCTTGGGTTTCCTCGTTCACGTTGCCTCGTAACGGCAGTTGTCAGGTTCCGGGTGTCAGGTGTCAGGGTTCGAGCACCCTCTGTTCCCCCGAAAATCACGTCATTCCCGCGCAAGCGGGAATCCATTGTGTCCCGCACTGACCATGGACCCCCCGCTTTCGCGGGGGTGACGACGTGGTCTTCGTCGCCTTGGGTGGGTGAAGGGCCACGACCACTCTGCCCTGACACCCGAAACCTGGCACCTGACACCTCTTCCGTTCGCCTTTTATTCGCTGAATATAGCACAACTGCCGACTAAGCTAAAGATCTCATTCCAGGCTGCCGATGAGCATTCAGGAGGAAATTATGCCTACAGCGACCGCCGTGCTGTTTCCGTGGAATGATACCTATAGCGTCAAGATTGACATTGTTGATTCGCAGCATAAAGTCTTGGTTGACCTGATTAACGAACTACACCAGGCCATGATTGCTCGAAAGGGCAGGGAAAGTCTGGGTGGAGTGCTTTCCAGCCTTGTTAAATACACCAAGAGCCACTTTGCGGCGGAAGAAGGTCTGCTGCACGCGAACCAATATCCCGATTTCGTCAATCATAAGGCTGAACACGAGCGCTTCACGCAGACGATTGTGGATTTCCAGGGTAGATTCCAGAGGAATGAAGTGGCGATCACCGTTGATGTGATGGATTTCCTGAAGGACTGGCTCATCAAACACATTATGGGCGTCGACAAGAAATACGTCCCACACCTTAGCGCTCGCGGAGTGCGTTAGTGCTTAGATCAATTAGTAAGCGAACTTATTCGTTGGGAGTGGAAGGGCGGGGCTTCAGCCCCGCCGCTAATCTCGCGAGGTAATTACGGGGCTTTAGCCAGTGAAGCGGCTTGGCTTCAGGGCCTAAAGGCCCTTCCAACCGTGTGATCATAGACGGCGGGGCTAAAGCCCCGCCCTTCCGAGGGCCACTTGAAATTGCGCTCATTAAACCAACCAAGCGCTAGCGCTTGACCTATCGCAGGCGAGACTGCCAAGACCGACTCAAATTCCGCCTGCGCCGCCGCCGCCGACCCCGTCGGCAACGCCTCCGACTACACCGCCTGTGATCCCGCCGCGAACGACCCCGTTGATCACCCCGCCAGGGACTCCGCCAACGATCCCACCCGTCACGCCGCCGGGGACTCCTCCGACAATCCCGCCGATTGGGCGGGTGTAAAGAGCGGCAGACCTCAGATGCAGGTCTGATGCGCTAACTACGCCGCCCACGAAGGCGCCCAGTGGTCCAGGCCCGCTCGTCCCGTGGTGGTCATCGGATTCCCGCACAAGCTTCCACCAACTGGCCACGGGCGTACCTGGAGGAGGACTGGGCACCAGGATGCACTTTAATTCTGCGGCATTCCCGCCCGCCAATTTCATCTGGAACAGGACATCTGAGCCGCCGTCCGGGGTCTTGCCTGAGAAGGAGAGCAAGCCGCCCTCCAACTTCCCATTCGAAATGGGCACCGCATCACGCGGATCAGCGTCCTCCTTCACCCGCAGAACTTGGCCGGTCCCATCAATGCTGAACGCACCTACGCTCACCGACCCACTCAGCGAGCCGCCCGCTTCTTTCAAGGTTACAAGGACGTAAGTCTTTCCTTTGAACTGGCCGCGCCAGGTGCCGAGGAATGCTCGGCGGTCTTGCTCTCCTCCGGCGTTTGCGCCCTCGTTTTTCGCCCGCTCACGGGTGAGAATCAGCGGCTTGGGCGTGGCGCTGCCAGGCGTTACCGGCACGTCCACAAAGGTAAGCTCCGCCTTGGCATTATCCACTAGCTTCAACTCGATTTCGAGGAAGTCTCCTGAATCTGGATCTTTGAGTTTGATATGCAGGACGCCGTTGTAGAGCCTGGCTGCAACGATTTCCGAGCCAGAGCCGCTTCCCGGTTCCGCCTCAGACAAGTTCCCGCTCGGGTCGAAGTTGAGATTGAAGGAGCTCAAGGTGCCGGTAACCCGCTCTCCGTCTCCTCGTATGACCAGTGTGAGGAACTGCTTACCCTGAAACCCAGCGCGCCAAGTTCCGAGGAACGCCCTCGGGTTTTCATCGCGTCGCACGAACACAGCTTTTGCTTCACCGTCCAGATTGTGGACCGGGTCGTGAGCCGTGATTTGAATAGTCTGTGTGTTGCCGTCCGTCGACAATCTCCTTACCCATCGGCCGGTGACTGCCACCTGGCCGTTACGTTCGAGCGTCCACTCGGTGACCAGGTCTTTGGCTTCCCAGTGAGTCTTTGATCTTACCTGACCGGGGCCGAAGGGTTGAACGGTTTCCTTGTTGTCCGTCGTCGCCGAGAACTCAGGCAGCATCAGGGCAAAGAGAGAAACCGCGATCGCCCTGTCGGTGTTCCAGTCTTTCGACGTGGTAGTCACCTTAAGTTCCGAGCCGTGCTGATCGATGACCTCGACCAGGTTATCCGGGAAGGGCGAGGGCAAATCACTCTGCGACTTGTCGAGTTCCCAGCGTCCTGAGAAGTCAGTTTGAGTCTCCGGTGTGCCCATGGCGTTCGCGGTTCCGATCGCTGTGAGCGAGAACATGCCGGCAGCCAATGCGGCCAGCGCCAATGCGAGCGTGGCCCCGCCCAGGAGCAGTCTGGCGCGACGGGGGCTCACCCTAGACCGATTATCCAAGAGTCGCATAATCCTCTCCTCCAGAATGTTGGCGTCGAAAACGCCCAGGGTGTAACGCGGACTGAAAGCCGAGGTGAGCGGCGCAATGGATTCCGCGAGATTGACCAGAGAGCGGGCGTACTCCGGCGCGCTGACGAGCAGCCCAGCCGCAGCTTCATCGCAGGCGAGTTCCCGTGTCTCCTCGATGCGTCGCTTGAGCAACCAGGCCGCGGGGTGAAAGGCAAGCGGCAGCAAGGCGAATTCGCAGAGCAGGTTCACCAGGTAATCCCGCCGGCGGATGTGAGCCATCTCATGACACAACGCGGTCGTTAATTCTCCCGAAGGGCCGGCTTGAAGCAGCGTCTCCGGCAGGACGATGACCGGCCTGAAAAACCCCACCGTCGCCGGCCCTGCTACCAGGAAAGAACCGCTTACGGCGACAGTTTGCAGCCCCAACGCCTTCTGGCATCGCGTAACCAGCCCAGTCAATTCCGGCGGCGCTTGTCGTACCTGTGCCCCGCTACGGAGCCGTGTGGCGCTCGCCCACGCCCCTGCAAGGCGAATGAGTTGTGCCGCTAAAACGAGCAGATAGATGCTTAAGGCCGCGTAAGTGAAAAAGGGCGGCACCGCAATCGGCCGGCTGTGACGGCGAAGCGGATTCAGGAGAAGCAAGCGGCTCACGCCTCTCGCGCTTGTTTCCTCCGATGTCTTATCGAGGGGATTCTGAGCCGCCGCCTGCAACCTGCCCGCTGGGTCAGCCTGATGCTGCGGGGCCGCCGGGTCGCGCGGCATCGCCTTCACGGCAACACCCGCCTGGCAAGCGAGCCTCCATGACTCCGGCAAGGTCGTGAGAGGCAGGAGAATGGCGAGACCTAGACCCATCACCCACAGTGCATGCCGATACCGCGCCGCAGCATTCTGCAAGCAGCGCGCCGCGAACGCCGTCAGAACTGTCACAAGGCAAACCTGCCAGAAAGCATTCAGCAGGAAGGTAAACACCAAGCGGCTAAGTGTTTCCATGTTTCTCCTTCGCCGCGCTGTTCGCCTGCTCGACCAGGCGTTTCAGCTTGGCTAGTTTCGCAGGCTTGAGGTCGCGGCTGGCTACGAGGCTCATCACCAGGTTTTCCGCGGAGCCGCCGAAGAAGCGAGTCATGACGTCGCGCAGGGTGGTTCGCGCGGCCATCTCGCGGCTGACCAGGGGCGCGTATTCGTACGCCCGGCCCTTCAGCGTGCGCGTTACTTTGTTCTTTCGGTGCAGTACGTTAAGCATGGTCTGAACCGTGGTGTAGGCGAGCCTGGGCTCGCCGGGCAGCTTGGCTTGAACGGCCTGCACGGTGGCGGGCCCGGCGTCCCAGAGCACTTTCATGATTTTGAGCTCCAGCGGGGTTAGCGGGCGGGATCGGGAATCTGATTCCATAAGCAGTCTCCTAAACTCTTAGGAGATTAAACGACAAATAATCCCTTTGTCAACTAAAATCTTAGGACTCCCCGTCGCCCTTTGGCAAACGGCGGAAAGACCCCGCTTCGTGTCATCCTGAGGAGCCGAAGGAGACGAAGGATCTCCGCAGTTCCATGGACATGCAACTGCTGGGATTCTTCGCTTCGCTCAGAATGACTGGGTCCGAGGGTTTTTCCGCAGACTGCTAAATCTGGCACCGCCGCTGGAGTGTAGTAGAATCGTTGCGCACGACGACAGCGTTCTTCATTACAAAGTGGACGAGCTCACGCG
>CAWIUZ010000067.1:0-9863 GCA_963838915.1 uncultured Acidobacteriota bacterium
GCTCATCCGGCACCACGCGGCCATTCGCCGTGGCGATCAGGCCGCTGGCAGGGTTGTAGGAATGAGGAAGATCCTGGAACGGAATGTAGCCCGTCCAGTCGTAGTCGTCTGTGTTGCCGGGCGCCGGCATAGCGCCGGTTCCTTGTTTTCGCAGCGGCACCCACGCAGCAGCATAGTAACCGATGTTCCCATCCACGTCGGCATACACAAAGTTCTGCATGGGGCCCGTATAGTCGTGCAAGGCGGCGGTAAACTGCTCCCAATTCTGGGCCATGCCTATTCTGGACGCACCGTTGAAAAGCGATGAAAGTGCGTGGGGCTCGAGCGCCGTCCAACGCAAGGCCAGTGCGCGGCCGCAATCCTCGGAGACAATCGGGCCGTGGCGCGTAACTTTGACAGTGAGCCGGTAATCCGGCTTCCCGCGGATCTTCATGATCTCGTCACGCACGTCCGCGTCCACCCAGGCGCCATTGTGGAGGTATTGATTGGGTGCGGCGGGATTGAAAGTCTCCGCATACAAGTCCTGCACATCCGGCCCGGTATTGGTCATGCCCCAGGCGATTCTCTCGTTGTGGCCGATGATCACCGCCGGCATCCCGGGCAAACTTACGCCACTCGCGTTTAGCCCCGGGCCCTTCAAGTGGATCATGTACCACACGCTGGGAACACTGTGACCAAGATGCGGATCGTTGGCGAGCAACGGCTTGCCGGACTCGGTGTGCGCGCCACTGACAACCCAGTTGTTGCTTCCCAGTGCTGTTGTGCTTTCGTCCCGTTCGGAAAGCAGCGCCGCAAGCGTCGGGTCAAGTTCAAACAGTCCCCCCTCTCGGCTAAGGACGGGGCGAGGGGGTGGTTGGTCCAGGCTCGCCACCGGCTTATGCAGCACATTGGAGTCGAGGCAGGTCGGCGGCGGGTAGACGTCTTTCCATTGGGGTGGCAGCTTCTTGCCCGGGGGCAGTTCCGCTACCGGTTCATCAAGCGGCGAATGGTCAGGGAAGAGGTCCGCCGAAAGCTCCGGCCCAAGCTTCGCCCGGATGCGTTCGCGCATCAAGTCCACTCCCCAAGTCATACTCAGGGTTTTCGCCATATTCAGCGCCACGCCCAGGGAATCGACCTCTCGCCACGGTCGAGGCTGATAGTGAAGCAGAAGGAATTCGATGGGGAGGCGACTCCGGTGGCTGGCGATGAACGCGTTAACGCCGCTCGCGTACGCCGTAAGTGGAGCCCGAGCCTCAGGGCTGAGTTCCGCTAAGGCGCGCTCCGAAACCCGTCGGAAACCCAACGTGCGGTTTTCAATGTCCAGTCTCCGCGTAAGCTCGCCGAAGATTTCGGAGAGTTCTCCTTCCGCTAGCCGCCGGCTCAGATCCATCTGCCACAGGCGGTCCTGAGCGGTCACGTAGCCTTGGGCGAAGAACAAATCCTGGGGCGACGAAGCGCGCAGGTGAGGCACTCCCCGCGCGTCGCGCAACACCTCGACAGGCGCTGAAAGTCCGGCCACTTGGACCGTTCCGTCGAGTTGGGGAAGGCTGGCGCGGGCGCGCCAGTACAGCCATCCGCCCCCGCCCACCACCAACAGCACAAGCAGAATCAGTATGGATACGATCAGGCGTTTCAGAAGGCGCCACATAAGTTCGGACCTCAGTTGAATTTCAGATGAGCCATCGTACTGAAATTCCTCGGGACTGGCAAACTACCGCATCCCGCATGAGCCCCGAATGGGCGAGCTAGCAAAGCCCAGGCCAACGGCCCACAAGCGCTAAGATAAGCGTGTGGAAGATGCGAAATGCCCGAAGGGCATTAATATCATTAGCCGTAGGTGAAACCTACGGATATGAAGCCCCCACCTTTTGATCTTCTCCGACCCCGCAGGGGTCGAAGGTTCGACCCTTTCAGGGTCGGATACTTTTTTTTTGCCCCGCCGGCCCGTAGGTTTCACCTACGGCTAATGATCTTGGGTCCCTTCGGGACCCTAGGCACACGCTTATCTTAGCGCTTATGAGCCATTGGCCTGGGCTGTGGTGGGTCGCTTCTTCGGGGCTTAATTGGGTCGACTCCCAGACTCTTCAACTCTCGACTCTCGACTATCGACTCTATAAGATGGCATCCATGAACTCGTTGCATGCGTGCCTGGCTTCCGACTTTCGACTATCAATTCTCAACCTCGCATCGAAGCGCCAAACTCCCTATCTCTCCTTCCTAGTGCTCATGCTGGCCTGCGCGGCAATGCCCAGTATTGCGGCGGGGCCGCCGGCAAAACAGCGTCCCGCTCCTTCGCTCGCCGCCCGCCTGGATCAAATCCTTCGCGCGAGCGACGCTTCACGCGGCTTCTGGGGCATCGAAGTTGCGGAACTGCCGAGCGGGAGAATTCTCTTCAACCTCAATGCCCAGCATCTTTTCCATCCCGCCTCGAATATGAAGCTGTTCACCACGTCAGCAGCGCTCGAGAAGCTTGGACCGGGTTTCGTCTTCCGCACCACCGTGGAAAGCGACTCCGGACCGCCGGCCCAGGGAATCGTACCGCGCCTTTACCTTGTTGGGAGAGGAGACCCTACACTTTGCGGAGACGTTTTGCCGCCTGCGAGCGCCAGCCAAGCTGGAAATCACACCTGCACGGCTCTCGAGGATATGGCGGCGCAGGTAAGAGCGCATGGCGTGATCGAGGTCACGGGCCCCTTGCTGGCCGACGAAAGTTATTTCGATTTCGAGCCTTACACCCACGGCTGGACCGCCGAGGATCTCGAGTGGGGCTATGGGGCGACGGTGTCGGCTCTGGCATTCAATTCGAATGCCCTGCTCCTTAGAATCAAGCCGGGCTTGAAACTCGGCGACCCTGCCCAGGTTTCTCTCGACCCGCTGCCGGACTATTACCAGATCAACAACGGTCTCGGAACTGCCGCATCAGGAAGCGAGAGCCACTTGTTCGTCGAACGCGCTCTCGATTCCACGCGCCTGGACGTTTGGGGCCAAATCCCTTTGGGCTCGGGCGAGGCTGACGAGCACGTGGCCATCGCTCATCCGGCGGAGCTCGTGGGCGAACTCTTCCGCAAGGCTCTCGAAGATTCCGGAACGATTGTTAAAGGTGGCGTCGAGGTTCGGCAGGTCACACAGCTTGAGGCAGCTTTGGCCCGCCGCACTGCTACGCAAGCCTCGCCACGCGTGGTCTTGGCCGAGCATGACTCCCAACCGCTCCGGGAAATCGTGAAGCTGACCAACAAGGAGAGCCGGAATCTTTACGCCGAGCTGCTTTTGCGCACGCTCGGGCGCCAAGTGAAGCAAGGCGGCAGCCTCGACGACGGCCTGCATGTGCTAAGTGATTTTGTACAGCAAGCCGGCGCCAAACCGGGCGAGACAGTATTCGCAGACGGCTCTGGCCTCTCGCGAGATGATCTGGTGACGCCGGAAACCGTCGTCGAGCTGCTGGTTCACATGGCAGGCGGACCGTCCTTTGACGATTTCTTTGATAGCCTGCCGGTGGCCGGGGTGGACGGAACTTTGGCAGATCGCTTCAAGGGAACACGCCTGAAGGGTAGAATCCACGCTAAAACCGGGACTCTCGAGGGAGTGAACGCGCTTTCCGGCTATTTGGATCTGCCCTCCGGCAAGCGCCTTGCCTTCTCCATCATTGGAAATAGCCACCCCCTCGAGGACGCGCAAGCCGAAGCTACGCTCGACCAAATCGCAACGACCGTTTATGATTGGTTTTCTCGGGGCAAGACGTTGATCCCGGGCTCCCGGCGGGGCGGAAACTAGTGTTGCGTTACGTAGACAGGCAAGACACGCCAGGAATATGCTGTCATGCTGAGCGAAGCGAAGCATCCCCGCAGTTTGACTCAGAGAATAACTGCAGAGACCCTTCGCTGCGCTCAGGGTGACAGACCATCTGGCGTTTCACTTTCTTGGGTGAACACATGCCGACCTGAAGGTCGGCGCTACACCGCCCTGATGTGCGTTAATCTGCGGCTATGGCACTGAAAGTGGTAACTGTATTCGGAAGTTCACTGCCCGGCGAAGCGAGCCAGACTTATGCAGAAGCTCGGCTGCTTGGGAGACTCTTGGCTGAAGCAGGGTTTGCCGTCTGCAATGGCGGATACCGGGGATTAATGGAAGCCTCGGCGCGAGGGGCGCGCGAGGCGGGCGGGCATACCATCGGCGTGACTTGCGAGGTTTGGACCGCCAAGGCGAATCCCTGGATCATCGAGGAGGTGCGCACGAAATCTTTTCCCGAGCGCATCATGACGCTCATCGAGCGTGGCGATGCCTACGTGGTCCTGCCCGGCGGAACAGGCACCTTGGCGGAATTGGCGCTGGTGTGGGAGATGATGAACAAGGCCAGCCTCTCGAAGACCGTGGGCGGAAGCAAACCCCTGTTGGTAATGTCGCCGTACTGGCAGCCGGTGATTGCTTGCCTTGAACAGGAAGGGCAGCTCAATTCCGCCTGTCCGCATTGGAAGTCGCCGGCAATGGAAATCGTGACATTGGTGACAAGCCCGCAACAAGTAGTCGAGCACTTGAACAAGAACAACCGGTAGGGGCGGCGCTTGAGTCTGTGTGAGAACGCCTCCAGGATGTCATTCCGAGCGGGCATGGGCCGTCGTCCCACCCGAAGGAATGAAAACCACAAACGTCGTCACCCCCGCGAAAGCGGGGGCCCAACGTTGGTCCGGAACACAATGGATTCCCGCTTTCGCGGGAATGACGTGAGTTTCGAGAGAGCAAACGAGGAACCTCGCCCTGAATTCTTTCAGGGCAGGGCGAGATTCCTCACCGCCTGCGGCTCTTCGGAATGACACACGTTTCTGAGTTCTCACCCAGATTCGTTTGCTGAGAAGTCCCATGGCTGATGAAAAGAACTCCCCGGCCGTCGTTCCCACCAGCGTCCGGTTCCGGCTGGCGCTAAAAAGAGCGGCGCTCTCTGTGCTCTTCACGGCCATTCTAATAATTCCCAAAATCAGGGCGTTGCGCCGGAAAATCTGGGAATGGTCTGCGGTCCGGCTCCTGATGGCGGCGCTGGGGTGCTTGCTGGGCTGGCGATATAAGCACGCCAACGGCGGGCTCGCGGATTTGCTTCTCGGCATCGCGCTGATGGCTTTCGGTCTGCTGGTGCGCGCCAAGCCGCAAGCGAAATCAGTCGACGCCCAGGCCCGCGAGTTCGACGCCCTCGTGGTCCTGAACGGCGGGGCGTTCATCCCTCACGGAGCTGATCGCCCTTCTCGACTCGTCAGTATTTTCGTGAATCCCGATCGGTTGTTTGTGGTCGACGAGCGCGAGCACACTCTCGAGGAGATTCCGGTGATCCGGGTGCGCGAACTCGAGGCGCGCCCCGTTACTGCTCCAGGCGAGCCCGAGGCGCAGGCGCAGACCTGGGACCTCGAGATTACCTGGGAATCAATTGAGATGCGCACCGCGCGCTTCCGCTACGACGGCGTCTTCGCCGAGCACCTGGCACGCGTCGCCGAAAACACGCTGCGAAACCTGCTGCGGAAGGAACTGCCAATACTCAGGCAGTAGGGAAAGGTTAAAGTGTAAAGGGTAAAGTATGAAAGCGGAGGACCGATTGATCAAGAAGAAAGCGTTGGTTTGAAGTCAGACTTTACCCTTTAACCTTTACACTTTAGTTTTCTCCGCTCGCGCGTGCCTGTCATCCGAAACCTGGCACCTGACTCACGGCACCTGAAACCTACCTTATCGTGTCCCCCGCCAGTCCCCAGAAATCCTTCGCGTAGTAGGACGAGAGCACGTTTCCGAAGAGATGGCAGATGCCGTGGCAATCGGGGATGTCGCCGTAGAGTTTCCGGCCGCGCGCGAAGACCTTCGTGAACGATCCCTCGCGCAGCAGGTTGCCTCCGATCTTTTTGAGCGGCTCGCAGGGGTAGAAGACATCGCCGTTGGGGTAAATGCGCGGGAACATGGTGGGAAAACACTGGAAATCGCCGAATTCGAGCAAAGTGCGAATCAGCTTGGGCGTGCCGTTGATGGGCTGAGCGCGGTCTCGGCGCCGCTCGACGATCTTATCCACCAGCGCCTGGTAGCGGGGGTTCTGCCGCAAACGCAGGTTGGGCAGTTTTTCGTTCAGCGCCGTCTGCGTGGCGAAGACAAATCCCTGCTCGCCGCAGAAGTCC
Source organism: uncultured Acidobacteriota bacterium (assembly GCA_963838915.1). Taxonomy (GTDB): domain Bacteria; phylum Acidobacteriota; class Terriglobia; order UBA7540; family UBA7540; genus CAVROP01. The sequence goes on from CAWIUZ010000067.1 coordinate 6,120, forward strand.
ATAATGCGCTCGATGTCAGCAATGTTCCATTCTTCAATCACTGTGCTGATGGTGATGTCCGAGGGCTTCCGAAAACGCGACTTGGCCAGTTGCAGATTCTCGAGCACCCGCGCAAGAACCGCCGGCTTCGACATGGGCTTTGACGAATCCGCTTCGAGTGAGTCCAGGCTCACCACCAGGCTGTGCAGGGAGTCAAACAAACCCTGCCGCTTGTGAAGCAGCGTGCCATTCGTAATCAGTAGCACAGAGCGGTATTTCAAGTCGTGCCGCGCGGCGCGCGCCAGCTCCTCGATATCGTTGCGGAGCGTCGGCTCCCCGCCCGTAAACAAAATTGAGTCGGTCTCTTTGCGAGCGATGCGGAGCAGCTTGATGGTTTCGGCGGTGGGCAGTTCCTGGCTGAAAACGTCCGGTTCCTTCTGCGTGCAGTAGGTGCAGGCCAGGTTGCACTTGTGCGTGACGTAAAGAATCGCCGCGTAGGGCGCCACTACGTTGGTGCGCCGAACCTCGCGCCGGTAAAGGTTCTGGAAGTAGTGTTTGAAGTTCTTCAGGACAAACGGAGAGTGCTGCAGCAAACCCTTCAGCAGGGCCAACCCCTTTTTTTCAGCACGCCCTTCTCCCATTGATTAAAGCGTACACGATGACATTAAGTCAGAGCAAGCTTTATTCGGCCTTTTTGCGGTCAGATTCCTGACACCATTTCCCAGGCTCAAATCAAGCGCGAACGCTGGAAGCTGGCTGATAAGATCCCCATCAGTATTAGATTCGTCAACGTAAATCCGCCGATGAAGAACAGAATAAGCTGAGACTCAGTCAGCCTCTCGATCTCGCCGGACGGGACAGATTTGAGGATCAGAACAATGGCTATCAGCAGGATCAGCGTGCCGACGGCCATCGTTTGCTGAGCCTGCCGCAGAGTCGCCGCTCGCAACGAAATCAATACTCCTGCATTAGCGGAAAGCAAGCTGCCCAACAGGGTCAGGACGAGCGTTTCCAGGAAGATACCGATGGGATGATAAAACTCCCAATGGCCCTGTCCCGACAATCGATTAGACACCACCAACCCGAGCAACAGGCCGATCAGGGCCAACCCCCACGCATAGGCGACGCTCACGGTTATTTTTCCCCATAGGATGGCCCGGTCCGAGACGCGACTGGCAAGCAAGGTTTCCAGAGTGTGGCGTTCGCGCTCGCCCGCAACAGCGTCGCAGATGTAGCTCGTGGTTAAGTGGAAGGGAATGTAGCAGACGATAGTAATCATGGCTGGGGAAAGCGCGAGCCAGAGATGCCCGATCTGCCAGGGAATGACGATTCCCATGATGGCCACCACCACCAGGGGAACGATAAGTTCGCTTCGGCGTCCGGAAAAAGTCGAGTCTTTCGTTTCTTTCCAGACAATGGTCCAAAAATCGTTCATGGCTTCTCTTCCCTCATCAAAGTCAGAAACAGTTCTTCGAAACTAGTTCCTTCTCTGCTGATCTCCTCGACCTCGCCGCCGTTTTGCACGATCAAACTGACCAGAGGTCCGTTTCGACTTTTTTCGTCTAAAAGTTCGATTTCCAGGCGATCCGGAAGGTGATCCACCCGCGCGACCTCCGGCCTCTGCCGCAGCAGGGCCACCATCCGCTCATCAAATCCTCGCCCCGTGATTTTCACTCTGGGAGATTTGTCCCGCATGCGCAGGGCGTCGGGACTGCCCATGGCAAGAAGTTTCCCAGCCCGGATCACCCCTACCTGGGCGCAGAGTTGCTCGGCTTCCGTCAAGTTATGCGTATTGAGGAAGACCGTCACGCCTTCGTGCGCGACCAGGCTGGCTAAATCCTTCCGGACCGCAGCCGCCGCTACCGGATCGAATCCCGCTGTGGGTTCGTCGAGGAAGACCAAGGGCGGACGGTGGAAAAGGGCGCGGGCCACGGCTAGTTTTTGTTTCATGCCCCGGCTCCACGTGCCTACCCGATCCTTCCTGCGCTCCCAGAGATCCAAGGGTTCGAGCAGCTCTCGGGTGCGCGTGCGCCGCGCGGCAGTTGGCATTTTGTAAATGCGGCCGTATAAGTCAAGGTTGTCCTCCGCGCTCATGCGTTCGTAGAGTCCCGCAAACTCGAGCAAGGCCCCGCTATGAGTACGAATTTCTTCCGCACGCTTACGTATGTCGAAGCCCATGACCCACGCCTGACCCTCTGTGGGTTGTATCAACCCTAGCAAAAGGTGAATGGTTGTCGTTTTCCCTGCGCCGTTAGGTCCAAGGAAGCCGAATACAACGCCCGCAGGCACTTCCAGCGTAAGATCATCGACCGCTTTGATCGCTCCAAAGGAACGGGAAAGATGTTCCGCACGTATGATCGGATCCGGCATGTTCTATTGTTCCCCTGGCCGCGCGTTTATGAGGATAACACTCCTCGTGTCCATGTTCGGTTGCTGTTATGAGGGAGAAACGGTACTGTCACCCTTCCCCCGCAATATCCGCGGCATAGTTTACCACCGACTGAACCGCCGCCAGCCTACATCTTCGGGCACCTACTGCTTACTTGCAGTTGCTCCGAACGGTGTAGGATAATTAAGCGAAGGCACAGAGTGAATCCAGTTAAGGTCAACAAGCTAGGCGTAGTACTATTCCAGTTGGGCGGGCCGGACTCACTTGAGGCCGTTGAGCCTTTTCTCTATAACCTCTTTTGCGATCCGGACATCATTGACTTCCCGTTTGCCCGGCTGGCGCGCGAGCCGCTCGCCCGCCTTGTGTCGTCGCGGCGGGCCCGGCGAGTCCAGGATCACTACTCACAGATCGGTGGCAAGTCTCCCATCCGGGAACTGACAGAACTTCAGGCAAGCCGGCTCGAGAGCGAGTTACGCAATTTTCTTGAGGCCCGCGTCCTCGTCGCCATGCGCTACTGGCATCCGCTCACTGAAGAGGCTGTTCGCCAAGTCCTGGACTACCAAATCCGGACGCTTGTGCTTCTGCCGTTGTACCCTCAATACTCCGTGGTCACTACCGGCAGCAGCCTGAATGAGTGGGAGCGCAAATTCCCACCCCGCCATCCTGTTGATGTCAGGACCGTGCGCGATTATCACACCCATCCTATTTACATTCAGGCCCTCGTTGAGCGCATTAACGAAGGTTTGGCGGAGTTTCGTAAAACGAATGGCTCTGCCTTACGATTCCCTTCCGACGTGCACTTGCTTTTCAGCGCCCACGGAGTACCGGAGAGCATCATAAAGGCCGGCGATCCCTACCAAGCCCAGATTGAAGCCACTGTAGGCCTGGTCAGGGAACGGGGCGGATGGCCGAACCCGCACAGCATCTGCTACCAGAGCCGCTCCGGTCCGGGGCGGTGGCTGGGGCCCTCCCTTCACGAGGCTCTTCAAAGCCTTGCCTCAACTCGAAGCGAGCGTGTCCTCGTGGTGCCGGTTTCCTTCGTCTCGGATCACGTCGAAACGCTGTACGAGATCAACATCGAAGCCCGCGAACTCGCCGAGCGTCTGTCGATCCAGCAGTTTCATGTGACGCGCGGCTTGAATGACTCACCCACATTTATCCGGGCTCTCGCCGACCTTGTGCTACAAACCGTCAGCCTCCCCGCGCGAACCTAGTGCTTGGCTGAATTAGTAAGCGAACATATTCGTCGGAAGCGGAAGGGCGGGGCTTCAGCCCCGCCGCTAGTCTCGCGAGATCATTACGGGGCTTTAGCCCCTGAAGCGGCTTGGCTTCAGGGCCTAAAGGCCCTTCCAATCCTGGGCCTATAGACGGCGGGG
>CAWIUZ010000068.1:0-19695 GCA_963838915.1 uncultured Acidobacteriota bacterium
GTACGCAATAAAGCCCAGGGCCTTGGGGACGAAGATCACCAGCAGCGTCCACAGCAGCGCATTCATGCCGCGACGCTTGGAGTCGGCGTACACGTAGCCGACCATCAGGACGATGATGCCCAGGACTGCGCCCCCAACCAGGCTGATTAGCACCATAAACGGCATCGGGGGTATGTCTCTTTCAAAGTGAGGCAGGAGCCCCAGCAGGCAGATCTGCATAAGCGCGAACGCCACAACTGCAATTGCCTTTGCCACCGGCGGAATAATGGCGAGTTCGCTACGAAAGTGAGACTTTACCTGGTTCATCGCTTTTCTCCTTCATGCTCCCTCGCCAGCGCCAGCATGAGTGAGCCTTCGAATATGGGATGTGGAAATGCCAGCAGCAAGCTGGTGATCCGGGGCAAGCTCGTTGGCCGACTTGGAAAGATACGTCAACGAGTTAACTTTGCAATCTTTGACTGCTCCCGCCACTTGTTTTGTAATTTGTTGGCTATTTTGTTTGTCATATTTGTTTTTGTTTACTGTTCATGTTACAACTAACACCAAAAGTTTACCAAATGTTAAAGTAATGTCAAAGCCTTGCTGAATTGTGGATATTTGTCTTTCCACTCAAAAAACACTTCAATTGTGAAGTCTTCCAATGTTCCATATTCCGATTCAATATCAGGAAACAAGTACCCTTGAAGTTCAACGCCAAACGTTTTATACCACGTTTCAATCTTCAAGTGCGGCGCGGCTTGCGCGCCATCCACGAGGACTGGAACGCCCCTCGCGTGCGCCATCTCGACGATCTGGCGCACCGGATTGATGGTGCCGAGGGCGTTGGAAATGTGGGCCACAGCCACCAGGCGGGTGCGGTCGTTCAAGAGCTTCTCGAATTCCTCGAGAATCAACTCGCCCCGGTCGTTGATCGGCCCCACCCGCAGCCTGGCGCCTTTCTCCTCGCACAGCATCTGCCAGGGCACAATGTTCGAGTGATGCTCGAGACCGGTGATCAGCACTTCGTCGCCGGCCTGCACGTTACGCTTTCCAAACGTCTGCGCCACCAGGTTGATGGCTTCGGTCGTCCCGCGCACGTAAACGATCTCGCGCTGGTCGGAAGCATTGAGGAATTTCTGAACCTTCCTCCGTGTGTTTTCATAAACGTACGTGGCGCGTTCGCTCAGCAGGTGAACGCCGCGATGAACGTTGGCGCAGTCCTCGGTGTAAAAGCGGACAATCGCGTCGATGACTTTTTGCGGCTTCTGGCTGGTGGCAGCATTGTCGAGATACACCAGAGGCTTGTCATGGACCTTCTGCTTCAGGATCGGGAAATCCTCCCGGATCCGCTTCACATCGAAGGCCGGCGCAGGTACTGTGCGTGCCGGCGCTTGGATTGTCTGGTGCGTGGTGGCCATCATGCCTCCTCGGCTTTGCAGACGGTTCCCCTCCTCCGGAGGAGGGGTTGGGGGTGGTGGCCGCATGTCTGTCAACCACCCCGGTCCCCTCCTTAACAAAGGAGGGGAGCCGCTTTCATGCTTTCTGGGCGCCGCCGGCGGCGACGGCTCGCTGGCCGCTCGCCAGGCGAGCGAATAAACCCTCGCTGAGCCGCTCGCGCAGCGGTTCGTACTTGATGCGCCCCAGGATGTCGTTGACGAAAGCGTAAGTCAGAAGGTCTCGCGCTTCCTGCAGTCCGATCCCGCGGGAACGCAGATAGAAAACCGCATCCGCATCGATCTGCCCGATCGTGGCGCCGTGCGTGCATTTGACGTCGTCAGCGTAAATCTCGAGCGCCGGCTTGGTATCGATGACAGCTTTTTCCGATAGCAGCAGGTTTTTGTTGCTCTGTTTCGAGTCGGTTTTCTGCGCGTCCTTGCGCACGATGATCTTGCCGTTGAAGACCGCGGAGGACTCACCATCCAGAACTCCCTTATAAACTTCCCGGCTGCTGCAGTGCGGCTGGGCGTGGTCGAGAGTGGTCTGGTTGTCGATATGCTGGCGGCCGGTAATGACATAGAGGCCCGCCAGCATTGCTTCCGCCCCTTCGCCGTCCAGAACCGTGTTCACTTCCTCGCGCACCAGCGCCCCGCCCGTGGCAATCGAGTGCGTGGCCACGTTGCTCGAGCGTTCCTGGTGGAACACGAGGCGCCCGAAGTGGAACGCCCGGTCGCTTTCCTGCTGAAGGCGGTGATAAGCGATCACCGCGCCTTCACCTACCGCCACTTCGCTCACCGCATTGGTGAAGTAAACTGCCTCGGTAGGAGAGGAACTCTTGCCTGTTGCGCCGGGGTCGCCGGTGCTACCGCAAACGTACGCTTCCACGATGCTGGCCTGGCTTTCCCGCCCGGCAATAATCAGGTTGCGAGGGTAGGACACGGTGGGCAGCCCGTTCGGGTCGGATACGTACAGCAGGTAAATGGGTTTCTCGAGTACAACACCTTTGGGAATCTCGATGAACGCTCCGTCCTCGAGGAAGGCTGTATTCAAAGCTACGAAAGCGTGCTCCCTGTAATCTGTCGCGTACCGAGCCAGATGGCTCTCCAAAGTTTTCGCATCGCTTGCCAGCGCCTCCGCGAGGCTTCCGGCTTTCACTCCCTTGGGAAGTCCGTCCAGCGTCGAAAGCTGCTTCGCAAAGCGTCCGTTAATAAAGACAAGCTTGGGGCAGCCCAGGTCAGCAAGGGGATGCCGAGCGATTTGCGCAACCACCCCCTCCCCCCTCCTTATTAAGGAGGGGCCTCCGGACTCCCCTCTTGCGCTGACCAAGGAGGCCGGCGCGGATTCCCCTCCTCGCTGAGCAGGAGGCAAGGGGGCGGCGGGTTGAAACGGTACCGCCGCGATTGGAGCCACGTTGGTGTTCCGCCACTCTTCCTGGCGCGTCGTCGGAAATCCCTTCTCGGCAAAACCTGCCATCGCCGCCCTGCGAATTCCATGCAGCCAGGAAGGCGAATTCGCAGCAAGACGATCCTCGATTTCCCTGAAGCTCGAAAGGTAAAGACCTTCTTTTTCACTTGTGGCAATCATCAGTTTCCCTTTGTCCATTGTCCGTCGCCGCCTCGGAGTTCACATCCCCCGATATCGCCCGGCTTTGGAGTGCGGCAGCTTGCTGCCGCTTTTCTTCAGGCCAGCTTGCTGGCCGAAATCTTGAACTCTACCGAAGCGGGGCGCGGGCAAGTTCGCGCCGCGGGGAAAGCGGCAGCAAGCTGCCGCACTCCAAAGCGCCTGCCGCGCCCGAAGCCTGTTTTACGCGGCCGATTGCTCCAGCCACCCGTAGCCCTTCTCTTCGAGTTCGAGCGCCAACTCCTTCGTCCCCGATTTCACGATGCGCCCTTCATACAGAACGTGCACGAAGTCGGGAACAATGTAATTGAGCAGGCGTTGGTAGTGCGTCACCACAATAATGCTGCGATCCTTGCCGCGCAGCGCATTCACGCCATTGGCCACGATCTTGAGCGCGTCAATGTCGAGACCGGAATCGGTTTCGTCGAGTATGCCGAGCTTGGGCTCGAGCACCGCCATTTGAAAAATCTCGTTGCGCTTCTTTTCGCCGCCTGAAAAGCCTTCGTTGACGGAGCGCGTCATCAAGGTTTCGTCCATCTCCAGCAGCTTCATTTTCTCGCGCACCAGCCCGAGGAAATCCATGGCGTCGTATTCAGGCTCTCCGCGGTGCTTGCGGATGGCGTTCAGCGCCGAACGCAGGAAATAAGTATTGCTGACCCCGGGTATCTCCACCGGGTACTGAAAGGCCAGAAAAACGCCTTCCCGCGCGCGCTCTTCCGGCGGCATCGCCAGCAGATCCTTGCCTTCGTACGTCACTTCGCCGCCCGTCACCTCGTAAGCACTGTGCCCCGCCAGAACCTGCGCGAGCGTGCTCTTGCCCGAGCCGTTGGGCCCCATGATGGCGTGCAGTTCGCCCGTGCCCACCTCCAGATTAATGCCGCGCAGGATGTCTTTCCCCTCCGCCCTTGCTTGTAGGTTCTTGATGTGAAGCATCCTCACTCCTCGTTGGAAATTGGAAACTGGAAACTGGAAAATCGAAATTCGAAGTTCGAAAATCGAAATTCGGTCTTATCCCTCGCAGCCCTCTTCCCCTCTTGTGAACTCAGCCCTCTCCCTTGGGGAGAGGGTGTCCCGCTGCCGGCGCTTTCATCAGCCGGAGTGGGACGGGTGAGGGGTTTCTGCCCCCCTAAGCCCCTGCCTTCATCGCCAGAACCGGCTGGAATGAAAAACTGCCCAGATCCACCCGCTCTCGCGCATGCTCGATCGTCATGCTCACAAGCTTCCCCTGCCCGTCAAACTCGATCAGGGCGTTCTCATCCAAATCCCTGGTCTCGCGTACTTCGGAGTCCTTGAACATTACGTAGAGCGTATCGGTGTCCTCGAAATACTGAATCGTCATATCCGCACAAGCGTTTACTATTCACCATTCAGAATTACCCAACGCTTCCTTCCAAGCTCACCCCGAGCAACTTCTGCGCCTCCACTGCAAACTCCATCGGCAATTCTTTGAACACCTGTTTGCAGAACCCGTTCACGATCATGGACACCGCATCTTCAGTAGACATGCCGCGCTGCCGGCAATAGAAAATCTGGTCCTCGCCGATCTTCGACGTGGAGGCCTCGTGCTCGACCTGCGCGGTGGAGTTCTTGACTTCGAGATAAGGGAAGGTATGCGCGCCGCACTTATCGCCAATCAGCAGCGAGTCGCACTGGGAGTAGTTGCGCGCTCCCGCAGCCCCGCTCAGGATCTTCACCAGACCGCGATAGCTGTTCTGCCCGTGCCCGGCGGAGATGCCCTTCGAGACGATGGTGCTCTTCGTGTTCTTGCCGATGTGGATCATCTTCGTGCCCGTGTCGGCCTGTTGGTAGTTGTTGGTGACCGCCACCGAGTAAAACTCGCCAATCGAGTTATTCCCCTGAAGAATGCAGCCGGGATACTTCCAGGTGATGGCCGAGCCGGTTTCGACCTGCGTCCAGGAAATCTTCGAGTTCACGCCCTGGCATTTGCCGCGTTTGGTGACGAAGTTGTAGATGCCGCCCTTGCCTTGCTTGTCTCCAGGATACCAATTCTGAACTGTGGAATACTTGATCTGGGCATTATCCAAGGCTACAAGCTCGACCACGGCGGCGTGGAGCTGGTTCTCGTCGCGCATGGGCGCGGTGCAGCCCTCGAGGTAGCTGACGTAGGCGCCTTCGTCGGCAACGATCAGAGTGCGCTCGAACTGGCCCGTGTCCCGCGCGTTGATGCGGAAATAGGTGGAAAGCTCCATCGGGCAGCGCACGCCCTTCGGCACGTAAGCGAAAGACCCGTCGCTGAACACCGCGGAATTGAGCGTGGCGAAGAAGTTGTCCGTGTAAGGCACTACCGAGCCGAGGTATTTGCGGACGAGTTCAGGGTGCTCGCGCACCGCTTCAGAGAAGGAGCCGAAAATGATGCCCAGCTCGGCCAGCTTCGCCTTGAACGTCGTTGCCACCGAGACGCTGTCAAACACCGCATCCACCGCCACGCCGGCGAGCAGGTCGCGCTCCTTGAGCGGGATGCCGAGCTTCTCGTAGGTTTTCAGAAGCTCGGGGTCGATTTCCCCTTTCGCCTCTTTCTTCTTCGGCGCGGCGAAGTACCGAATGCCCTGATAATCGATGGGTCCGTACTTGACGTTCGCCCAGGTGGGCTCTTTCATCGTCTGCCAGTGGCGGTAGGCCTTCAGCCGCCACTCCAGCAGCCACTCCGGCTCTTGTTTCTTGGCCGATATAAGACGAATGACGTCTTCGTTCAATCCCGGCGGCACCGTTTCCTGTTCAATGTCGGTCACGAAGCCGTATTTGTATTCCTGCGTTGCCAGGATTTCGACTTCCGATTGCGGCGTAGGCATCAAACCTCCTCTTGGGGATCAGTCCTGGATGGCGGCACTCGAACCGCACCGTCGCGCCGGCATTTCCAGCACCGCCCGAACCAACAAACCCATTCTAGTAAATCTATACTGTATAGTCAAGATTCCGCCTCTACCTTCACGTCTGCTTCCCATCCGCCTGTATCTGAATCAAGCTGTGAGGCTCTACTACGAGGCTAGCAACAGTAACCTGGCGGAGCGCCGCGGCAATCGCCTCGTTCACCTTGCGCAGAGGTTCGCGCACTGTGCACTTGGTCATCTGATGACACTCGCTGCGGTCGGTTACGCACGAGGTAATGAAAAGCGGCCCCTCGAGCGCTCGTATGACTTCAAACGCGTTGATTTGTGCCGGGTCCTTCGCCAATGCGTAACCGCCGTTAGTGCCGTGCTGTGAAGCCAGCAGGCCGATCTTCGCCAGCTTCTGCAGAACCTTGGCGACCAGTTCGGCCGGCATCCCATACGTCCGGGCGATCTCTTTGGCGCTCGAAGACGCGCGGGGTCGTTGGGCGGCCAGATGCCGGAGAGCTATTAAACCGTAATCGGCCTTCTTCCCGAGCCTCAGCATAGAGATATCCGACTCTTTCAGTCGTATATAGCGTAGCTGTGTGCAGTTTTCATGTCAAGCTATTTGTTTTCAAGCTTAAAGTGACAAATTGGCGTCTTTTCCCTCGCTCGCGACACGCCCACCTGGCCGTGCCTCAGGGGGCGACCCCTCCGTAGTTGCCTCTGGCCTCCTCACCTTTTTGTCATCGCTTGGAGGCTCTGCCCTTCGTGAGCGTGCATCGAAAAACCGGAAACCGACGGGGCGGCGATGACACATTTCGTCATGCTGTTTCGACAAAATAGGGCAATCGAAAGCTTCTTTTTTGCCCCGGCTGACCATACCACGCGAGGGTGTTTTTCAACACCATGATAAGACGGTGGTTATTTGTAAGGAAGAAACCATCTGAAGTCCCGGATGGCAGGCAAACTGCACTAAAGCGGGTAGCCAGTACGAGAGCACTAAAAATATCAAGGAGGACGGAAGAATGAAGAAAGGTCCACGAGGTTTTTCACTGATTGAATTGTTGATCGTCGTTGCGATCATTCTGATCATCGCGGCAATTGCGATCCCGAACTTGCTGCGCTCGCGAATCGCAGCTAACCAGGCTTCGGCGGTAGGATCATTGCGCACGCTTAACACCGCAGAGGTCACGTATTCCACAACTTATAACACCGGCTACTCTGCGACCCTGTCCGATCTGGGTCCAGCGGCTGCGGGGCAGAATACCCCGACCGCTTCCGCTGCAGGATTGATCGATGAGGTTCTCTCCGGAATCGGCACGCCGGGGGGTTCCGCCATAACAGCCCAAACAAGCTCGAAGAGTGGTTACACATTCGTTTACGCCCCAGCCGCCACGGACGCGACCAACAAGATTGATTTTTACAGTTTCACCGCCAGCCCCGTCAGCGCCGGCACGACTGGGACCAACTTTTACTACACCGATCAGTCGGGTGTGATCCGCCAAAACAGCACGCAGTTGGCCGGCTCGACCGACTCGCCGCTGGCTGGCTAGGGCCTCGGCTAGCATTGATCGCGGACGCGGTGCCGGAGGAGCTTGCGTGAACAGCATTTGGTCTGATGTTGGAGCACTACGCGGTCTGGTTTGTTGCCCGCTTTCGGCTTGCCGTGGATGACGGATGGAAGGATTGGAATCGCTCGATCATCCGTGATTCGCGGCAGGCCCGAGCGGGTTAGACGTTTGAATCTCCGGCCGTGTTCGATCACTTACAATGCCACGTCCATCGCCGACCCCGCCTGGCGATTTCAAATCTCAGATTTCAAATGGCAATCAGAAACCTGGTCTTTGTCATGTGCCGTTTGAAATAGCCCTTCAGCAAATCATCCCTACCCTTCGAACTCCCGTCGAAATAGGATCTTAATTCCCTCTCTCCAACCGTCGTTGATACCCACCTGCAGGATGTGGATGGCAGGATCGAGGTAGCGGAGCATTCGTCCCGTGGTGGAATGGAAGCGAAAAGCAGGGCAAACCAGATAAAGCAGGGGCGGAGAATTGGCTAGCTCAACTCCGGGGAAATATCCGAATTGCTGAAGCTGTCGGCGCTGATGCAGCCACTTGACGCGCAGCCAGTAGTCGAGCCCCTGGAGGGGAAGATTGATATCCTCGTGGACCTTCAGCTCCAGTACAGCCAGGCGTCCGCCGCGCGTAGCCAGCAGGATATCAATCACACCGCGATCCATTCCGGAAAACGCCGGAACCTGGGGATAAACGCAATCGGGCAAGAGAGCGGGGTCGAGCTTGGTGACGTCCCGCACCGCCATGCTCTCCAGCCAGCGCTCGGACTGCAGCCGGTAGAGGTCGCCGGCGGGGTCCGGGCTTGCGGCGCAACGGACACGCAGCGCGGTTTCGAGGAATTGGTGGAAATCCGCAAGATTGTTTTCTTCCAGCCGGCGGGCACTGCCGGGCAAGCCGAAGGTGATGCGGGGCGCCAGCAGGCCCTCGAGGCGCGCCACCTCGAGGCCCAGCACCCGAATGGAAAGCGCCGCGGCCGCGGCGTCCGCTACCACGTCGACCTTGCCAAGATGCTCGCCCAGCAGCCGCGCAAGCAGCCCGCGATGCCGTTCGAGCAGATCCGCGCCCACGCGGCGCGCCGACAGGCGGGTTTCGACATTGCCGTAATCCCTCCAGTCGATCGCGCTCGGCCGGCCGTCTTTGGCTGACCACTCGAGGATTTCCACCTGCACGGCGCGATGGTTCAGACAGGCCGCGCGGTGCGCGCAAGTTTCCGCCGTTCCGGGCGGAAAGATCAATTTCAACCCGGGGTAAGTAAGGCGCTCGGAGCGGCTCCGCAGCCAATCCAGCCAGATCAACCCAAAAGCCAAGGCGGCATCGGACGCTGCGGGTGATTCACTCTCCCCCACACCGAGAAAAGCCCAGGCCGTCCGGCCCTGCCTTGCCACGCCCCTCGTGTACCACGCCGAAAACGAGTGTTCCCGATCAGAGCGGTGACTGACGCGCTCGAAGCTCCAGCCCGGGTATCGCCGCGCCAGCATGGCGAGCAGTTGCCTCTCGAAAGCTGCGCGTCCAGGCGCACTGACCGCCTGGCCGGCGGGGCGCTCCGCCGGGCGGAATTCCAGGGTGACGGTCTCACGGCCGCCCGCCTTGCGCGCAAAGACGCCCAGCCGCTCTCGATCGCGGTAGGCGATCTCCTCGATTCGCCGGCTCACCGAGCGCGCCGCGTTCCATGCAGTAAAAATCAGCTTGCCGAATTCTATCGATAGCCGCCACTGGCTCGCCGAGAGGTCGAAAAGCTCGACCTCGTCTTCAATTACAATAGGGTGAGAAAGGGAGTTGATGAAGAGTTCGATCGCGTCGCGCAATTGGTGAAGAGGTTCGGTCTCACCGGTTGTGGGCATGCAGTCTCACTTCTAAAAGAACGAGCTGCCCTCTCCGTCCGGCCGATAGACAGCCCTCTCCCTCGGGGAGAGGGTGTCTCGCGCCCGCGCTTTCATCAGCGGGAGCGAGACGGGTGAGGGGTCACTTCGCGGCCACCGGGAGAGGGCTGTTATACTCCTTTCGCCTCTCGCCTCATGACTCTGGTGGGTGATCCTGAATCGTTTCCGTCCCCGGATTGTAGTAGAGCTTCCGGCCCGCCCAATAGGACTCGGCCGCCATGATGCAGGCCACCGAGTGCGCGTAGCCATCGCTCACGGGCGCATGGGGTTGTTCGCGGCTGCGCAGGCACTCGAACCAGTTCTCCATGTGATGCAGGTCAAGATCACCCATTCCTGCGGTGGGCAGCTTCTGGTCGCCGGGAAGCAGGATATCTTTTTCGGCGCGTTGCCGGTCGATGTCGGGGTTATCTTCGTGGTTGCCTTTCTCCTCGACCAGTTTATATCTAGGGCTCCCTTCGCCCCCGATATTCATCAGCGTGGCTTTCTTCCCCATGTAGCGAGTGAAACTGGGCGCGTCGTTGCCGAAACTCGTCGAGTAACTGACCATGAATCCCTTGGGATATTCGAAAAGCGCCTGAAAGGTGTCGGGATTCTGGCGGCCGTCTCGCCAGGCATAAATGCCGCCGTGCGCGACCACGGAAGTGGGGTATTTCTCATCCATGAACCAGTGGACCAGCTCGATGGCGTGGCTTATCCACTGGTCGGCGATGCCGCTCGAGAACTCCTTGTAGAGGCGAAATTCGAAGTAGAGCTGAGGGTCGAAGGGCCGCGGCGGCTTGGTCATCAGCCACTTGTTCCAATCGGTGTCTTCGGCGCGGAGTTGTTTCACTTCCCGCCGCCCCCGCCAGCGCGGCCCGTGATAGTTCCACACAATCTCGATCTTACTCACGTCGCCCAGCGCCCCCGACTGGATCACCTGGCTGGCCGCCTGGGGATACAACTCGCTGCGATGCTGCGTGCCTACCTGCACGATGCGCTTCTGTTGCTCGACCGCATCGCGCGCCGCCTGGACTTCTTCCAACACATTGCCCATGGGCTTCTCGACATACGCATCTTTCCCGGCGTCCGCCACGAGCTTCAGAATGGGCGAGTGCGAGTGCTCGGGCGTCGAGATCAGCACCGCGTCCACATCCTTCAATTGCAGAAGGTCCTCGAGGTGCTGGAACTCACGCGGCGGCCGGCCGTAGTAAGTGCCATTGGCGTGGACCGCTCGCTCGCGATTTACTTTCCAGAGGTCGCACACGGCGGTCATCTCCACGTTGCGCTTATCCTTCAGCCGCGAGGCGAGCCAATCGAGCTCGCGGCCGCGATCTCCAATTCCAATGTGCCCGAGCGAGATGCGATCGTTCGCCCCCACGATCCGCCCGTAAGAAACCGCCGTGGCTCCCAGCGCGGTTCCCGCCAGCATCGAAGCCGTGCGATTCAAAAATGACCTGCGATTAAGTGTGTTCTCCGGCGTGTCAGACATCAGATCCTCCAGCGATTAAGTTCAGTGTGAATCTTACACCAAGATTCGGCCGCTGAGTTAGGGTGGATCCCAGGAACCCGAGGGAGCTCTTTGCAGGTGATGCGCTACGGGGGCCCTTGTGGTATGCTTCGTCCGTATTCGAGGACGAGCGAACGTGGAGTGTGAGAGCCCTTTGCCAGCTACCTCGGCTGAATTGCGGTCACTTACTGGACTCAGTATGCAGCGGCGCGTCCCGTGCCTGAGGGAGTTCTTTACGCTGGGATACGCAGGGCATACGGTGGCGTCCGCCGCGGCTTTGCTCCATTCCCACAAGATTGAGTTACTCATTGATGTCCGCAGGAATCCCGTCAGCCGTAAGCCCGGCTTTTCAAAGAAGTATCTGGAGGAATATCTCCCAGCGGTGGGAATTCAATACATCCACTACCCCGGGCTTGGAACACCGGTTTACATCAGACAGCGCTTCAACATGCGGAGCGAGATCTCGGTGGCATTGCGAGCATACAGAAGGTACCTTGAGTCGAGGAGGCAGCAAGTACTCACACTCCTGAGGACTTTTTCCTCGAAGCGATTCTGCCTCCTCTGCCTCGAGAAGAACCCCAGGGAGTGTCATCGGAGTATCATCGCTGAAATGCTCACGGAGGTTACGAATTGCCCCCCGACTCACCTGATCTGAGATGGGAAGAGAAGAGGGTACTCGTCGTCGGTCGGGCCTCACCCGAGCCGAGCCAGAAACACATCGAGACCGTATGCACAGGGGGGCTAACCGAGGACGGGCAGCTTCTGAGGCTGTATCCAATATCTCTCCGTTACCTCGAGGAAGAGAAGCGATACAAGCTCTGGTCATGGGCGAAGTTCGAAGTCTCCAAGAACCCCCAGGACAAGCGGAAAGAAAGCTATAGGGTCAAGGAGGACTCGATCTCGGTACTAGCCGAGGTCGAATCCTGGTCGGAGAGATTCTCTCTACTGAGGAGGGCGATCGCCCCCGACCGCGAGACGCTGGAATTCCGCTACCACCAGGACTGGACGAGCATGGGGGTGATCGAAATCGAATACCTCGAATTCACCCAACGGACACGGCAGAAGGATTGGGAGAGAGACAAACCGTACATCAAACAATTCCATCTTTATACCGAGACAAAGCCGCTCGAACAACTGCCCCTCGACATGCGGCTTAGGTTCCGCTGCAAGAACAATCCAAAATGTAAGACGCATGTCTCCACTCTGATAGGCTGGGAGTACATGGAGGCCTTTAGGAGCTTCAGAATCAGATATGGGACGGGACAGGAGGCATTTTCCCAAATCAAGAGGGTATTGGAGGGGAAGTTTGCGGACCCCGCTCGGGATGCCTACGCACTCATGGGCACGCACTTTAAGTACGGGAGTTGGATGGTCGCGCAGTTGTACTTTTTTGAGAAGGCCCTACCCAACAGGCTCTTCTGAATACGCAGTCTGGGTTCCGCACACGCCGGGGTTTTTCCCCCACGGCCTAATGGCTTCTGGCGATGAGTCAACGGCCACGGATCTTCCCGCGGTGAGTGTCTGCACGCCGCAGGCTCGCGAGAAACGAAAGACAGATAGCCTGCTGGCTCCCCGGCGTCCGATACTCTATGTGCGCCAGTAAAGCGGCCCTCTGGCTCGAGGTCGTTTACCCCGCTTTGGGTCTACCTTTGGTCTCTGTTACAAACGCATCCACGTCCTGGCGATACTTTGCCTCCAGGGATTCTTGGTAGTTACTTGAGTACGGCTCCGTAAGAAGAGAATTGACCCAAGGCTTCTCAACGTGGCAAATCAGGAAATCATGATAGATACCTGTTGGCACATTTCGGACAGCCAGACACCAACTGTTGAACGCCTCTCGTTCGTATGGGTAGGGATTGAGAAGCATCCGTCCCTGGCCATGACATACGATCGAAAAACACGTGGGGGCTCCTTGATAGAAGCGAACGTAGTCAAGCAGTTCGGCCTTTCGTAGCATTTCCGCTGCATCGATTGCTTCTTTCGATATTACCCATCGGTCCGGCCGCTTCTCGGTTCTTTCCTGCGCCTGCCTAGAGGACAGATACTTGTGGTGAGTCAGGAGTATTCTCAGTACGAAATTCTCGTCCGCGCGCTTGGACCTTAACAACTCGACCACGCGCTCAGAGGTTACCCAACTGTGTCCTTTCAGCCCAAATAACGTCGACCCGACAATGTCGATTTGCTTTCGTTCGTTTTCCATCACTCGATAGAAGGTTTGTTCTATGGCATCGAGCCTGTTCCTGAAAACGCCGTCCAACCCAAATTCGTCCGTTACGGCCGCCATCTCCTGTCTCTTCCCTAGTCTCTCGATTCCTTCCTTGAGTTCGCGCAGTTCCTTCGACATTGTATCCGCGACTTCAGGTCCCACTCCGCGGAGGGAGGAGGCCATTGAGTCGCTTAATGTTCTCCCAGCTTTGATGACAGCGGAGAGCTCATCAAGCCTTTCAACTAACTGGCTGTTCGCGGATTGGATGTTGCCGACCACGGAGTGCAAATCGCGAACGAGAATGAGGAGTCCTTCATCGAGACTAGACAACGCCATGGGGGCTGTGAGTTTTTGCAAGCCTTCTCGAAAAAGATAGTCTCTGACTGTGCTCCCCTTTAGTTCAGGGCGAGAAGCAAGTTCTTCCAGGAACGTCGTGATCTTCTCCTGCGCCTCGTGGTACCCTTTTGGACCCGTCACCTCGTAAACCACGACACGAGAACCTCTTAAGTCAAAGGGGACATCGGCGATGTTTTGGGCAAGGAGAATCATCCTTCCCTTGACCGCATCCCGAACACCAACCTCGTAAAAGACGTTGGGGTTCTGCCCCGTCAGGTCAGCTATTACTGCATCGCTCCTTATAAGATAAGCAACTATGTCCTCGATGATGGAACCGGGCCTCAGAACCTCATCGGCACGAAGGCATGAAAACCCGGCGCTCTTGACCGCAGGCTTGATAAGATAATCATAGATTTCAGCGAACGCTTCATTGGCTTTTGTGTCCTTCCTTCCTATCGGCATAACCACAAAGCACGTCTTCTCAAGCTCTTTGTCCCTTGACGGACTCATCTTGACCTCCATTGGGGGTATCTATTTCACCCCCCAACGATGCCAGTATCGCTTCTACGAGTCAACGAACACGGCGCCATTATATCCTAACAGAAAACCGAAGCCAATCTGGTCACAGCACTGGTCACAGCACCACATCTTTGCATTACGCCGTCGGTGGGCGCAGCGCCAACCTTGACAGTCGATGGATGTCTACTGCCATTGGACCGGAAACCTGCGCTCTGCGTCGAGCGAGCCTGACGACTGCGGCAGCAAGCTGTTGCCTTCCAAAACTCCGTCCCGAAGCGTAATAATTTTGCCGGAGATTGCTGGGACGCGCTCGCCGGGGACGATGATTCCGACCAGGTTCAGCGGGTCGGCGGCGGAGAGGGTGATCAGTTCAGTATGGAGGGGCGCATCGCGATGCGCCTCTACGTCGGCGTGGCGGGCGGCGCGCAGTGATTCGAGCGCCGAGGGCAGGGCGAACTGCTCGCCGATGAAACCGTCCACAAAGCGGCCGCCGCGCACTTCTCCGCGATCTTCGAGGCGGCGGAAGGTAATCAACAGCTCCCGCCACTTGACCGGGAATTCTTCCCGCAAGGTCAATTCGCGAAACACCACGCCGTAGCGCTCGAGCAGCACTCGGCAAACCGCTTCGAGGGCCTTCGCGCGGTCCGCGGCCTCGCCTGGAAAGAGCAGCGCCCATCGCCCCGTGCTGTGGCGCGGGCGAGCCTTGCGCCCCCGGCCTTGCCCGGAGCGCCGCTTGGGGTCAATGAGGGCGCGCAGATTGTCAAAGCCATCGGCGGTGAAGAGTCCAGCGGCCACGAGTTCCCAGAGCGCCGTTTCGACTTCTGATTTTAGGCGGCTGGTCCCGCGCACGATGTCGGCGAAGAAGGAAGCGCCGCGCTGCCGGACGTAATCGAGCACTTGGCGCGCCGCCTCGCTGAGCGCTCGCGATACTTCAGTTACAGGGGCGTGGCGCGGCATCATCCAATCGGATTCTTCCCGCACGAAGAAGGTGATGGGTGCAACGCTGGAAGGAGTGATGCGGCGCTGGGTTATTTCAGAATGTAGGGGCGCATCGCGATGCGCCCCTACTTCCGTGGGCGGGACGCCCGCGCCACTCAATGCCGGGTGCGGCGACAAACGTCCCCAGCCCACGGCGCCCGTCAGGCAAAGCTGGTCGAGAATTTGCGGGTCGTAGTCGGCCACTCGATGCGCCAGGATCTGCGACTCCCACGCATTTGCCGGCGCCTCGAAGCCCTGCAATTGCCGGATGACCTCCAGTACGCCACGTTCGGCCATCACTTGCGTGCCCGGGGCAAGGTGTTGCCAGCGCAGCAGCCAGCGCATGAATTGCGCTCGAGTGACGGGCTGGATCTCTTTGCGTAGCGCGCCCAGCGTGAGACGGTGAATGCGCGCCAATAGTCGGCGGTCGCACCACTCAATAGAGGGCTGGTGACCCTCAATCCTCCCGGCGGTGTCATTCTGAGCCCATCGACTGTCATTCTGAGCGAGGACTTCATGATTCTTGGCCTCGCCACCGTGCACGAAAATGGCTTCTGTGGAGGCAGCCGAGGAATCCTGGAAGGGCGGGGCTTCAGCCCCGCCGTCAGGGCCCTCACCCACCACTTCGTGGTCCCCCCTCTCCCGCTCGCGGGAGAGGGGGCGGGGGAGAGGGTGCTGCCAGTCACGGCGGGGCTGAAGCCCCGCCCTTCCGCCGTCATATTCATGACGAAGAATCTCAGCAGTTGTTTTCGCGACCTCCAGCGAACTGCGGGGATTCTTCGCTTCGCTCAGAATGACAGAAGAAGGAGTCAGGTTGACAGACAAAGGGCCGGGCGTGAACTGCCCACGCAGCACCCAGCCTTCAGCCTCGAGGCGCAGCATCGCGGCCTCGATATCCGCAGGCGGCAAGCCCACCATGCCCGCCAGCCACGAAACGTCAACAGGACCCGAGTGCTCCATCCAGCCTCGCACCAGTTGGACCAACGCATCGTCTCTTGAAGGAACCGGCCCATCAACTTCGACAGGGCGCGTCTCGAATTGCGCCTCGGGATAGAGAGTCGAGAAAACCTTGATCTTTTCGGCTGCGACCCAAAGGAGGTTTTCGCCCACCCTGGCTCGAGCGGCGCGTTTACTCGCGACCAGTTGACGAAAGAGATCGCCCCACTGCGCGGCCACCGTGATGTTTCCCGAAGAACCGTTTTCCGTGTCGGCGTCGGTGTAAGGCCGCGGAGCGGGCGACAGTGTGTAGCCCACGGCGTCAGCCGTGGGTCCACACGCGCCCTCACCCCCTTCCCCCCTCTCCCGCTGAACCGGGAGAGGGAGGACGAAGGGGGGAGAGGGATCTCCTTCCCCACGGCTGACGCCGTGGGCTACTTGCTGTCGGCCCTCCGGGCCTTTACCCCCGGAGCTTGGAGGCACGGAAAAAACCGACGAACCGTTCGAAAAACGTGCAACAGGCGGCAAGAAATCTTCGGGCAAGGCGACAAATACCTGAAGCACTTCGTTCAACTCGTCGGCGTCGCGGACATCGGGCCAGGCTTCCTCGCAGACTTGCGCGATGGCGGCGGGATCGAGGCGGCCGATTTCCGTGAGCACGGTCTCCGGCATCACGCGGCGCAGCGAGACGGCGCGGGCGCGGCGCTCCTCGATGGGGGCATCGTCGAGGTAGGCGTAGGGATTAGCGTTCAGAATTTCGTGGGAAAACTGCGATGGTGCTGGCGTGTCCACGGCGATGCAGCGGATACTGCCGTCGCCGATACCGCGCAGCACGCGCTTCAGGCCTTCGAGGTCGAGCGCCTCCGTAAGCACGTCCTTCATCACTTCGCGGATCAGCGGGTGGTCCGGAATGCGAATGTCGCCCTCGATGTTGTCCTGGCAGGCGGCTGCGTCGGGGAGGACCGCGGCCAGCAGGTCGTCGGCGCGCATACGCTGAATCTGAATCGGAACCTTCTTGCCGTTGCGAAAGCGCGGCAGGGCCAGGGCGCGCGTCGCATCCCAACGCCAGCGCGTGCCGAAGATGGGCGAAACGAGAGCAGCCTGTTCGAGGACCGGCGCGACGGATTGCGGCAAAAGAAAATGGAAGACATTCCGCCAAGGGAAAACTGTGCTGCTCGCCGAGCGAAATGTTCAGGCCGTCCTCGGTGGCGGCGGCTTGTAATTCAAAATTGAAAGAGCGGCAGAAGCGTTTGCGCAGCGCCAGGCCCCAGGCTTTGTTGATGCGGCTGCCAAACGGGGCGTGGATGATCAGTTGCATGCCGCCGCCCTCATCGAAAAAGCGCTCGGCAATGATGGTGTGCTGGGTTGGAACCGCGCCCAGCATGGCGCGCCCGGCCAGAATGTACTCGACCGCCTGCTCGGCGCCGGCGTCGTCGAGGCCGCATTGGTCTTTCAACCAGAAAATTGCGGCCGCTCCTGGGGCAGATGTGCAGAAGGCACCTTGGAGTGCGGTAGCGCCAGCTACCGCCGTTCGCTGGGATTCCGCGGCGGCAGCACTAGCGTCCGCCGGTCGGCCGGATTCTATGGCGCCATCTGCAGCTACCGCCTTCTGCTGGGATTCCATGGCGGCAACTTCGCTGCCGCACTCCAAGGCGCTTCGCGCAGGTTTTTGCGAAACCAGTTCGCTGATCTTTTCGCGAATGGCTGCGACTTGGGCGGAGAGTTCGGGGGTGCGGGCCGGCGCCTCGCCGAGCCAGAAGGGGATGTTGGGCGCGGCGCCGTGCGCATCCTCCACCAGCACGCGCCCTGAATTGCCCTCGACCCTCGTGGTGCGCCAGGAGGTGTTGCCCAGGAGGAAAACATCGCCGCCCATGCTTTCGACGGCGAAATCCTCCGCGACACTGCCCACGGTCGTGCCGTCCGGCTGTGCGACGACGGTAAAGAGTGCAGACTCCGGGATGGCGCCGCCGTTGGTGATGGCCACCATGCGGCTGCCGCGGCGTCCGCGCAGGCGGTGCCCAACGCGGTCGCGATGCAGATAGGCTCCGTAGCGGCCGCGGCGGGCGGTAATTCCCTCGGCAAGGATTTCGAGAAGCGCGTCGAAATCCGCGCGAGCCAAATCGCGGTAAGGATACGCCCGGCGTACGACTTGGAAGAGATCTTCCTCGTTCCAGTCTTGGCACGCGCACATCGCTACGATTTGCTGGGCGAGGACGTCCAGCGGTGCGTCCGGAATCTCGAGGCGATCGAGTTCGCCCTGTCGGAGGGCATGAACCAGCGCCGCGCATTCGACGAGGTCGTCGCGGGTCATGGCAAAAAGGCGGCCCTTGGGCACAGCGCCGCGCCAGTGGCCGGCCCGGCCGATGCGCTGCAAAGCCACCGCGATGGAGTGGGGAGAATTGATCTGGCAGACGAGGTCCACCGTGCCGATGTCGATGCCGAGTTCGAGCGAGGCCGTGGCCACGAGCACCCGCACCTCGCCCGCCTTCAGCCTGCTTTCCGCCGCGAGGCGCACCTTGCGCGCCAGGCTGCCGTGGTGCGCCGCCACGGCCTCCGCGCCCAAGCGCCGCGCGAGGTGATGCGCAATCCGCTCGGACTGCCGCCGCGTGTTCACAAAGACCAATGTCGAGCGGTGTTCGCGCGCGAGTTCCGCCAGCCGGTCGTAAACCTCTTCCCATACGTCGTTCGTGGCGATAGGACCAAGCTCGCTCGGCGGCACCTCGACAGCAAGATCCAGCGCGCGGCGATGGCCGATGTTGACCATGACGGGCTCGGCGCGGCCGCTTCCAGCCAGGAACCTGGCAACCAACTCGAGGGGCTTTTGAGTGGCGGAAAGTCCAATGCGCACCGGCGGCCGGCCCGGGCGCCGCTCGGCGACCAGCGCTTCCAGCCTTTCGAGCGAAAGCGCCAGGTGCGCACCGCGTTTGTCGTCCGCCACGGCGTGTATTTCGTCCACGATTACGGTTTCAACGTCGCGCAGAAGAGCACGGCTTTTCTCCGCGGTCAGCAGAATGTAAAAGGACTCGGGCGTGGTGACAAGGATGTGGGGCGGATGCGCCAACATCGCCCGACGCTCCGGCGCGAGCGTGTCGCCGGTGCGTACGGCAGCACGGACGGGCGTCATCGGCAACCCGCGCGCGGCCGCCAGCGCGATTATTTCGCTCAGCGGCACTTCCAGGTTCTTGCGGATGTCGTTGCTCAATGCCTTGAGCGGCGAAACATAAAGCACTTCCGTGCGGTCTTCGAGCGCGCCGCTGAGGGCCTTGCGAATCAGGCGATCGATGCAGGCAAGAAACGCCGCGAGCGTCTTGCCGGATCCGGTGGGCGCCGAGATCAGCGTGGACTTGCCCGCGAGTATAGACGGCCAGCCCTGTTCCTGCGGTTCCGTGGGCGTTCCAAACCTGCTCGCGAACCATTCCTCGACGAGCGGGTGCGCCCAGGCTAGAGAAGCAGCGGAATTCTGCGGAATGTTCTTCAACCCCAGAGTCGACATCTTAATCTAAGTTTAGCCAGGCTCCGGAAAAATGCAATTGCCCGACTTCGCCGCCGCTCAAATGACTCCCCTCCTCAGCGGGAGGAGGGGCCGGGGGTGGTGGGCGGTGTCGCCAGCGAGTCGCAACCACCCCTTACCCCTCCTTGCCAAGGAGGGGAATCAGTTTTCACCACTCGAATGATCCATTCACCTCCCTTCCCGATGACTTGCTTCCCGGTATAACTCCAGTTATACTTTTCGCATGAAAACAGCGATCTCGATTCCCGACCCTCTCTTCCACGCGGCGGAGCGGGCGGCAAAGCGGCAGAAGGTCTCGCGCAGCCGCTTTTACGCCCGAGCGGTCGAGGCCTATCTGAAAAGGCAGGAGGCGAAGGGCGTAAAGGACGCACTCGACGCCATCTATGCGACCGAAGATTCCTC
>CAWIUZ010000069.1:0-10195 GCA_963838915.1 uncultured Acidobacteriota bacterium
GTTTTAAGGCGCTTGGAACCTTCCTTAACACGCACGAGCGCTATAGGGTTCTTTCCCATTTCAATCAGTTCCCACCGCTCGGCGCACTTAAACATCGAGTACATCAGACTTCGTATGTTGGCCTTGGATTTCGGCGCTAACGGCATTTGTCGTAACCACTCTTCAACCGCCATCGGCTTGACCTTGTCCAAGGGAAAGGCGGCCCACCTTGACCGGATGTGTGTGTTCACCATCGACAAATATGAGATTCGCGTCGAGAACCGCTCTGGCAATTCCTCCTCTACGTACCTGTCGACGAGGGCGGCGAACGCCACTGCTCCGGATTGTGGAACCTCCGAGTTAAGTTTTAGAAGAAGGGCTGCAACAGCCTGCCGCGCGGCAGCCTCGTTTCGATACTTTTCGACAGTCCCGACCGTCCTACTCCTGCGTTTTCGGGATTCGCCGACAGTCCCGTAATACCGGAACTCCCATGCGTCTGGCCCTTTCGCTCTCTTCTTCTTCCGCAAAGTTCCATACTGGTACCGTGTCCGCGTAAACAAAGGTCATCTCCTCCCGTTTTCGCGGCACGAGTGGCAGTTCGAGATTACCTTGGAACGCAGCCATGCGTCCAGATCGGAGATCCGGAACTTCCAGAGTTTTCCGATCCGATACCCCGGTACTGCGCCGTTGCGCGCCATTTTCTGCAAAGTCTTCGGGTTGATATTGAGGAACCTGGCCGCTTCTTCGCTGTCGACTACAGGTTCGAGGGCAGTTGTGGCCTCGAAACCCACGGCTCCTGAACCCGGCGCTGGCGGTAATCTTGTCTCTGTCCCCTGCCCCAATGTTGGATAAAGACCGCTGCTCATAAATACACCTCACCTCGGTTCTGTGTACAATCGCCCACCCAGGGAACACGAGCCTGCTTCCTAGTTGTCAAACGCAGCAGTCGTGAACCCAAGTTTCCGGATGGTTGCTGGATTGCGTTTTGTGGTGTCGCGCTAAAAGAGTGGGTGGCGAGGAATCCCGTCTCATTTGATAGAACAAATTCTTTGTTGCGTCAAACCGGCATGTCCGCTCATCCCACCAGGCTAAACCCGGAGCCTGAAAGCTGCTGAGGTTTCAAGGCTTGGCAGCCGAAGGACCAGGAAAGCTGCGCGGTTCTCACAAACGTCGACCCGTGAATAAAATCTGGCAACCGATTTGATCGGGGACGCGGGGTGCAAGAAATGGAAGCCAATGGCTGGGCAATACCCCGCCCGGGATAGCTGAAAGCGCCTGACTTCACTCAAGGCTAATCCGAAGCGTCTCGCCGAAAGGCGCCATTCTGCGCGAATCGGTCACCCAGAGGACTGGGTATTCCGGGGCTTCCGGGTACGAATGGCAGCACAAGTCGGTGAGATAGATAAAGCAGACTGGCGAGATATTGTTTTCAACGACCCACTTGAACGGCGGGCAGAAATCCGTACCCCCACCGCCTCTAGGCTCAAGTCGCACTGGCTCTGAGGGGCCAAACTGTTGAGTGCTTTGAACCGCGGCGTCGCAGTAAACCACGTGGATGGCTTCCGGCTGCGCCTCCTCGGAAATTGCCGAGATCTCACCTGCAAATTGTTCCAGCTCGATTTTTCCGATCGACCCTGACGTGTCAACCGCAATCACAAGCTCACCCACTCCCTGGCGCTCGACAGACGGCAAGTACAAGCCCGAAGCGATGTAGCGGCGATTGGGTGGCGTCCAGCGATAATCACAGGGCGTGGTAGCGGCCACAAAATCACGTAGGATCGCTCGCCAGTCCTGCTGGGATTGGCGGCTGTCGCTAAGGGGCCTTTCGATGCCGGCGGGTTCGCGTCCCCACATTTTGGCGGACCGCAACGCCTGTTCGGCGGCGATGCCCCACTCATGCTCCTGGCGACGCTTCTCGGCCGGGGAAGCTGTTTGCCCGTGCACGTCCGTCGCGTCCCAGACCTCGCCGAACCCTCCGGGGCGCAGCGACGCCGTCCCCACAGCTGCACCCGTCGTCGGTCCACATTGGTCTGGACCTGGCTGAGGAGGGGCGCCTGGCCTCTGATTGGAGGTCGTCGTGGCGTCTGTCCCTTGCGGACCGGTAACGGTCCCTCCGCCACCATTCGTCGGCTGTTGCTTTGGCTTTGCTCCTGAGTTTTCCTCGCTTCTTTTCTGTAGCAACCGTGCGTAGATCTCCTCCGCACTTAAATTGTTGAACGTAGGGTCGACGAGCGCCCCGGCGGGAAGTACGAAGCCGTTTGCGATCAGAAGAGGGTTGATGGCGAAGTCAGCCGCAACGTTCCAAAGCTCCGGTTTGCGCCCGCCGCGGCGGCAGTGGTGGCCCAACGCACAGTGCAGGACTTCATGGGCGAGTGTTCCCTCGAGTTCGGCTGGCTCGAGTTCATCCACGAAGGCGGGGTTATAGACAATTCGCGAGCCGTCGGTTGCCATCGTTGGCAGAGTTCCGGGTATCAGTTTCAGCCTCAAGCTGAGCGTGCCAAAGAAAGGCTGCTTCAAGATGAGCTGAACGCGGCCGCGGGTTAGCTTTTGTGCCGTGCTTGAGTGAGCTTGGGATTTTTCGCATAAGTTGGCACTAATGGAAGCATAAAGTGGCAGTGGGTTTTGTTGGTTCCTCATGTTTCAACGTGCTGCAAGCGTCGTGATAACAGGGTGGACGCGGGCCTTTTCCCGTGGGCGGACGGGCACTCGATTTTCGTTGGACCCTTTGCGGCGGGATCAGCGAAGGTCGGGGAGCCTGCTCCAGTCGTGCGTAAAAGCCCGACCGAATATACGTTTCACGGCCTCAGTGCAACGCCGACACCGAAGGACTTGTCGATTAGGCCACACCTAATTCGCGGTAAAGTGCGCAGAACAGCTTGAATGCAAAACGGGAAAATCAAATCGGAAACCCAGGTAATGTCTGGCTTCAAGGTTTGGCATTCAGAGTGTCCAAAACCAGGAAGCGGTTTCGGTTTTGCTCCGACTCTGCTCGGGGAGCTACGTCAAGCCGCATGATCTGGAAGCCTGTTTCGCTCGTGTACGTGGGCCAGTTCGCGACGCCAGGGCCGTTCGGGTCACCCGTCTTGATGAAGTTCACAAAGTAGGCCTGCATCATCTCGGAAACCTTGTAGTCGTCAGCATCCCATTTGTATCTCGGGTCCGGTGGAAGATTGCCCAGCGCATATTGGATTTCGGCCGAATGAACTGCACCGCGTTCCGCTTCGGCGGCTGTGGCCGGGAGAGGTTGATTGGGCATGCCGAGGTACCTGGGTCGTATGCGCGCATAGAGGTAGCGGTACACAGGCTTGCTGCCGGTCCTCATCTGCAGTTCGGTCCACTTCCAGGTGCCGTACGCTATGAACCTGGCGCTGGCCAGGTCCGTTGCGGCTTGGAGCACCTCTTCCGGCGTGGAAGGCGCGTACACTTTTAGCACTTCGGCGGCTCGCTCGCCGTACAGTTTGCGCACGCCGTTCGCGAAATTCTCCGGGGTCGGCTCGCCGGTTCCCAGCACACTCCGGGCGTCTTGCTCCTCGGTATTGGACCCAGCCAGCAGAGGGACTTTAGCCTGCTCCCCAGCGGCAAAAACATCGGGCAGCGGCTTCGGCAGGAAATAGCCGTCCAGGTTCGGCCGGAAGCGCAGGCCGTGCGTTCCGGTCAAGAGCTCCTGAATCTGTTTGGCAGACATCGCGCGCAGAGCCGCGAGCGACACGGCGCCGGCTGAGCTTGCAAAATCGCTTCCGTCCTTCTCGGTCTGCCGAAGGGCACGCGGAGGCAGCGTGGCGATCAGGGCGCCACTTTCACCGACTGCGCCGGCAAACAAGTCTCGGGACAATGGCGACGCCATCAAAGCGCTGACCGAAATCGAACCGGCCGACTCCCCGGCGATCGTCACTCTGCGCGGATCTCCGCCGAATGCGGCAATGTTCCGCTCGACCCATCGTAAGGCCGCGACCTGGTCCAGCAAACCATAGTTCCCGGAGGCATGGTACGGCGCTTCCTTCGTTAATTCGGGGTGCGAGAAGAAACCGAAGATGTTGAGCCGGTAGTTGATGGTTACGGCGACGATTCCCTTTCGGGCCATGCTCTCGCCGTCGTACCGCGGTTCCGATCCGTCACCGTTCTGAAACCCCCCGCCAAAAATGTAAACGAGCACGGGCAGCCGCGCTCGAGCGGACTTGGCCGGCGTCCACACGTTCAGATAGAGGCAGTCCTCGCTCATGCCATTACTGCGGAACCAGTAGTCGGCGTCTGGCCCGGTACGCTGCATGCACCTTGGCCCAAACTGATCGGCATGGCGCACTCCCCTCCAGTTCTTGACGGGCTGCGGTTCCCGCCAGCGTAGGGCGCCGACAGGCGGCTGGGCAAACGGTATTCCCTTGAAGACGCGAACACCCGCGGCCTGCTGCGTCGTCGCCTTGACGACGCCATTGGCGGTCTTCACGCGGTCGGCGGCAAACGCCTCCGCCGCCAGAGTGCCTCCGAGGCAGATCCCGGCGACCGAGAAGAAAGCACGGCTCATTGAGGTCTTAGAAATCGCTTTTCTCATATCCGCCGTTATATACCACCATTCTGACTAACTCAAGAACGAATGCCTCAGGAAGTTCCCTATTTTTCGGGTGGCAACAGCGGGAATGATGAAAAGACGGGAACCAGTGTAGCGCGGGGATGGAGTCTCGCTGGATTGATTTATTCCAGTGTCGCCGGCGTAGAAAGACAGATCAGTCGCGCTTCGCTCTTTGTGAGTCCTTGTCCCCCGATCGCCGACGCCGGCCCCCTTCCCCGAGCGTCGTTATATCTGACGAAGGAACAACTCCGGGGTTACCCGGCGCCGTGACCGCACTTACTGTAACGTTATGCGCTCTTTCTGTACTTATTGCCAATTTATGATTCAGGGGAATTGAAAGGCCACAAGTATGAACACGGAAGTGAAAGCCGTTACGAACGCTGGGCTGCCATCTTATGGTTCGAAATGCTGCCGCTTTTTCATTCAAGTGGCAGAACTCGAATTTGAAGCATAAAGTGGGAGTTTTGGAAGCATACGATGGCAGTAAGTGTAGGGCCAGTTAAGTTCCGAATTGTTGGGATTTAAAGTACGAGTTAGCCGCGTTAAAGTCTTGGCAGTCCTAGGCGGGCTAGGCTGGCCTGAAGCAGCCTCAGGTCGAAGCGGATGCTGTGCCGTAGCAGGTCTATGTAGGCTTGGCGCAGGTCCGGGACGAGGCCCCTGCGGGCACCCGCCTCAAGTATTCCCAGGCAGCCCACCACGGAAAGACCCGCCTCCCGCGCGATACGGCGTGCCTTCGCCTCGTCCAAAAGCAAGAGATCGGCTTCGAGACTCTTGGCCAAGAGAATAGCGCCGCGTTCGCCAGCCCCGAGATTCCGGCATGCTTCGACCAGTGAGGAATGTGGCGGGGTCTCTTGCGACGCCACCTCGATCCAGTGGGCGTTCCGAACCTCTTCGGCGCCGGGAAGACCAAGGCCTGCCACCGTTACTTCATGATGGACCTCGGTGGGGATTAGAACGCGCTTGTAGAAGGAGGCGAGAAGATTGAGCCGACGAATTCGGGCCAGGGCAATAAGTGGCGAGGAGTTGGAAACGACGATCACAAGCCCAGCCGCTCCAAGGTTCGGCGATCTTCGTTCAGTTCCTCGCTACCATAATGAAGCGGAACGTTGTGCTGGGCTGCAAACTCCATGAACTGCTCTACGGGCATTTGACAGAGTTCGGCGGCCCGTCCTAGCGAGACCTTGTCCTCGCGGTAGAGCTCTAGGGCCAGCAGTCGAGCCGTTTCGACCGACAAGTTACTGGCGTCCAATCCTGCCGCCGAAACGAGCTCTGATGAGATCTCCACGCTAACCTTTTGCATGGTATTAAGTTACCTCATCATAGCCCTCGGCGCAACTCCGACAGCGAAGATCCGAGATCGAAGATCTTGACAATCAGTCCAAAGGTATGTCGAGGTAAAATGCACTGATCAATCTGAATGGCAACCCGATGGCCAGAGCGCAAATGATGAAAAGGCGCGAACCAGTCAGGCGAGATCCTCTGGAAGCGGCGATCGAAACAGCTCTCCGGCCCGGCCAGTTTATTGACTGGCGAATGGGATCAACGTTCACCTCAGAACTCGACCGCGTCACCGCACAAATCGATCAGTTTGTATCCACCGACCCTGAGCGGGCCGTAAGCCTCTATGAGAGATTACTCGCCGGCTGCTACGAGAAAGCTGAGGAGATCGATGATGACGGCTACTTCGGCGATTTCGTCGAAGGCGTTTATTGCGGCTGGGTGAAGGCCCGGCAGGCAACCGGGGCGGACCCCGACAAAACGGTGAGCCGGTTGCTCGATCGCATGGAGAATGACTCCTACGGCTATGCGTTTGAACTTGAACGTGAGGTCGTGAAAGTCTTAGACATGGCGGGTCTCGCCGCCTTCGAGCGCGCGGTGAGGACTTCATTTGAGGCGAAGGACGGCACCGGGCAAAGCCGCCACCGCTGGGGCGAGGTACTTCGCGCCATTTATGCCCAACAGGGTGATGTACCCGCCTACGTCGCGGTCTGCCAGGAGACAGCGCTTTCGGCCAAGGACTGTCTTGTCCTTGCCGGCATGCACCAGGAGCGCAAGCCCGACGAGGCTCTTGCTTGGGTCGAGCGCGGCCTGCTGCTCGGTAAGAAAACACCGAACGAGTCCTACGCCGGCGACGACCTTGCAAAACTGAAGCGCGGGTTGCTCGCTCGACTCGGTCGGGCGGACGTGGCCCTTGCGGAGGCCTGGGCTGAGTTCCAGAAGGCTCCAAGCACGTATCTCTATGAGGAGTTGATGCGTTTCGTCCCAAAGGCCGAAGTCTCGTTGTGGCGCGTAAAAGCGCTGGATGCCGCGGAGCGCGGCTACCTCCGGTCGCGCATTGAATTGCTCTTAGAAACCCAAGAGACAGAACGTCTCGTCCGCTGCATTCAGGGAGTGAGCGACAGCGAACTTGAGAGCGTAAGTCATTACATAACAGAGCCGGTTGCGGAACTCCTAGCGGAGTCACACCCCGAGTTGGCCGGCAGGGTGTTCCGGGCGATGGGTATGCGCATCCTCTGCGCCAAGAAGAGCAAGTACTACCATGAGGCGCTCGTGAACTTCCGGGACGCCAAAAACTGTTACGCGCGCGCCAATCTGGCTCAGGAGTGGGAAGCTGTTGTCGTGCAGGTCCGCCGAGAGCATTACCGCAAGGTAGGATTTATGCCCGGATTCGAGCGGCTCGCGGCTGGCCAGAGCCTCGGCCAGAAGCTATCTTATCTCGATCGCGCTCGAAAGCGCTGGTTACCGCGAGGTTCATAACGGCCAGCGAGGGAGTACCGTCGGATTGGTATACTACTTTTTCCTTCAAGTAACAGAGGGGGCTTCACGCTGCCCTCCTTTCGCCTGTGCGGATTCCAATGATGGTGATGGGTGATTCCGATTTGATCGTGATGGTCGTTTCCGAACGGAATGATCATCACGATCGGAGCGAAGCGACGCTGGCCTTACGATGGTGCCTGAACTGACCGCGATCGGTCAACTGGAATTTGCTTTCGGGTTCATTTTTGGTCCTTTCTGAGTGATCTACAGCCGCCGCCGCCGGCGCGGTGGAAATGTGGAAAATCCGGCGGCTCTTGTTTTTGGCCGGATTTTCCAAGCCCGGTGGAAAGAGTGGAAAACTCGCTTTGGCTTTTTGAGTTTTCCACGCTTTCCACGGGGCGTCATTTCCACGGCGCTCTTCATCTCGTCGTTCTCGGAGCGCAGCGACGTGGCCGGACGCTCGTCGCCGCCTGGCTTCTCTCGTCCTTCGCCGGCCTTTTTTTGTTCTCAGCCAGAATCGGACCTCATCGCACAAAAATCTTGCGCCAGGATCGCTTAGGAACGACGATCTTGCTGTCCCTCGGCCGGAGGTACTCCCCCTTTTTTCAGCTCCGGCCTCTTTCCCGCCAGGCTTTTACGTATCGATTCACCTTGGAGCTCGAGGCGATGGGCGTTATGCACCAGCCGGTCGAGAATGCTGTCGGCCAAGGTCGGATCGCCGATCTGCTCGTGCCACTTGGCGACGGGCAATTGGCTGGTCAAAATGGTCGAGCGGGTCTGATAGCGGTCCTCACAGATTTCCAGGAAGTCTCGCCGCTCGCTTTCCGCCAGCGGCGCATGGGCCCAATCGTCAACGATGAGTACGTCAATGCGGGCCAGCCGAGCCAATTGGGTTCCCAGGCTGCCATCGGCGCGGGCCAAGGCCAAGTCGCGAAACAGTTTGGGGGTGCGGATGAAGAAAGCGCTGAAACCGTCCCGGCAAGCTTTCTCGGCCAGGGCGCAGGCGAGCCAGCTTTTCCCCACCCCACACGGACCCAACAAGAAAATGTTCTGATGCTCGGCGACCCAGACGGAATTTTGAGTCAAGGAGCGGAGGAGGGAGCGGTCCAGGCCGCGGGGGGCGCGGAAATCAATGTCCTCGACCGAGGCGCGATAACGGAACTTGGCCTGGGTAAGGCGGCGCGCCAAGGCGCGGTTCTGCCGCCAAGTCCATTCCTGATCGACCAGTAGGGCGAAGCGTTCCTCGAAACTGAGTCCAGCGAGACCGTCCCGCTGGGCCGGATCGGCTTGGGTGCGAAAGGCCTCGGCCATGCCGTGCAAGCGCAGGGTTTCGAGTTTATTAAGAGTCGGTTGATCTAGCATGGGTTCTCCTTTGCGGAATAGAGTAAGAGTTGCAGTCCCGTGGAGCGGGACGAGGAATCGAAATAGGCAGCGCCGCGAAGATTGTCGTGCGCGAGCGGCGGTGAGGAAGGTGGCGTCTCCAGTGCCTGGCGGTCGAGCGAGCGTTCCAGAATCGACTTCACACTGTAATAGGAACAAGCGCCGGTCGAGACCGCTCGCTTCGACGCTGCCTCCAGACGCTCGGTTGAATAGCGTTGGCCGAGGCGCAGAATGCCCAGGCATGACCGATAGCCCATCTCCGGGTGCGGCTTGCTTTGGAGAATCTCGGCGAACAACTGCGCCGTAGCCGGTCCCACCGTCTCGGCCCAACGGACCAGCCGCGAGGGCGGCCAGGCCAGGTGCTGTTGATGGCTCTTCGGTCGATGCTCGTTCACGGTCGTAGCTTTATGGGGCTGATAGCTGCGGACGTGCGAAGCCACCCGCTCGCCGCGGTGGAAAGATCTCCACCGTCGTCAGCGTCACCCGGATCTCGACCTCTTTCCCGACGAACGTGTAGGGCACGCTGTAGTAGTGGTGGTCAAACTCGACGTGATAATCAATGTTCACACGGGCCTTCGACCACTCATGAAACTCGTAGCGCAGGCGCGGCAGGGGTGCCAGCGCCGGCCGGTCCACCTCTTGGAATAAACTCGCCCGGCAGCCGGAGCGCTTGCGAAACGGCCGCTGATTGAGTTTTTGCAACAACTCGTGGATCGCCCGGTTGAGTTCGGCCAGACTGAAAAACTTCCGATGCCGCAGCGCCGCCACGATCCAGCGCTCCACTACCAGTACCCCATTCTCAACCTTGGCTTTGTCGCGGGCCTTGTAGGGCCGCGTCGGCAACACACCCACGCCATAGTGCAGGGCCAGCTCGTGATAAGTGCGGTTCAGATCGGGCTCGTAGCGGCAGGCGCGGGTGACGCCGGTTTTGGTATTGTCGGGGATGACCAGCCTTGGACAACCACCCAGGAATTCGAAGGTGCGGATGTGCGCCCCGATCCAGTTCTCCAGCTCCTGGCTCGCGGTGGCTTCGGCGTAAGTGTAGTTGCTCGCTCCCAGGACGGCGACGAAGATCGAGGCCGGGTGCACGGGTCCGCCCTTCGGGTCATGGAGGGGGATGGTGTCCCCGGCGTAGTCAACGAAAAGCTTCTCGCCCGCCTTGTGCTCGTGGCGGAGCACGACGTCCAGATGGCGGTGCCAGCGATGGTAGAGCTCACAGAAGCGGCTGTAGCCGTAGCCGTCGGGGTGGCTCTGGCGGTATTCCTCCCAGAGCAGTTGCAGGGTCAGGTGACGATGGGATTGCAGTTCCTGGTGAAGGCTCGCAAAGTCGGGCGTGGGCCGTTGGGTTTCATAGACCCGGCGCGGGGCATGCCCGTAGAGCAACTCTTCCAGCCGGGCTTCGTCCCAGCCCTCCGGCAGCGGCCAGGTGACGCCTGCAGCCTGGGCTCGTTGCAGATATTTTGAGACGGCGCCTTGCGAGATCGAACAACTGCGAGCAATTTGGTCTTGGCTCAG
>CAWIUZ010000070.1:0-4104 GCA_963838915.1 uncultured Acidobacteriota bacterium
CGCTCTTGGGCGCGCTAAACGTGGCGTCCCATCCGGCGCGATGTTCCATCGTGGTTACCTTGTCACCATGTTCGTTTGCGTATTCGCGTGCGACTTGGTGCTGCACCAATTGTTCGCCTGTGATGGGATGCTGGCCTTCGCTCAAGCGCTGGAAGTGTTCCGCCTGAACTTCGCCGCGTAGTCCGTATGCCTCGGCCAGCCTGCCGTGCCAAGCCCCGCGTATCCGGTCGTCTTCCGTGTAGTAGTTTTGCTGGGCGTTCCCGAACTCATCGCGATGGTACGCCTGCGCCTGGCCTGCACTCAGGGGTTTGGAAATTGTCATCATGGCTGTTCACTCGAAGAAACGACTTATGCCGCGCTTTGGCGTTCGCTTGGCTTGCTCCTGACCTTGCTTTTGCTCGCGCGGGATGAGCTTCTGAGCGGGCCCGCCGCCGCTGCCGGTCCGCTCGCTTTGCGGTACAGGGAGTTCAAGGCTCGGTTGCCAGTCGATACTTCGCTCTACAAAAGCCGGTTGTATGTTGGGCAGTCTGAGATAGGGAAAGCTTAGCGGTACCACTAGATTCCCCGATTTCATGAAGCCGCACCGATCGGGCAAGCCCATGATCTCTGAAGCCATCACCAAGGGCTCGACTCGGCGCTCCAACTGGTGGTTCTTCGATTTGTGATCGCGGGGGAATTGCTCGCTGCCGTGGCTCTCGCGCATCTGCTCAATCTCCACCTCGCCGATGGCCTCGCTAATCCACCGGGCGGCGCGGGGCTCGCTGGTGCGGAGAAAGATTTTCGTGGCCGGTTGCGAGAGCATCGCCTCCGCCTCGTGCCCGTAAAGCACTTCTAGTTGGCTGCGTCCCTGGAAGCCCAACACCACTGGGTTATTTGACTTCCGGTTTTGCGTAATGGCAGCGTGCAACTGAGGAAGCTTTTGCAATGAGGCGAGTTCGTCCAGGATGAACCAAACCGTTTTGAGGGTGGCTTGGTCAATAATCAATGCTTCATCCATGAGGCGTAAGACCAGTAGGTCAAGCCACAAACTGGTGAGTGGCAAAAGGCGTTCCCGCGTCGTTTTCGTGCTCGTTAGGAAGATCCATCCCTGGCGCTGGCTTGACCATTGCACGGTGCTCCACCGTCTCTTGGTTTCGTTTTCCTTGGGCAGGAGCTTCAACGCCTTGGCGACCATTTTCAGTTCGGCCATAACGCCCTCGCGTTGCGCTGGGGCGGTCTCCGCAATGAGCGAAGCCAGTTCCGTCCCGCGTACCCTGCGGTCGATCTCTTCATCGTGCGACATCCACTCCGCTAACTGATGGGGAGTCGGCTTGAAGGTGACCATGTGGGCGAAGATTTCTCTGGGGCCGTGCGTGAAGAAGCGCTGCTCGTTGGGCCGGTCGGGGAAGAGGGAGGCGGCAAGAGTGAGCGCTTCCGGCTCGTTGCGGGCCTCGTCGCCCGGAGTCCAGTAGGGGGCACGGGCGTCCAGTGGATTCAGGATGACATCACCACGGGAGGGGTCAAAGAATTGCGGGGTGTATTCCCGTTCGGGATCGTAGACTATCGCGGTTTCTCCTCGGTCTTGGATTTGGAGGAGCATTTCCCGAATCAAGGCGCTCTTGCCCGCTCCCGTGTCACCCATAATCAGGAAGTGGCTCGACTCGCGGGCCTGGGGGACTCTCACCCGGTGATTCCTTCCGAAGAATTTCTCTGCAGGGGATCGCTCGTGGTTTGAAAACCCAATGCCGCGTGAGCGGTTGCGACTGTTGAAGGTGCTGCCCGTGACGAGTTCGGATCCCTTCAGGCGTCGCCCGTAGCGCAGTTCCCGCAAGCGGGCGGCATCCTTGGGGGCCGCGAAGGGCAAGCCTGCCAAGAACACTGTGAGTCCCACCCACAAAGGCCGCGCTGCCAAATCCGCAAGCGTCAGGCCGTGGTAAATCCAAGAGGCGAGAAGTGCGTGCAACTGGACGTTGTTGTAGGGCTTCCGCAACCACGTGAGACGGAGTCCGCCCCTCTTCGCGGCGTCTTCGGAAAGCGTGAACGTGGTTGCGCCGAAAGGCGTCTTGAAGGGTGCCACGTCCTCATCCACAGCCAATCGGTAGTCCTTTCGGGTCATGACGGCCAGTACGTTATATCGGTCGGTCTTGGCTCCTAATCTGGCCATCAAGCCGGTGAGGAAGTACTCCCGTAGATAGTGCCTTTCGAGCGGTGTCCAGACGAAGTAGTATCGGCAGTAGCCCGTGAGGATGGCGCTCGCCAAAGCTATCATGAGCGCCGTAATCGTATAATTGGGTACTCTGCTCGGCCACCCTTTGCTCTCTCTCCTTCCCCACACGGAATTCATTTCGTGCCTCCTTGAAGCAGGAGTTTCTCGGTTTCCTGGATTTTCGAAAGCGCCTTCTTCAGTTTGTCGGCGCCCGCCCGCTCAATGAGTTGGTGCATCTCATCGGCGGTGATGCGCTCTGCGCTGGCCACCTTGAAAAACAGGTTGAGCAAAGCTGTACGCAAGGCCAGCACCTCGGAGAGGATGGTCTGCTCGCACGTATGCGGGCTGGCTGCTCTGGAAAGAACCTCGCGTGCCCACTCGCTGATCGTCCGCTCTCCCGCCAAGGCTTCGAACCTGGCGTACTCCTCCTCGGTGACTTTCGTGCTGACGGATTTCGTTCGAAGTGTCGCCACTGAATCCACCCATGAAATCAAGTGGTTCCCATAGGGGAACCTGTGACTGCTGCCGAGAGCCTCTTGGCGGAGCGATTCGTCGTTAGGTTGTGCATTTTCAAAGCGTTCCCATACGGCAACCGTGGTTGCTATACAGCACCCTGCGGGGGGTGACGTGTCAAAGCTCACCCGGCGCGAAGCGCCGCACACGCCGACGAAGCTGCTCAGCGCCCCGTAAGGCGCGAAAAGCAGGCGCGCCAAGCCAGCCGGCAAAGTGCAACAGCAAGCTGCACCAGGCCCACGGCTAAAACCAGCAAGACGAGCAAAAGAACCCCAAAGCCCTCCGGGGACAGCAAAGCGCGGTAATGGACCCACGTGCAGAAAACGACAAACAAGCCGTTGCCGAGAAAGGCGGGCCACTCCAAAGGCGGGTCCAGATCGCGGTACGCCGCGATGAAAGACGGCCCGGTTTCAGGCTTCGGGGCTCCGAGAGACAATGGGCGTGTGAAAGAATCTCCGATGGCAGACTCCCAAGCCCTCTTGCATTCTTCCACTGATGGCGAATAGCAGAGCCCATAGCGGGGGTCATGCAGAAAACGGAACAAGCGGCGAAAGAAACTTTTCAACGGGCACCTCCTTGGTCCCTCCCTCTGTGGGTGGGGCCCTATTGCGGAGGCTGCGGCCAAAAAGATTTCCTGTCAAATGACCGGGCAGTCCGCAGTAGGGGATTTCGATACCCTCCTGCCTCGCTGGTGCGAGATTTAGGGATCGAACCAGGTGTGAATAATATCTTGCTACGATTCCCGTATTCCGGCTGCCGCCCATGAACTCGTCTGCAAGACATAAAGCAGCACGTTGCTTCGATTGCAATTGACGCCCCGCCTCAACTACCGGCTTCGAAGGGCGCAATGCGCGAAACTCTCCCCCACTGTAGGGGCTCGGCGTGAACCAGATCCCAAAGGCTTACTTGCTGACATAGCGCTAAGTGACAGATAACACGTAGATTAGAGTCCCTAAGTTAGGCTGCTCGACATCAACCATTTAAGGTGCCCGCTGAGCCCTGTCACCCTCATTTGACAGAAAAAAAAGTTCGAATTATCAATTCCTATGAACGGGCAATCGGTGCGTGCCTGGGCCTTTTGGGGGCAAGCGGATCGGTTGCCTGTTGTGTCAGTCGGAGGGCCGGGAGACTTGATGCGAGGGGCAGAGGCAAGAAAGCGCTCAACGGAGAGGTGTGACGGGCCGCCGCCGGGCAAAAGGCCCCTGGACCAAAGACATTGAATAGTGGTTGCTTAGGGAGGTTATAAACTGCATGTCAGATGGAATTGAGACGCTTCTTACCAGCCAGGAAGCATCACGGGTTCTAAAGATTCATCCGAAGGTTCTTGAGCGGATGGCGAAGCGCGGCGAAGTTCCCGCGATGAAGGTTGGCAAGTTCTGGCGTTATCGCGCGACAAGCGATACATT
>CAWIUZ010000071.1:0-6671 GCA_963838915.1 uncultured Acidobacteriota bacterium
GCAGGTTTGTTGACCGGAGCGGCGCGGTGATTGTTTCGCAAGCCGCCCCTGGGTTTTGCATCGATCACGCCGGGGTGCGCGGCGAGATCGTCAAATTTCTCGGGGCCCTTTCGAGCGCAGCTAACAAGTTTTCCGCGCTCTACGGCTGGGACGTTTGGAGCGAGCCGCACGTAATCAACTGGGCTGAATTCCCTTATCTCTCCAATCCCGAATTCTGCTTCTGTCCTTCGAGCCAGGCGCGTTTCCGGGAATGGTTGAAGCAGAAATACGGCACGCTCGAGGCGCTCAACGCCGCCTGGTACCGCGGCTTCGAGCGCTGGGAGCAGGTGGAGCCGCCGCGGGCTTCGACGATTCTTTCTTACACGGATTACCTGGATTGGCGCACCTTTATCGACGACAAGCTGGCGGGCGACCTGCATACACGCGTCGAGGCTATCCGCGGCCAGGACCACGGGCACGCCATTACCAGCCACGCGGCGGGCCCGGCGCTCTTCACTTCTCCCACCGACGGGTACGGCGAGCCCGACGATTTCAAGATGTCCGCGAGCGCCGACTTCTTTGGCACCTCGCTCTATCCCAAGCACTCCGAGTCGACGGTTCCCTGGTCTTACCAGATGCTGGCCGCAGGGCTGGATTTCACGCGCTCGTCCGGACACAGTTCCGGCAAAGGCTTCTGGGTTGGCGAACTCCAGGCCGGCCAGGGCGTGACGGGCATGCGCATCGCGGAGCCTGTGGACTCACGCGACGAAGAGTTCTGGATGTGGAAGGTCGTATCGCACGGCGCGCGGGAAATTGCCGTGTATGCGTGGTACCCGATGAACTCCGGGTATGAATCGAACGGCTACGGCCTGATCAACCTGGACGGCACGCTGACGCCCCGCTCGCGCGCCGCCGGCAAAACGGCGCAGCAGATTGCCCAGAACGGGGGCGACCTGCTGGCCAGCGAGCCCGCCCGCGCGCAGGTGGCAGTCCTCTTCAACCGGCTTTCCTACATGGTGGGAGGCTCGGAGCCTTCACTGTCGAAGCTGGGCAATGGCACGCGCGATTCCCTCGAGGGAATACACCGGGCGTTCTTCGACGAGCAAATCCCCGTAGACTTCGTCCATCCCATGGACGTAGCGGGCGACAAGCTGACTCAATACAAGATTCTGTTTCTGCCCTTTCCGGTGATGCTCTCGAAGAATGTTGTTGAGGGAGTCGAGCGCTTCATCCGCGCGGGCGGCACCGTGGTGGCGGAAGCGCGCCTGGCCTGGAACGACGAGCGCGGGTTTTCGAGCGACGAGGTGCCGGGAATGGGACTGGCGGAGGTCTTCGGCGCGCGCGAGAAAGTGATCCGCCCGCTCGAGAAGCCGGAACTGATCTTGGAGGCTGATTCTGGCCTGCCCGGTTGCGCTCCCGGCACGCGGGCCGCAGCGACGGCGTTCGAGGAGGAGCTTGAGCCGTTGCCCGGCGCGCGCGTTCTGGCGCGCTTCGCGGACGGCGCGCCCGCTATGGTTGAGAACAGCTACGGCAAGGGCAAGGCGATTCTGGTGGGATCGTTCCTGGCCGTCGCGTTCGAGCGGCAGCACGACGAGGCGGCGAAACAACTGCTCTTGGGTTTTGCCCGGGCGGCGGGTGTCGAGCCGGAAGTGAAGGTCTCCGGCGAGAATAGCACCCAGGTGGAAGTGCGGCGCCTGGTGGGAAACGATGTACAATTCCTCTTCGCTTTTAATCACTCCGAACGTGCCGCCGCGGCGAAGATTTCAGTCCGTGTTCCATGGCCAGTGCGCGAGGCTCGGAGCTTGAACGGCCAGGAGAAGGTGACGTTCAGGCAGTCCGGAGAGGAGCTTACGCTCGATGCGCCGCTCGCGGCGAACGGGATCTGGGTGGTGCGGTTGAATCGCGAGTGAGAGGCTTGTGGGTTGGGGAGGTACCCGGCCCCCTCACCCGTCCCGCTTCGGCTGATGAAGGCGCCGTCGCGGTCCACCCTCTCCCCCGAGAGGGAGAGGGGTTGGGGGGCATAGGCGCTAGAATAGCCTCGATCGGGTCCCGGAGCCCGCCGAGACGGGCGCAAGAATGTGGCCCACGGCGACAGCCGTGGGAAGAGAGCAAGGCCGATGCGCCTGAAAAGCCCCGGGTGGGGCGACAGAGCTGTCTTGATAATTGCAGATCTTCTGTCGCCACTACGCGGCTCAGCGTGCTCTCTGTGTGCCGTCATCCCACGGCTGGCGCCGTGGGCCACATTCTCGCGCCGCTGATGCGGCTTGGTGCGGGGCGACGCGCTTATCTGTGGGGGTTGGGGGTGAGGGGGTTCGACCAATAGTGACAATCCAATTTGCTCTCGGCCTGGATCTCGGTGGGACGAAAATCGCCGCCGGGGTTGTCAATTCGCATGGAAAACTCTTCTCGAGCGTGCGGATTGCGACTCCCGCAAAAGGCGTGCAGCAAGATCTGGCGGCGCTGTTTGACGCGGCGCACGCGGCGGTCGAGGCGGCGAAGATTCCTTGGAAAAAGCTACGTGCGGTTGGGGTGGGAGTGCCCGGGGCCTTCGATCCGCGCTCGGAGACCGTTTGGGCGCCGAACCTGCCCGGATGGTCGAAAGTCCGGCTAAGGCATCTTCTTGAAAATGCCTTCGAGCGTCCGGTCTTCGTCGAAAGCGACCGCAATGTGCAAGCCTTGGCTGAGGCATGGGTGGGATTGGGCGCGCAAAGCCGGGTGCGGAATCTGGTTTTTCTTACGGTGGGCACCGGCATTGGCGCCGGCTTGATCTCCGAGGGGCGATTGATTCCCGGTGCCCATGGCGTCGCCGGAGCGGCGGGCTGGATGGTGATTGATCGAAGGTGGAAGCCGGAATACGGGCGGTTGGGCTGCTTTGAAGCGCTGGGCGCCGGTCCGGCGGTGGCGAGGCTGGGCAGGGTGGCGTGGGCACGAGACCGCAGAGGCAAAGTTCAAACTCAGGATTCCAAATTACGGTTTCAAGATCTCAAGTCTCAGCGCGACATCACCGCCGAAGTCGTGGCTGCGGCGGCGCGCCGCGGAGACAAGGCCGCCCGTCGAGTCCTGGAGGAGGTTGGCACAAACCTTGGCTTGGGCGTGGCCAATATCGTATGCCTGCTGAACCCCGAAGTGGTCGTTTTGGGCGGCGGCCTGGCAGGCATCGGAAGCCCGCTGCTTGCGCCGCTCCGCGGGGCTTTGAGGCAATGGGGCCAGCCGCTGGCCCGACGACAGGTACGCATAGTGCTGTCGCGCCTGGGAGAGAAGGCCGGAATTCTGGGTGCAGCACGGTATGCCCTAATAAAAATGGAGGAAAAAGCATAATGTCAGCAGAAACGTATTTCGCAGAAGCACAAAAGGTTTACGACCGGATTCGCTCGACGCAAGTCGCGAACATCCGGAAGGCCGCAGAGTTTTGTGCGGATTCGATTTCGCAAGGGGCGTTGGTTCATCTGTTCGGCAGCGGGCACTCCGTGATTCCGATAATGGATGTCTTCCCACGCTACGGCAGCTTTGCCGGTTTTCATCCCTTGATGGACGCGCGGCTGATGTGGACGCAGGTGCTGGGCTCTGGCGGCGTCCGCGAATTGCTGAGACTCGAGCGAACTGAAGGATACGTCGCCACGTTTCTTTCCAATTTCAAGTTTGAGGCGATTGACACCATGGTGGTGTACTCGCATGGCGGCCTGAACGCCGCAGGAATTGACGTGGCCTTGCACGCCAAAGCGCTGGGATTGAAGGTGGTCGCCGTGACCTCGCTAGACAACGCGCGAATTGCAAAGACCACGCATTCCAGCGGCAAGAAACTCGCAGACCTTGGCGACGTGGTGATAGATAACTGCTGCCCGCCTCGGGATTCTCTCGTCGACGTGGCCGGCATTCCGGTGGGCGCCAGTTCCACCTTGGCGGTGATTGCCATTTCCATGGCTCTGACGGCGGAGATCGCGGCGCAGCTCGAAAAACGCGGTGTGAAATTCCGAGCCTTTGTTTCTCCCAATGTAACTACGGTCGGCCCGGACAACAACCGTCAGGTGTTCGACGACTACATCGCCAGGGTTGCGCCGCGCATGCGGTGACCCACAGAGTCCGCGTCATTCCGAGCGGCCATGGGCCTCCGGCCCACCCATGGAGACGAAAGTGGCTGTCATCCTGAGCGAAGCGAAGGATCTGCAGTTCCGGCCCGAGGCGAATCAATGCAGATTCCTCGCTGCGCTCGGAATGACAGCAGAGCCTTGGAAGAGGGATTGGGTATGTTGAGTTGGGCTGGGATCGTTCTGGCGGGGCTATTGAACGGCAGTTTCGCCGTCCCCTTGAAGACCACCCGCGTCTGGAAGTTCAACCACATCTGGACCATCCATTCGCTGCTGGCGATGGGGGTGATGCCGTGGATCGTCGTCATGGCGACCGTTCCGCGCTGGAGCGATCTTCTGGCTCGCGTTCCTGCGCGCGGATGGCTGATCCTGGTCGGTTGGGGAGTGCTGTTCGGCATCGCGTCCTTGCTGTATGGCATAGCCGTGGACCTGCTGGGAATCGCTCTCGGCTTCGCGATCCAACTGGGGTTATCGATCGTGCTCGGGGCATTGCTGCCGCTGATATGGGCGGGAGCATTCGCGTTGAAATCCCAAGCAGATTGGCTTTTCGTATTGGGGCTCGCGATAATGGTGGTCGGAGTCATTCTGTGTGCGCAAGCCGGTGGGAGCCGGGGTGAGTCCGGAAGTTCCAGTGCTAAGCGCTTCCGGCTGGGACTTCTGATTGCGATTGTCGGCGGCGTTTTGGCGCCCACGCTTAATTTCGGCATTCAGTACGGAACCGCGCTCCTCAGCAGGGGCGGGGGGACTGGTTCGAAGCAGGGGTTTCCTGTCGAAATTTATCTTGCCTGGGCTGTCTTCCTTTCGGCTGCGGCCGTGGTGCAGTCGGCGTATTGCTTTGGACGTACGATTCGCGAGCACTCGACAGGGCTCTTCGCCGCGGGGATGCGAACTCGTGACGCTCTCCAGGTACCCGCCATGAGTCTCGTGTGGATCGCCAGCGTCTTCGTGTACGGCCGCAGCGCCTTCGGGTTGGGCGCGCTGGGGAACAGTTTTGGTTGGCCGGTTTTTGTGGCGCTGATTATCCTGACCTCCAACGCCTGGGGAGTGTTGCTGGCGGAATGGAAGCGGGCCACGAGGGCCGCCTTTTACAGAATGGTGGCCGGAAGTGCGGTGCTCATTTTTGCAGCATTCGTTATTGGACAGAGCCGCAAGCCCTGACCGCACCAAGCAAAAGAAATTGAGGGGCGCCGCAAACTTTTTTTCTGATTTGTGCGTCTTCTGGAGTGGAATTGGGCACAGAGTTCTCTGATCGTCCGGACGCGGTGCTGGTCAGGGACGCCAAAGGCGGATCGCCGGAGGCTTTCAACGCGCTCGTAAGGCGCTGGGAGCGGAAGGTTTACAGCTTCTTGGTGTATCTCACTGGGCGGCCGGAAGATGCTTTTGACATGTGTCAGGAGGTTTTTCTCTCGGGCTATCGCCATCTGGGCCAGTTAAAGGACCCGGAGAAGTTCCGGCAGTGGCTGTTTCGGATTGCACGCAATACCGCTCTCTCGCACGGGCGCCAAGTGCATGAAGCGGAAACCAGCCTCAGCGATTTCGAACCGGCGGAACATTCATCGCCGGTCAGGGTAGGCGAGGCGGGGCGGTGGGAACAAGGCGAGATGAAAATCCTGGTAGAGAAAGCGCTTGCGGAGTTGACACTCGAGCAACGCGAAGCGATTGTCCTGAAGTTTTACCAGGGTTTCAAGTTGGAAGAGATTGCGGAGATCCAGGGTTGTCCGGTGAGCACGGCCAAGACCCGCGTCTACGCGGGGTTTGAGCGGATGAGGAAGTTGATCGAAAGGTAGACCTGGGGCGGGCGTCATCCTGTCCTGGCGGGAGGGGGTCGTGCGTCACGTGATGTGACGATATTTCCTCTCCTTGCCCTCTCCCGCGCGGAGAGGGTGACGCGCCGCTCGAGGAGTTGGGTCGGAAGAAACCAGGTGTCATGAGTTAAAAGTCAATCCGAAATAGAGCAAGCGAAACAACCAATAAAATTGCAAATCTTCAGATCCAGAGAGCCGAATTGTGGGAATCCTGAAGTCGGGGGCTGGTTCTTGGGGCGTGCGGCTTCGCGTGTCCAGTCTATCCGGAATCCCGCAGTCTGAATCCTGAATCCTGAATCCTGTTTTTCCTGCGAAGATGAGGTGAACACCATGGGATGTCGTGAATGGGGATCAGTGTTGACCGATTGGGCGCTGGACGAGCTTTCGCCGGCGAGAGCGCGAGAACTCGAGCGGCACCTCGAACAGTGCCAAGAATGCGCGCACGCGGCCCAGCGGCTGTTAAGCGTGCGGCAGGCGTTGAAGAGCAGCTTGATTGATCTCGACATGCCAGCTCGCGTGGTTGTATTCGGGGACAAGGTCGTAAGCCGATTCGCGGGCTTCTGGGCGGCCCTGCTCCGCACTGCGGCGCTCTCGACGGCTGCGGCAGTAATCTTCCTGGCCGTGGTATCGGCCGGTTTTCGTTTCGGAGGGACGCGCCTCGTTCCGGTTACGGCCGGGGCCCAGCCGGCGTTGACACAGGCTGAATTGCATGACTTCGTGGCGAAGGCGGTCGCGGAACAAGTTTCCTTGCAGGGCAAAGAACTACAGGCTGCCACCCGCGACCAGGTTGCAAGTCTTCGCC
>CAWIUZ010000072.1:0-6035 GCA_963838915.1 uncultured Acidobacteriota bacterium
GCAAAACGGGTGCTCAATAGGAGTCGATCTGAGCCACGTGTTTCAGCCACAGCGGGAATCCACATTTTCGGTTGTCTCGATGATCGGGGTGTTTGTTGTCCCAGGCTCTCACGGGTTCTGTATTTCCGCGTGGACGGGCTTTTCAATCCGCAGTTGTG
The DNA here is from genome assembly GCA_963838915.1 of uncultured Acidobacteriota bacterium. Classification (GTDB taxonomy): domain Bacteria; phylum Acidobacteriota; class Terriglobia; order UBA7540; family UBA7540; genus CAVROP01. Next base: position 159 of record CAWIUZ010000072.1, read on the forward strand.
GACTTTCTCAACGTCCAACCGCGCGCCCACATTCGCTTGTGAGGATTGGCGGGGGCTTGCATCTTCCCCTCCGACCTGGCTTCCGCCTCGTAGCTAAGGACTGTGAAGTAAGTAGCACGTTCAAAGAAGCGGTCAATCAGGGCATAGAGCTCGACCTGTTGGTGCACAGCCAGCGCCGAATCCACCCACCCTTGCGTCTGGATGAAGCTGCGTATGATCTGCTTAGTCAGCATTAGCGCGCAGACCACTTCGGCGAGCGGGATGCCTTCTGAAAACCGCTTCCGGCCGAGGCTGCGGTATGCGTCCTCTGTTGCTGTGTCGGAATTGGTGTCTAACCACATCCCCATGTTGTGCACCACCGCGAAGACACGGGAGTAGTCCTCGTGTGGGTTGATTTGGTGATAACTCGCAGTCCGAGCGTCGGTTCGCAGTTCGTGGACCACCCGTCGCGTCAATTGCTCAGCTTGCCCTTCAATCATATCCACCAGTCGTGACGCCAGCATTTCCGTTCTCCTCCTGCTCCGAAAGATGTTGAGTTGCCGTCATCGCCGGCGGTCGCTTAACCGCGGCGCGGGCTTTCATGCCGTGGGCTATCGCAAGGAGACTGCTTACTCGGGCAGATGCTGGTGCCCACGAATACAGGCACATGGCGATCTGCACATACCGCCGTTGCGTTTCCACCACGACGTTGTTGAGATCTGCGGACTGCAGATCCCTGGACGGCTACTTGATGCGGGGTGGGGAGCGAAGCTGGCTGCAGAATCTGAAGCGAGTCAGCGAAGGTCTGAGATCATCAGGCGTGCTGTAGGCAGGCGCGACGGATGCTCTGGCCAGGTGAGGCCTGCTTGTAACGGCTCGGGCCACAGTAACATTGTCGCCCGCCTGTTCTGTGCTCGGCTCTCCGAGTCGAGTTAGCCGCAAGAACCGCTGCGCGCAGGCAGTCGAGACAAGACAAGGCCCGATTTTTGCCAGTTCCGAAATCGAGAGGATGCCGAGGAGAAGGAAAAGGGCTATTACACATCTCCGGCAAGTTTCAAGCCTGTATGCCATCACCAAAGTATTCGGAACCGTTGACATATAAGAGGACCTGCAGTCTGAGAGCTCGACAGTCTGCATCGCGACCTTGCCCTCTGCGAGATCGAGTACCCACCTACCTTTGGCAACTGGCTGGTTCGTGCGCCCGGTGAGGCCGACAAACTGTCGACTTGATAGATTCCTCCGGTCAGTCGAGGGTTGCCTAACCCGAATGTGGCTTTCCGGCTAAAACGCCTTGCTGAAAAAGTGTGCGACCTTGTGACCGGCTTGCTCAGTGTAGTAAACGGTCACCTTCCCTGATTTTTCCGCTCCTTCCGAAATGTCTCTGCCTCCATCTTCCGCGGCATGGTCCGTCATGTGGAAGGCCTGCTCGGTTCCATCTGCCGTCTTGACGGTAACAGTTTTCGCGCTCCGATCCAGTTGAGTGATGGTCCCCTCAGTCGTCTTCAAGCCACCCTCGCCAATGTGGTCAACTTCCTCCGCGGTCTCTTCCGTTCCCTTGGCAGTGTAGTGCACAACTACGTCACTGCCCTCCTTTAAGCCGCGAAACGACTCTTTCGCGGCTGCGTCCGCCTTCTCCCCGCCGTGAACCGCGGTGCGCGCCACAAAATGAAAGGTGTGTTCCGTGCCGTCCACCGCCTTCACCACGATGGTTTTGGCCGTGCTGTCGATTCTCTCGACCGTACCCCTGACGGCAGTTATCGCGAATGCAGTGGAACAAAACACCAGAAAAACAACACCGAGCACAGGTAACTTGTTCATCTTCTCCCCTCCTTTGTTCATTGAAATCTTACTGACGGGAACCCTTATGCTGTAGAGCTGCGTAATCTCTCTCGGTGGCAGCGAATTCCTCGTGCTCCGGGCCCAGAGTTTTCTCCTGAATGGCTAATGCCTGCTGGTACAGGGTCTTTGCCTGAGCGTCTTTTCTCTCCTTGGCATAGAGCTTTGCCAAATTGTCGTAGTCGGTAGCCACCTCGGCGAGTCTGCCGGCGCTGAGATCCTGCTGAGCGGCGGTCATGTCCTGATCCCAAGTCGCAAGGCTCGGAGCGTGTGACGGTACGATTTGAGCCGTAAGCAGCAGAGGAAGGACGAGCAGTGGTACTGCGCTAGGCATACAAAATCCCCTGGTTTCAAGGAGGCCCATCTAAGCCTCAGATGCTAATTCCAGGAGTTTTGTTCGCCAGTCGTGCGAAAGATGTGATTGGCTCGATGATACACTCGCGGCCGAAGTTCGACAACCCTTTAGGATTTTGGAACGTCAAAACGTAGGGGCTATGACAAAGTTCGATCTGGGAAAACCCATCGAAAGAGGGCTTGCATGGAGCAGCGTGAGTCCACGCTGAATGAGGAGTATTCCATGAAAGTCAACGTTTTGGTTTATTGTGCACTGGTGATTTCCCTACTATCTTGCGATGCGTTCGCCAGTCCGAAAAAAGAGACTCAGGGACAAGTTGCCGATGGAGGCGGCCTGCTGAAAGTTCACACCGTTTGCCTCGATGCGAGTTCGTCCAGGAGCATCGCGGTAGCATTCAATGTTCGGGCCCTTCCCGCTTCAAGCAATTGGTTTCCCGCGAAGGCAAATCCGACCAATAGAAATATGTCGCGCACAATGGCGGCAAGAGCCGCCAGTTCGTGCACTCCCCAACCATGCGCCTCCATTTGTAACCTCCTTTAATTCGACCAGACGGCGGCTGCTGGGGGGATGGTGGCGGCTTAACGGCGGGGATGGCTTCCGCTGGTCATCACTAATCTTAACTTCATCTCTACCTGTGTTGCATTTCAGGAGGAACGCTGCCACTCGCAAGCCGCTTAGCTTTCCTGGATGAAATCCGACAGTGCTCTCGCCCCGCTGTACCAGTACCATGACGCCAGCCTGACGGCGCGGACCACCTCGGCTTCTCGGAGTGGCTTGCATAACACGTCGTAGCCCCCATTACGCAATACCTCGTCCAGTAAGAACGCGTCCAGCACGGCGGACATCATAATTACACAAGCGCGCCTGGGTGATCCGGCTAGTTCTTCTACCGCCTCACGCCATGCCTTCCCGGGCAGGTCGCGGTCATATATGATCACAGGAGCTTGCAGTTGATCCAGTGCAGTTCGGGCTCCTTCATACGTATCTGTTAGAAACAAGCGCCAGCAGTTTCGCCTGCAAGTTCCGGTCAGCAATAGGCGGTCCTCGTACCCGGGCACAAGCCCAATGACAACCGTGGGGTCCACAGAGGAGCAGCCAACGGGTGACGAATGTGTCCAGGCGGTGCTCCCCTTTTTGTTGAGGAGCAAGTCACCGACCCTTGCAAGGCCTCTCAGGTCGAGTGAATTAGTCAGTCCACCATTGCCGTTTCCTGCGGTGGGAGGTCTCTGAGCTTTTGTCTTTTCGCCAGTTCTTCGTCGGTGAGTTTTGCATCATAGATGGACCGAGATTCGATGGTCCGCGCAATGAGGGTTGCGATGCCGACTATAAGCAACAGCGGCAGGATAAACGAGCGGTCCCGGCCGGTTAACTCCATCATCAGGACCACCGTCGAGATGGGGCCCTGCGTAGTTGCAGCCAGTACTGCTCCGGCCCCGAGCAGCGAAAATAGCCCGAGGGGTGTCCCGGGCCAGAACGTAGACCAGGCATAGCCCAAGACGCCGCCCAGCATGGCGCCCGTGGTCAGGGAGGGCGTAAACAAGCCACCCGGAGCTCCGCTTCGCATGCAGATTGCAACGGCGGCAGGCTTCATTATAAGGAGGGCCGCCAGCAAGGCGGGCGCCACAGCACTTGTCAACGCTAACTGCGAAATATCCTTGCCATTACCCAGTAACTGCGGAAATCGGATCGAAACCGCTCCCAACACAGCCATCGCAATGGCTGGAGTTGTGAGCCGCCTCCAGCCCCGCGGCCGATTCCGGTCGGCCCATGTGACCATGCGCACATAGCCAACCGAGGTCACGCCCGCAATCACGCCCGCGACGACGGCCCACACCAGAACCGACGCGGAGCTTGCATACGCAGGGATTATGTAAGTTGGTCTGTTGGGCAGCACTATCCAGGAAACGGCCGTAGCCACCGTGGAAGCGAATAGCCCCGGAAGGACATAGCGAAGAGCCAGTTTGCCGCGCATGACTTCCAAGGCGAAAAGCGCGCCACCCAACGGCACCCCATACGCCGATCCTAAACCTGCCCCGGCGCCACACGCCACTAGAAGGCGGCGCTGCTCGTTCGATAAATTGCCACGGTCGGCAAAAATGTTGGCGAATACTGCTGCCGCTTGTTTCGGAGCGCCCTCGCGCCCCAGCGACACTCCCATTCCCACGATGATGATTGAGAGGACGGCACTCCCCAGAGTGCGGAGTCGCGGCATGCGCCCGGCATGGAACCAAATGGCCGCGGTGGTGTCAATCCCATTGCCGCTGGACAGTTGCCCGAGAACGAGTTGGCCCGCTCCCGTAACTACTCCTGCACCGAGCAGCACGATGATGTGTCGAAGTGGGCTCGCCTGGCTGGCAACTCCCAAAATGTCGGTGCCGGAACCGTGCCAAGCAAATCGTTGCACCAGTTCAAGGAACCGGGTCAGGCCGGCAGCTCCCAAACCGGTCGCGACGCCTGTCAGCAGGACCGCCAGCCAGAACCGTTCGGCACCCGGACGTTTCAGCGTTGCGGGTATCAATTCACGGTCCGATATCGGCGGAATGTAAGCCGTCTGCATGGCTACTGCAGCTCCTTAATTCGCGCTCACGCGAGTTATGGCGCGGTTGTGTATAAATCCAACGTGCATTACTCTTGCGCGGTTCATCGGACCAGTGCGTAGAAGAACCCGCCTTCCTGGCAGACGATGCTCACGTTTCGCCCCTGAGCTAGTGACGCTCCGATCCACCCCACTGTGCGAATTTCGCGTTCGGACTAAACTCACGGGCCGGCCAGATTCTGACGATTTCAGGCCGCAAATGCCACTTCAAGCCCTGACAGCGGTGATGACTCAAACCGAAATTCCGGTGAATTCATTGTTTATTCTAATTTTAGATGTTTCCAACTTGAATGATCGGTGCGGAGTACCGTGCTTCCGAAGAGGCGTAAAGCCCAATTGCCGATAGAGCCAACAGCGGGTCCTAGCAACCCCCCGTGCCACCGAACTCGACGGCGTGGACAATCACTTTTGCGGGCGTGCTCAGGTTGATGCGTTTAAGGCGGACCCTCGGTACACAAAAGTGGCGGGGCGGGGTGATCTACATTCCGCCAGTGCAGCGACAGACTTCATTTACTTGGTTTCCTGGTCGGCAGCAGTTTCCTCCTCTTCAGCTTTTTGCCAACTGGAGTTCGGATTGTATTCCTTCATCGCTTTGCCGAGGGCTTCGGTCTTCTTTCCGAGATCCTTCTGATATACGACTCCATCCTCGTTCACGATGAAGGTCATCACCCCAGACGAACGGTACTCAGCAGGAAAGGCGACGAAAGCGAAGCCCCCCGTCATTTTGCCGTTTACGATGTAACTCTTTGCTCCGCCGGGTCCCTTCTCGCCTTGGCGCGTCAGGACGCGAAAATAGTATCCTCGGAAGGGAGTCGGTCCGCTGTCTGGACCTTTGGTATCACTGTCATTAGCAACGGCCAACGCCACCAGCGGGCCGACGGGGCTCTCGGGCTCGCCCTCAGCGGCTTTCCAATAAAGTCCGTTGTGTTCGCCCTCATCACTGACAATTTTAGGGCAGTACTCGTTGTGCTGTGCAGCGTAGTACTCTTTTTGCGCCGCCACGAGCTCCTGACAAATACGAATGGCCGATATTTCGTTCCGGCCAACTCGCCTGTAGATAATTTCTTCCTCGCCCGCCTGGGTGTCGAAATACCAGGAATGATCCTTGTTC
>CAWIUZ010000073.1:0-7309 GCA_963838915.1 uncultured Acidobacteriota bacterium
AAAATTTTTTTTTTTTTTTTTTTTTTTTTTTTTTTTTTTTTTTGACTGCCAGACCGCCAGGGATGTGGGGTTGCCCGTTCGGCTCGAACCATAGCCGGGTCACAAGCAACAAGAGGCCCGGATCTGTCCTGAAGGCGCCCTTCGCCGGGCCAGGGGTGACTTTCCGCCCTCGTAAAGCCACGTAAAATCGAGTCAATCGGTGCGAATCAACGAAATACGATTGCTGAGCCGGGTTGATGCGCGCGAGTGCGTCGAAGTAAGCCGCCAGCCACCCCGAATCTCTTGCCACTAACCGCGATACGAAATCCGCCGGCGAGTCGAGGCCGGCGCCAACCAGGCTCTTCCAGGCCGGTTCAGCCGCGTTTCCGCCTGGAACCACAACCCGGTTCGATCGAATACAAATGTGATTCCCGAAAAAATCCAGGATAGCCGCGCTGGGCGCAAGTTTTTCGAGCCCCGGAGATCTCAGCAGGGCGCGCCGGGTGTTGTCATCCATCCGAGACAACGCCCAATAAAGCCGGGCTAATTCAGGATCCTGCAAAAGGACCTCGATAACATCCTCTTTCTTGCTCTTGCTGCTTTTCGTCCAATCGGACTGGCTGAAGAGGACTGGAGCTACCGTGCTATGAAACGGGTAAGCGAACGGCTTGTCTCCCCGAATCGTCTGCTCCAGTTCTGCCAGGGGGAATCCGGAATCGACCGTAATGAACGCCTTTTTCTGGTCAGCGGTTTCGAGTCTTACTCGAGGGCCGCAGGCGCTCGAGAGCCGGTAGCCCAGCGTATTCAGCAGCGGCTGTGCCTCGCTGCATTTAGAAACCCGAATAATTCCTTCCGCGCCCGCCAGCGCCTGGAGTTCCCGGGCGTGATCAACGTAACGCCTCAGAAGCACCAGAAACTCAGTGGCCCTGCGCCCGCCCTCTTGCCAGGTAAAACCGTGCGTCACGACATTCCGCGCGAGAAGCGGCAGCACTTCCTCCGGAGGAATCTTCTGGCTGATGCCAGCCATGCGCAGGAAGGACCGGAGAGGGCCTGGAATGGACACGCTTGTCCCGGAAGAGGGAGCGCTTTGCGCGGCTTGCTGGGCTTGCTGGGCTTGCTCGTCCTGTTGGGCAGGTGGGGCCGCGCTCGCGCCTTGGGTGCCAAACCCGCCTGAATAAGCGACGAAAAGAATTGCCAGAGGAAATGCTCGGGAAACGCGGGGTTTCATATGGGACTCCCTTCCCTCAGACCTAACGCAGCTACTCTCAAAAATGCCGGTTACCGGAGGAGAGACAAACAATCATCTGCGGGCGCCACCCGACTCCGTCGCATAACTCCGCAACCGTTGGACTCACCTGCCGGGCTTGCGGAATGCAACATCCAACCGGTCCCCTTTAACTCCGGAACGTAGCTGACAGACTGTCCTGTTTGTCTCAATACTAGGCCATCTGCCACCCTGCGTCAAGCATTCAGGTTCTGCCCTGTTAATTTTCCCTCTTGACACGGGCTCGGCGGCATGATAGCCTACGGAGATTGACCTATGCAGGGGGAGACAGACTTGCAACCGGGCGCGGACCTCAGTCAATATGTCATTCTTCGGGCTCCCGACGAATTGAACCGCTGGCACCCGTCGGCGCGTGGCTGCCAGTTTCTGATTTTGGACTCTTATTTTCTGCCTCCGGCCGCTTACCTTTTTGCCATCCATTCGTCGTAACGGGTTGAGAGGTCAAGCAAAGTCGGTGATGGAAGGCTGCTTGGAGCTTGCCGGACACATACCAGATGAAGCGAGACTGAGTGGGGTGGATGAGCTGACGCTGATTCGCCGCGCCCAGGAAGGCGACTCCTTAGCCTTCGAGGCGCTGGTGCGGGCCTATGACCAGAACGTGCTCCGCCTGGCGTTGCAAGTGGTGCACTCGCCGGAAGAAGCTCGCGACCTTTACCAGGAGGCGTTTTTGAAGGTCTACCGCTCCATCCGCTACTTCCGGCTGGAAGCGCGATTTTCCACCTGGCTTTATCGCGTGGTGATGAATGTTTGCCTCGACTATTTGCGCCGCCAAAACACCCGCAAGGAAGTGCAGGGACCGGAAAGCGAGGATGGTCAACCGGAGTACTTTCAGACGGTGCCTGAGGAACGGCCGGTGCTCGACCCGGAACGCGCCGTGCACTCCAGAGAGATTGGCCGTCGCATCCAAGCTGCGCTCGAGCGCCTGAACCCTCGCGAACGCCTGGTCTTCGAGTTGAAGCATTACCAGGGCATGAAGCTCCGCGCCATTGGCGAGCTTTGTAAGACCAGCGAGCAGACGGTCAAGAACTGCCTTTTCCGCGCCACGCAGAAACTGCGCGTGGATCTTGGAGACCTGGTTTAGAGATCGGGGAACAGGCAAGAAGTAGGCAGTAGGCAGTAGGCAGTCGACAGTAGGCAGTAGGCAGTAGGCAATGGGCAGTAGGCAATGGGCAGTCGGCAGTGGGCCGTCGATGGTTGAGAATTTGCAGCGTCCCGCGGGATCGCGGGCATTGAGTTTTGGAATCTGGAATTTTGAATCTTGAATCGCAGTCTGGGATCTTGATTCGGCCGAGGGAGTTATGACTTGCAGGGAGTCTGAAGAATACATGGCACTCGATCTTTACGGCGATCTTTCGCCTGAGCAGCGAGCGCTTTACGAGGCGCACCTTGCCAACTGCGCTCATTGCGAGGCCGCACGGAAGCAAGTCCGCAGCCTGCATGAGGTGCTGGCTCAGCGTCCGCGTCTGGAACCGTCTCCGGAGCTTCTGGTGGAGTGCCGCCTGGCCCTGTCGGATGCGCTCGAAAGAGAGCGATTAGGATGGCATGGCCTCGCGCGCGAATGGTTGGCCTTCCTTCAGCTCCCGCCGCAGCGGGTGGTCTCCCGCCTGGCATTCGTCCTCACCCTGGTGGTTTTTGGGTTTGGCCTGGGTTGGACGTTGCGTCCCCGCACCGAGCGAGTGGTTCCCTCCGCGCCTGGCAACGTAAACACGTCTTCTGTTGCCGACGCGGACCTCGAGAACATGCGCATCAACGACATCAGCCGCGTGGCTCCTGATCCGCAGACCGGCGACGTGCGCATCACCATGGACGCACAGCGCCGCTTCACGCTGGAAGGGTCGCTCGACGATCCCCGCATCCAACAACTCCTGGTCAACGCAGTCAAGAGTTACAACAATGCGGGAATTCGGCGCGACACGCTGGATGCCTTGCGGGCCAGCACCAAGAGTCCCAACGTCCGGGCTGCCTTGCTTTATTCCATGCAATACGACCCGAACGTTGGAAACCGTCTGGCAGCGTTGGATATGGCTCGAGCTATGCACGGTGGGGAAGACCTGCAGCGGACGCTGATTAATCTCCTCGAACGTGACTCGAACCCGGGAGTCAGGGTCCAGTCTGTCGACCTGCTGGTTGACCAAATGGAGAGGCAAGGCCGCGATGAGACGACTCTCGGCACCCTGGCCCGTCTTGCCGCAACCGATTCGAACAGTTATGTGCGATTGAAGTGCGCGGACGCACTGCGAAAGCTGGGAAGCGATGGAATTCTACAAGCTCATGAGAAATAAATCTCTATTGCAATGCGGACTCGGAGGCAACGGAAGAACGGCTGGGAGTGCTGTTGTTCCGGCCCCGAGCGAAGCGAAGGGGAAGAATCTCGCTCTGAGAAGAACGGCCATGCGAGATTTCTCGTCGCCTGGAGCTCCTCGGAATGACACAACGAAAGTCTTTATCGGCAGTCTGCTGGTGTTCTGCCTGGCGGCTGCCCTGCCCTGGCCTGCCCTTGCCCAGCTCAATGAACAGCGAGGCGCGCCCGTTCGGCGTGGGAACGCCTGGACAGAAACCTACACCTGGACCGCTCCAGCGCGAGAAGGCGGAAAACTGGTTCTGCGCGCCGACATGGGCTCCGTGGAAATCACCCCCGGCACGGGCAATCAGATCGAGGGCCGCGCGGTGGTGCGCGTTTACAATGGAAACGAGGAGAGGGCGCGGCGTGTGTTCGACGCCTTCCGCCTCAGCGCCCGTTTGATCGAAAGCACCGGCGTCTATGTGAGCGCGGAGTTTGGGGGATCGAGGCATCGCGATGGCTCCATGGGAGTGGAATTCGACATCAAGGTTCCGGCGCATTTCAATCTGGATGTCGAGACGAAGGGCGGCGATATCGACCTTGATGGTGCCCTGCAGGGTGAAGCGAAGCTGACGACCGCGGGCGGCGATATTCACGCCGGGGACATCAGCGGCCCTGTCCGCGTGGAAACCGCCGGCGGCAACATTAGTCTGGGGAACATTGGCGCTCACGCGGAAGTCCGCACGGCCGGCGGCAACATTCATATTGGTAATGTAAGGGGCGACGGCGACGTTGAAACCAGCGGCGGCGAGATCGAAGTGGGGCAAGTCGACGGGACCGTGCGCACGGAGACGGCGGGCGGCGATATCGTGATTGCGGGCGCCGGCGGCCAAGTCACGGCGGAGACGGCGGGCGGACAGATTCATGTCGGGCCGACCGCGGGCAGCGTGCGGGCGCAAACCGCCGGAGGAAACATCGTGCTTCGCGGAGCACGCGGACGGGTGGTGGCCGAGACGACGGGAGGCAGCATTGACCTTCTGCAACTCGGGGCAGGCGTCCGGGCTAACACCTCCGCCGGACGAATTCTGGCGCAGTTCGACGCCAACACCAAGACCTTTGTGGCGTCGCAGCTCGAGAGCTCGGTGGGAGACGTCTACGTCTATTTACCCATAAATCTGTCTTTGACGATCGACGCGGCCATCGATGCCGCGGCCGGCCATCATATCGTCACCGATTTTCCGTTGAGCATTCTGGGCGACAAAGAAGATTTCAGCGAGCGCACGATCCGCGGCCATGGAACCTTGAACGGGGGCGGTGAGGTTTTGCGCATTCGGACCGTGGCCGGGAACATTGAGATTCGCAAAATCGACGCGCACAGCCTGCAGGAAATCAAGAACCACGAGGATACGACCTGGAACCACTTGCAGCAGCGCGCCGCGGAAAAAGCGCAACGAGAGCGCGAGCGCGAGCAACAACGCCGGCAGCGGCAGAAAGAAAAGGAGGATGAACGTGACGAGAATTGACCGCACGCGGCTCCCAAGACACCTGACGGCCTGCCTTTTCCTCTGCCTCGCAATGGCGTTCGTCGCGAGGCTCGACGCTTCGCAGCAACTCGAACGCGCCTGGTACGGACGCTACCCTCTCTCCGCGGGAGGAAGCGTGTCGGTCGAGAATGTTCAGGGTGAAATCAGCGTCGAGGGATGGGATCGCGCTGAAGTAGAGATCACCGCAGCGAAAATCGGCAAAGGGCAAGACGACCATCTGGAAGACGTACGCGTGGTGACCGAACTTGGCATCGATAGTCTGGCATTCAGAACCGTCTACCCGCAACACATGGACAAGCCGGTGCGGGTGGATTACCGGTTGCGCGTGCCGCGCCAGGTCCATCTGGCTTCGCTGCGTACGCTCGAGGGGAACATTGCGGTACATAGCGTCGAAGGTTCGGTTGACGCGCGGACGCTGGCCGGAAACATCGTGGAGATGGGCATGACGGGCCGCGTTACCGCCAGGACTGTCACGGGAAGCATCATGGTGTCACTGAAAGCCCTGCCCGCAGGCACGCGTCCTTTGCTTTTGGATACGGTCAATGGCAACATCGACCTGCTCCTTCCCCCGCGCCCGGATGCGGATCTCGAGCTCAGCACACTGGACGGAACGATTCAGGGTAACTACGCCTTTCAAGTCAGCTCTGTGCCCGGAGACACGACGCGCCGGACGCGTCTGGGCCTGGGCGGCGTGACGGTCACACTGCGGACCGTGCGGGGCACGATTCGCGTCGCCGAGAGGGACGATCTCTTGTAGTTCCGATCACGAGGTGAGCGGAGCCGCGTCTAAGAGCAGTAAGCGCAGACCTCCGGTTTTGAGGTCTGCGGTTCTTGGTGTGAATTTGATGAAGAAGCGGCTGGTGTCGTGTTCCAGAAGCGGGTTGAATATGTCAGCCCGTCAGCCGACGGGCGTAAGCGAGTAGCCCACGGCGCAAGCCGTGGGTCCGTGAGGTCCTCCCTCACCCCCGTCCCCTCTCCCGCTCGGGCGGGAGAGGGGTGCCGCAGGCGGGGTGAGGCCCGTCCAACCCAGGGCTCACGCCCTGGGCTACTTTATGGCGCCCCTGACGGGACTGCTGACGCGTGGCCGAATCGTCTCGACTCATATTGCGAATTATTGAGACGCGACACTCGCGGCGCGTCAGTTTTGAGTTGGTGAACAAGAGAAAAGCCGCCGACCTCAACATCGGAGGTCCGCGCTACCCGGCTCCAGCTTGGGAAAGGGAGAATGACCATGAAACGAGATTTCGCGATGGGATTGCTGCTGTCAACCTTGATGCTGGTGATGAGCGTGAGTATCGGCCGCAGTCAGGAAGCGCCCGAGCCGCCCGAACCGCCGGTGACCCCGGAAGCGCCTGAGCCGCCGGAGGCGCCCGATTCTGCGCTGAATCTCCTGATGCAGTCCGACACTCTGGGGGGCTCCGCTCACCTGGGCGTGACCCTGCACGATGTGACTGCGGAGAAGGCGCGTGACTTGAAACTCCCCGGCGAGTATGGCGCGCTGGTGGTAAATGTTGACGCGCACAGTGCGGCCTCCAAGGCAGGCTTGCAAAAGGGCGATGTGATCGTCGAGTTTGCGGGTGAGCGCGTGCGAAGTGAGGCCCAGTTGCGCCGCCTGATTCGCGAGACGCCCCCGGGACGAACCGTCAGCGTGCAAGTCATCCGCGACGGCCAGGCTCGAACCCTCAGCGCCAAACTTGAAAGCGGCAAGAACCAGCCGATGATGCGGCGGGTGTAGTGGCTGATCTGGTGGGCTTCGGTGACGCCGTTGGCGGCCGCCAGGGCCAGACGCTTCCTCGATCCTGGGCAGGACCTCGCCGAAGGCGGCGTCGTCGATGCCGGAGCCGCGGGCGTGGATCTCGGGGCCGGCCACGATCTCGCCCGAACTGGCGTCGACCACGATCACCACCGAGACGAAGCCTTCCTCGCCGAGGATGCGGCGGTCCTTCAGCTGCGACTCGGTGACTTCGCCGACGGTGAGGCCGTCGACGTAGACGTAGCCGCACGGCACCGCGCTTGCGACGCCGGCCTGGCCGGCGACGAGGTTGACGACCACGCCGTCCTCGGCGATCACGATGTTGCCTTCGGGCACGCCGACCTCGCGGCGAGCCGGCGTGCGCCCGCAGGTTGCCACTCGCCGTGTACCGGCATGAAGTTGCGCGGGCGGACCAGGTTCAGCACGTAGAGCAGCTCGCCGGCCGGGGCGTGGCCGGACACGTGCAC
>CAWIUZ010000074.1:0-32848 GCA_963838915.1 uncultured Acidobacteriota bacterium
CCGCCGGGGTGCGCGACACATTCGTGGGGGTCCCACGTTTGGGCTGGTTATGATGTCAGTCTGGTTGTGACTGTAACAACCAGAATGAGGGGTGCTCATGGCCGAGCCGTCGCTTCCGGAGCTGGAGGCCCTGCGGGACCGGCTGTACGCGCGGCTGGCGACCGTGGGCGACTTCCGGCGGGGATCGGTGTCGGTGAACTACCGCCGGTGCGGGAAGCCGAACTGCGCCTGCGCAGACCAGGACCATCCCGGCCACGGGCCCCGGTTCCTGTGGGACCCGGTCGAACTTGAGCATGCGGTCGGTGATGATGAAGCCGCCCACCGCGTCGCCGGTGGCGGCGACGATTGCAACCGTACCCAGCACAGTCGCGAGCGTGCTCTTGTGCTCACCCGCGAGAACGATGGCGCCGACCACCGCGATCGCGTCGAGGGCGTTAGTCAGCGACATCAACGGTGTGTGCAACAGCGGCGATACTCGGCGGATCACTTCAAATCCGATAAATGCCGCGAGTATGAAAACGTACAGGCTGTTGATCAGGTCAGCCTTGACCATTAGCTTGCCTCCTTCGTTTTGCGGTGACCAGGGCGGGCAGCGAGCCGAACTCCCGCCAGCGCCGCTCGCCCTAACCCCGCCTTTCCAGGGCGAAGCTTGGTGGCCCTCCCTTCGCCCGGCCGAGAGCCGAGCCGCTCAACACTGGAAGGGCCATCACTCCGCCCCGGAATGGTTATTACGATCCCCGGAATCGTCATCACGATGACCCCGGAATCGATATTCCGATCATTTCGGAACGGCCATCACGATCATTTTGGAATCGCCATCATCATGCCCCGGAATCCACAGGCAAGGTGAACGATGAGCTCCGAAACCCCGGGCGGCAGTGTCTTCAGGATATGCGTGTAATAGTTCAGCCAGTTTTCCGGCTTGATGGGCGGTGCGGCCATAAACACGCGATCCAGAATCACGTCCGTCGGTCTGAGCGCTGAGTACATGTCGGCCGGCACGCCGGGAATCTTCAATACCAAAAAAGGCAGATGATATTCGTGCGCGACGTTAACGAGGACCGCCATCAAGGCAGGCTTAGTGAAAAGCGTCCCCATGTGTGAATCGAGATGGGTGGGGTGGATTCCCATCTTCAAAGCGGTTTCCACCTGCGCCCGGACCTCCCGCTCGACCTCCTCCGGCTTGATATGCCGCACGGCTTCACCGGCGTCGGAGTAGAGATAGCCGTGCGGATCGAGCAATGACGCCACCTGGTCGCGTGGCGTGATAGGTCCCCACCGGTAGGTCTTCCATTCACTCGTCAAGGTCAGGTGCAGGCCGAGGTCGGCCTCCGGGTGAGCCTTCGCGTAATCCGCCACTTCCGTAAGCCAGGGACAGGGGACCATGATGCTGGCGGACGACACTGCGCCCCTGTCCAGAGCTTCGAAGCTTGCCATGTCCTGCGAGTGCGCAACCGCCAGGTCATCGGCATGGATGATCAGCAGTTTGGCGTCGGCTGGGTATCCGAGCCGCTGAATAAGAGCCTGATTCTGGGCTGCTGCCGGCAGAGCGGCGGCTGCGAGAAGATAAGCTGTAAAAAGACTATGCGCAGACATTAGTGACCTCCGGTCGTCCCGAAGAATTGGGGAATTATATCAGCAACGGAGCGGCCGTGCGGAATAGCCCACGGCGTGACGACGAGGGAACGCACTGGAAACCTGTCATCCTGAGCACAGACTTCATGATCCTTCGGCTCACCACTGTGCATGAAAATGGCTCTTTGGAGGTAACTCCTGTATTTTCAACAAAAGCTTCCGCCATTTTCATAGCAGCGAAGGATCTCCGCAGTTGTTTTGAGACTTATTTTTGAATGCTCACGAGGAGGGAATTCATGGAACCTGTGCGGTAGCCTTCAAGATCCAAGGTGACGAACTTGAAGCCGAGCTCTTTGAAAATCTCGACAAACCTGCGAGCCATCGCGGAATCCAGCGCGCGCGGCATCTCCTCAGAAGCGATCTCGATGCGAACCAGTTCCTCATGATAGCGGACCCGGAACTGCCGGAAGCCAAGCCCGCGAAGAGCCTCTTCGCCCTTTTCCACAATCGCCAACCGTTCCGGCGTGACCTCAATGCCATAAGCAATGCGCGAGGAAAGGCAAGCCGAGGCAGGGCGATCCCACACCGGCACCTCGCCCCGGCGGGCAAGTTCGCGGATGTCGGCTTTGGTGAGGCCCGCGTCAAGCAGCGGGGTCAGAACCTTGTGCTCGCGCGCCGCGCGCTGGCCAGGGCGCCAGTCGCCCTGGTCGTCTACGTTCACGCCGTAGGCGACAGCGGCAAAGCCGCGCTGGGCGACGAGCGCATCGAGTTTGTCAAACAGGTCGTCCTTGCAGAAATAGCAGCGGTCGGAATTGTTGGCGCGATAAGCGGGGTTCGAGAGTTCGTCCGTCGAGATGAACTCGTGCGGCAGCTTGAAGCGCGCCACCACGGCCTGCGCCTCCTGCCGGTCGCGCGCCGAGTAACTCGCGCTCAGCGCCGTCACCGCCAGCATGCGGTCGCCCAGCGCCTGGTGCGCCGCATAAGCGAGGTACGCCGAATCCACGCCTCCTGAATAGGCCACCACGAGCGACGGCACCTGCCGCAGTTGCTCCAGCAATCTCCCTTCTTTCACTTCCAGTTCATTCATCTCGTCCCCCACTCTTTGAGGATACCGCCAAAGGGCCCAAGACTCAAATCGCCCCTCCGTCGAAGTGCGAGCCCTCTCCCTTGGGGAGAGGGTGTCCGGCGCCGGCGTTTTCTCCAGCCGTCGACGGACGGGTGAGGGGTCTCTTCCCCTTCACAACAGCGTCAACTGAGCGCCAAATGCCGCCACGGAGAAACTAGCGAAGCTCTGTAACCTCACCTTCTTTCACTGCACGAAGCGAGACGGTCGCCGGCTCCAAGCTTGGCCATGAATTCACTTGCACTTTGTCAGGCGCAGCAATTGCGAACGTGCACCACGCCGATTAGTCGTTCAGTTGATAGAAGTGATTCGTCTTACGACTCCAGAACGCCACAGGAACGTACATTGGCGAGTGGCCGCCCGAATTCCTCATTCGACAAACGAAATACTGCGAGTTGGGCGTCCACTGCGCCCCGTCGACGCCGTACCCGTGCTCACCGTCCTCAGATGAGAAGTCGTGCATGCTGACCTGAACACCCCCGCTACGCAGAATTGAAATGCGGCTCTCGTATTTCTCGAATCCTATCTTCTTATCCGCGAGAGCAATGACCGCCGTGAATCTGGCGTCCGGTGACTTGAACTCCTTCGGCCTTTCTCCTGAACCCGTGGAGCCGGCCAGAACCGTAGCTGCCAGGAAAAGTGCCGACGCGAGCGACCTTCGAATCCACGGTGCCGGCTTGAGCGTCCTCACTAGCGGCCTCCTAAGTAGAACCTCTATGCTGTCGGGCTCAGCAACTGACCTCTCACGCCTCCCGCCCCCCAAGAGAGTATGTGTGATGACTCGACTGATCTGTCATTCCGAGGAGCCCCAGGCGACGAGGAATCTCGCACTGCCTTGAAAACATCCAGAGCGAGATTCCTCGCTTCGCTCGGAATGACAGTCTTGAGGCGTTTTCAGACAGACTCCAAGGGAGAGGGCCGCTCAATTTGCAAGTGCGCTACTGAATCAGTTTCGGCTGCGGGGACTCGGTCTCGCCGTTTTCGGTGCTGATCAGGCAGACTGCGGCGACCTCGTCGCCTTCTTCGAGGTTAATCAGCCTGACGCCTTGCGTGGAGCGGGCCGATTCGCGGATGGTGCCGGCATCAAGGCGAGTGATCTTGCCCTGCTGGCTGATAATCATGACCTCTGACTCTTCGGTCACGCTCAGCACCCCCACAACCTTGCCGTTTCGATCCACGGTCTTGAGGTTGATGACGCCTTTGCCGGCGCGCGATTGCAAGCGATATTCGGTGATGGGCGTGCGTTTGCCATACCCTCTCTCGCTGACGGAGAGGATCAACTCCTTCTCGCCCACAATCTCCATGCCCACGATATAATCGCCCTTCTCGAGGTCCATCGCATAATTGCCATAAGCCTGTCTGCCCATGTCGCGCACGTCGCTCTCCGGGAAGCGAATGGCCATGCCCTCATGGGAGGCGAGGAAAATCGTGTCGCGGCCGGAGGTCATAGCAGCTCGGATTAGCGCGTCGCCTTCCTCGATTTTCATGGCGATGATTCCGCGAGATTGCGGATTCGAGAATTCCGCGAGGCGCGTCTTCTTGATGAGGCCGAGGCGCGTCACCAGGATCACGTAGCCCTCCACGGCATACGTCTCGCCGTCGATCGTTACATCCTTGGGCTCGTCCGGCAATTCCCGGACTACGACCACGGCCGCCACCTTTTCGCTGGAGGCGAGGTTCACCAGGTTGACCACATTCTTGCCCTTGCCCGCGGCGCCCACGTCCGGAATCTCGTAGACCTTCAACCAATACATCTTGCCGGTGTTGGTGAAGACCAGGATGTAGCTGTGGGTGGAGGCGATGAAGAGGTGCTCGACGAAATCGTTGTCGCGAGTCGTCATTCCCTGGCGTCCCTTGCCGCCGCGTCCCTGCTGGCGATAAATGCTGAGGGGGGTGCGCTTGAGGTAACCCGAATGCGAGACCGTGATCACCACGTCCTCGATCGCGATCAGGTCCTCGAGCTTGATTTCCGCCTGCTCCTCGATGATTTCGGTTCGCCGGACGTCTCCGTAATCCTTCTGGATTTCCTTCAACTCGTTTACGATCACTTTCTTCAGCACTTTTTCGCTGGCCAGTATTTCCTGGTACTCGGCTATCTTCTTTTGCAGGTCGTCATATTCCTGCTGAATCTTGTCGCGCTCCATGGCCGTCAGGCGCTGCAACTGCAGCTCGAGGATGGCCTGGGCCTGCCGCTCGGTGAACTCGAAGCGGTCGATCAAGCCTTGGCGCGCTTCGGCGGGCGTCTTCGAGGCGCGGATCAGCTTGATGATGGCGTCGAGGTGCTGAAGCGCCTTGAGGAACCCCTCGAGGATGTGCGCGCGCTCCTGCGCCTTGCGGAGATCGTAAGCGGTGCGCCGCCGTACCACCGTCACGCGGTGATCGATGAAGAGTTGGAGCGCTTCGATGAGCGGCAGAGTGCGCGGCTGGCCATTGACGATGGCCAGCATGATCATGCCGAAGTTTTCCTGGAGTTGGGTGTGCTTGTAGAGGTTGTTCAGGACAACTTCCGGCACTTGTTCGCCCCGCTTTAATTCCACTACGATGCGCATCCCATCCCGGTCGGACTCATCGCGCACGTCGGAGATGCCGTCGATCTTCTTGTCTTGAACGAGCTGCGCGATGCGCTCGATCACTTTTGACTTGTTCACCTGGAACGGGATCTCGGTGATGACGATCTGCTGCTTTTCCTTGGTGGGCCGCTCGATGGCCGCTTTGGCTCGCATGGTGAACTGCCCGCGGCCGGTCTCGTAGGCGGACTTGATTCCGCTCTTGCCGTAGAGGTAGGCGCCAGTAGGGAAATCGGGGCCGGGAACAAGCGAGAGTACTTCCTCGAGCGACGCCGTGGGCTTGTTGATCAGGAGAATGGTGGCGTCGATGATTTCCGTCAGGTTGTGCGGCGGGATCTTGGTCGCCATGCCGACGGCGATGCCGTCCGAGCCGTTGATCAGCAGGTTCGGCACGCGAGTGGGAAGGACGAGGGGCTCTTCTGTGGACTCGTCAAAATTGGGAGTAAAGTCTACGGTCTCCTTCTCGATGTCCTCCAGCATCGCTTCCGCAATGCGCGCCAGGCGGCATTCGGTGTACCGATAGGCCGCCGCGGGATCGCCATCCACCGAGCCGAAGTTTCCTTGTCCGTCGATGAGCAGGTAGCGCATGTTGAAATCTTGCGCCATGCGCACCAGGGTGTCATAAACCGCCGCGTCGCCATGGGGGTGATATTTCTTGATTACTTCGCCCACCACGCCCGCGCACTTGATGTAACGCTTGTCGGAAGTGTTCCCCTCTTTGTACATGGCGTAAAGAATGCGCCGATGCACCGGCTTAAGCCCGTCGCGCACGTCGGGAAGCGCCCGGCCAATAATCACGCTCATCGCGTAGTCGAGGTACGACTTGCGCATCTCGTCTTCGATGTTGACCGGGATTTCCCGCGACGGCTTGAAAAGTTCTTGATCACCCATTAATCAAACTCCCTGTTTCGCCTTTTATTCGGGGTCCATTCACTGTCATCCTGAGCGCAGCGAAGGATCTACGCAGTTCGAAAACAAGCCAACTGCAGAGATTCTTCGCTTCGCTCAGAGTTTGTGATTTTTTTGGATTTTTGGCCATTTTCGAGCACTTAACTCTTTTGTTATCAATGGCACTTTTTCGCAATATCCAAAAAAATAACGCTCTCTCAGAATGACACGGACGGACAGCCTACCGGATTACATGAATCCGGACGCCTAACTTAAGGTTCTTCCAAAGTCGGTCGGCCGTATAGACAGGCGCTTTGAGCATTATTCCCAGCGCGAGGCACGCCCGGTCTCCCAGCGATAACCCCAGCGGGCGCGTGTCCTTCACGAGGGTCCCGGCTATTCTTGCCTGTTCGACGGTAAACGGCTCCGGATTGAAGATGGGAGCCAATGCAAAGTCCCATGCCTCCTCGGCGTCTGTGCCTTCGCGGACAAGTTTCGTTTGCACTTCTGCGAGGTTGACCGTACTGATGGTCGCATCCCGCAGGAGTTCAGGGGTTAATTCCTGAGCTCCGGCCTCATCATTGAGCAACGCGAGCAGGGCAGAGGCGTCCAGAACCACCTTACTCACGCTTAGCTGCCTCCCGTCGCTCGGCAATCAACTCGTCCACCAGCGAACGGCCCGGTTTGATATATCGCCGGAGGCGTTGTTGAGCTCTTGCAATTCGGCCCTTCAGCGTCGAGAGGCGCAGTTCGTCATCGGCGATTCGCAGTTCAACCTCGTCGCCAACCTTGATGTCGAGCGCCTCGCGGATTGAGGCGGGGATAACCACGCGGCCCTTCTCGCCGATCCGGACGCGCGCCTGCTGTTGCATGTGTCCCTCCTCAGTCACAGTGACACAAGCATATACTAGTGACACAAAAAATGCAAGGTGGGCCAAACCACGCGCCGCCTAGATGTCCAAATTCTTCACATCCAGCGCGTTGTCTTCGATGAACTGGCGGCGGGGTTCGACGACGTCGCCCATCAAGACGGTGAAGATGGAATCGGCCTCGACCTGGTCCTCGACTCTGACCTGGAGGAGGAAGCGCTGTTCGGCGTCCATGGTGGTCTGCCAGAGTTGATCGGGATTCATTTCTCCCAGGCCCTTGAAGCGCTGCACGGTGAAGGCTTTTTTCCCCTGTGCCATGACGTGTTCGAGAAGTTGCCGGCGGTCTTCGATGGTTAACTGGGTGCCGTTCGTGGACATGAGGAAGGGCGGCTTGTCGAAGTCGCGCACGCGGCGGTGGAGGTCTAGCAGGCGCCTATAGTCGGCGCTCGAAACCAGGTCCCAATCAATGATGCGCTCGCCCAGCGTCTCGCTGGAATAGGCCAAAGTGTAAAGGTTGTGCTCCTCATCGAGGCGCAGGTGGGGGGTGAACCCTTCCGCTTTGAGCTCCTTGGCAACCAACTCGAGTTTATCCTTGTTCTCGAGCTCCATCTTCTTGCCCAGTTCGGCTTTCAGCATGGCGTTAACCGGGCGGTCATCACCAATCCTTTTCTCGAGCTTGTCAAACAGCTCTACGTACTCGGCGAGCGCCATCAGGAAGTTTGTTAGATCGCCCCCCTCAAGCTTTGTCTTCTTGCCGTCTCCGACCTCGACGATGTGGTCTTCGGTGGCCCGGCGCATAATTTCGCGGCGAAACTCCTTCTCGTCCCGGATGTAGCGCAGCGATTTCCCCTTCTTAATCAAATAGAGCGGCGGCTGCGCGATAAAGATG
The DNA here is from genome assembly GCA_963838915.1 of uncultured Acidobacteriota bacterium. GTDB lineage: Bacteria > Acidobacteriota > Terriglobia > UBA7540 > UBA7540 > CAVROP01. The sequence goes on from CAWIUZ010000074.1 coordinate 7,912, forward strand.
TGCCCGCGCTCGACGAGTTCCGGCATCTGGCGATAGAAGAAGGTAAGCAGCAAGGTGCGGATGTGTGATCCGTCCACATCGGCATCGGTCATGATGATGATTTTCGAATAGCGCAGTTTGGTGACGTCGAAGTCGTCCTTGCCGATGCCGGTGCCGAGCGCCGTGATGAGGGCGCGGATCTCTTCATGGCCAAGCATCTTGTCGAAGCGCGCCTTTTCGACGTTAAGGATTTTGCCTCTTAGCGGCAGGATGGCCTGATAGCGCCGGTCGCGCCCTTGCTTGGCAGAGCCGCCGGCTGAGTCACCCTCGACCAGGAAGAGTTCGCAGCGTTCCGGATCCCGCTCCTGGCAATCGGCCAGCTTGCCTGGCAGCCCTCCGGAATCGAGCGCGCCTTTGCGACGCGTTAACTCCCGCGCCTTGCGGGCAGCCTCGCGGGCGCGTGAAGCGTCGATGGCCTTGGCGCAGATCTTCTTGCCTATGGCCGGATTCTTCTCGAAAGCCTCCATCAACTTTTCGTAGACGAAGCTGGCTACTAAACTCTGAATGTCGCTGTTGAGCTTTCCTTTGGTCTGACCTTCGAATTGAGGTTGGGGCAGCTTGACGCTGACCACGGCTACGAGACCTTCGCGAACGTCTTCACCCTGGAGGTTCTCCTTCACATCCTTGAAAAGGCCCTGGTTCTGGCCGTATTGGTTGATGGCCCGGGTGAGCGCCGAGCGGAAACCCGACAGGTGGGTGCCGCCGTCCACGGTGTTGATATTATTGGCAAAGGAGAAGACCGACTCCGCGTAGCCGTCGTTGTACTGGAGAGCAAACTCCATGTGGACGTCGTCGCGGTCCGCCTCACCGTAAATTGGCGTAGCGGAGAGCACCTCTTTGTTCTTGTTCAAGTGCTTCACGAACTCCATGATTCCACCGTTGTAGTGGAACTCCGCCTGCTTGTCGGTGCGTTCGTCCTTCAGGCGGATGGTAAGGCCCTTGTTCAGGAAAGAAAGTTCACGCAGCCGCTGAGCCAAGGTATCGTAGTTGAACTCGACCGTTTCCATGATCTTGGCATCAGGCAGGAAGGTAATCTTGGTCCCGCGGCGTTCGGTCTTGCCGGCCCGCTTCAGAGGTTGTACAGGCTTACCGCGCTCGTAGGCCTGTTCCCACGTGTAGCCGTCACGCCATATTTCCAAATCCAGCCGTTCGGACAAAGCATTGACCACCGAAACGCCAACGCCGTGCAGACCGCCTGAGACTTTGTAGCTGTTGGTGTCGAATTTTCCCCCGGCGTGGAGAACAGTCATCACCACTTCCGCCGCTGATCGCCCTTCCTCTTTGTGCAAATCGACCGGAATACCGCGCCCGTTGTCGACAACCGTCACGGAGTTATCACTGTGAACCGTGACGTCGATTCGATCGGCGTGGTGGTCCGCCGCCTCGTCGACGGAATTGTCCACCACTTCCCACACCAGGTGGTGCAGTCCCATGAGGCCCGTCGATCCGATATACATCGCCGGCCTCTTGCGCACCGCTTCCAAGTCGCCAAGCACCTTGATGCTGGCGGCGTCGTAGGCCGGGGCCCCATTAGGCTCTCCAGGATTTTGCTTGCTCACGTGTTCCATCAACCTCCCGTTCTAATCCCTATGACAAAAAAAGCCGGCAGAGAAAGCGTCTCCCCGCCGGCTCCACTTCACTGTCCCATGATGAGTGACAACCACTCGACAGAATTATCGGCCCTCTCGCGAACAAAACTTACGCGCCGCACGTCATTCCCGCGCAAGCGGGAATCCATTGTACTCGGGGCGGACAATGGACCCTCGCTTGCCCGGGGGTGACGACGGTAATTCGCTAAATCCGCATGGGCATCACCACGTAGCGATACCGGTACGCCCCGCCGTCAACCGGCCTAAATTGGCCGGCGCTCTGCTCGTCCTTCAGCTCCAGAGAGATCTTTCCAGCGCCTTCCACCACATTGAAGAAGTCCAGCAAGTACTGATAGTTGAAGCCAATTTGCATGGCCTCTTCCTGGTAGGCCGTGTCAAGAACCTCGCGGGCCTCGCCATATTCTCCGCTCGAGGAGGATATTTCGAGCTGTCCATTCTCCAAGTGAATACGGACGGCCCTTGAGCGCTCGTCAGCAAGCAAGGCTACACGACGCACTGCCGCCGAAATGCTTTCCTTCTCAAGTTGCAGGATGCGATTGTTTTCGCGAGGAAGAACCGCCTCATAGTTTGGAAATTGACCCGTCAGCATGCGGCAAATCAGCACTCGTTGGCCCATGGAAAAGAAGAGGTGGCCTTCGTCCTTCGATATGCTGACCGGCAACTCGCCATCCCCCTCCAATAGCAAGCGCACAAGCTCGCCCATCGCCTTTTTGGCGATTAGCAATTTCAGCTCGTTCTTAAGCCCTGCAACCTCAATGTCGCGCTCAATCAAGGCGAGCCGGTGCCCGTCCGTCGCCACCATCGCCACGCTCGCGGGTCTGAGCAGCAACAGAGCTCCGTTCAAAGTGTAACGAGATTCCTCATTGGAGATGGCAAAGACCGTTTTCTGAATGGCCGTCGCAAGCACATTCGCAGGGAGTGCAGCCAATGACGGCGGGACGACCGGCAGCATCGGGAAATTGTCCTTTGCCATTCCCACCAGTTTAAATGACGAGCGTTCACACGTTACCTGGACCCAGTGGTTTTCGAGCGCTTTGAAATGAACCTCGGCCTCCGGAAGAGAGCGCACGATCTCAATAAGACGCTTGGCAGGAATGGTTCCGGAGCCCGGCGTCTTTACTTTCACAGGACAATTGCAACACACCCCCAGGTCAAGATCGGTGGCGCTGATTTTGAGATTCTCCCCCTCGACCTCAATCAGCAGGTTAGAGAGAATAGGAATGGTCGTCTTTTTCTCAACCACTCCCTGAGTGAGAGCCAGTTCTTTTAAGATGCTAGACTTTTCGATAGAGAAATCCATCTCATTAGTATCCTATCAGGAAGTGTTCTTAGTAGTAGGAACTGTGCAAGTGTGGAAAAGTGTGCAAGCCTCTGGCCGACATCCCCTTACAGATACACGTCCTGTGAATCGAATTCTCTGGGCTGTGAATTTCGCTGCGCTGCCGGGCAGCCTGGAGAAATTCACAAGTTTTCTCATCATGAACATCTTTCCAAAGCCGCTAAGTTCAACTGAGACTATCGCGAAGCCTGTTGAGAAGTCTGTTCAAATCTCTGTCCGACTGGCGCAATGCCGAAATCTTATTAATAGAGTGTAACACAGTTGTGTGATGTTTCCCGCCGAATTGCCTGCCGATTTCCGGCAGTGATGCAGTAGTGAGTTCCTTGGCAAGGTACATTGCCACCTGTCGAGGGTAGGCCACGGGCCGGCTGTTGTTCTTGGAGCGCAACTGAGGGAGCGACAAGCCGAACTCCTGGCACACGGCGCGCTGGATAATCTCGATGGAGACGCGGCGTTCGCCGAGGTCGACCAAGTTCTTCAGCACCTGCTGCGCCATAGATAGGGAAATCTCGGCTCCGGTGAGTGAAGAGTAAGCCACCAGTCGCGTCAGCGCCCCCTCGAGGTCGCGGATGCTGGACCGAATCTTGCGCGCGATGAAATCGCTGACCTCTTCGGGTAGAGTAACCGGTATAGCTTCGCATTTCTTGTCCAGAATGGCCCGCTTCGTTTCGTGATCGGGCGGTTGCAGGTCAGCGAGCAGGCCCCAGGCAAACCGGGAGCGCAGCCTCTCTTCCAAACCAGGGATGTCCTTTGGCGGGCAGTCGGAAGATATCACAATCTGCTTCTGAGCCTCGTAGAGCGCGTTGAACGTATGGAAGAATTCTTCCATCGTGCGTTCCTTGCCCGCGATGAACTCGATGTCGTCCATGAGCAGCACATCGACGTTTCTGTACTTTTCCCGGAAGGAATACATCCGGTCATTCCGCAGGGAGTTGATGACATCGTTCGTGAAAGCTTCTGACGACACGTAGGCCAATCGCATTTCTTTCCAGTTATGCTTGATTGTGTGGCCTACCGCTTGCATGAGATGCGTTTTGCCCAAGCCAACTCCTCCGTAGAGGAAGAGCGGGTTGTAGGCTTTCGCCGGCTGCTGTGCAACGGCGTGGGCGGCAGCATGAGCGAATTGGTTGCAAGAGCCCACTACAAAGGTGTCAAAAGTGTACTTGAGATTGAGCAAGTGGTCGACGGAGTCGAAGTCCAGTTTGCTTTGCAGAGGTTTCGCGGCGTCGCTGCCCGCACCCTTCTTCTCTGCGTTTTCACCGAGAACATAGCGGATCTCCGTGATCCCCATGTTGAGATGCTGCAGGGCCTCAGCGACAAATGAGGCGTAGTTATCCTGAATCCACTCCTGGAACTCGCGGTTCGGAACGCTGACGACAATTGCTTCCTTGTCGACGTGGCTGAACCGGGTAGGCCTTAACCAGGTCTGGTAGCTCTGCGTGTTCACCTTTGTCTTAAGATAATTCAGGACTTGGAGCCAGGCATTCATGATAGTGTCGTAAGAGGATGGGAGCAAGCCTTGCGCGGCAGATAACCGTTGCGGGATACGCGACAAACAGGTTCCCAACCAACCCGTCGAGCCAACTCGCGATGGAAGCCTTTACCAGGCGTCCTCAGGCGATGAGCCTTGACCCTGTCATGTCCCCCATTTTTTGAATCGGAGCATACCTAAGACGGCGCGAGCTTAGCGGATACCACCCAGCTCACTTTCATAGTGTAGCACGAATGAGTCTCTGCGCCAATCACTCTTCAAACTCAGGCAGTATCTCAGTTTGAAATCGTAGCGTCGAATTCACCTCGCTAAGCGGTGGCCTAAACAGGCTGCGGAAAAAGTTCCCGTGCTGTCATCCTGAGCGAAGCGAAGGCGCTGCATTTGGTTGTTTTTCAAGGATATACTGCGGATGCTTCGCGAAGTTTTCCCTGAGCGAGCAAACTGCAGACCCTTCGCTTTGCTCAGGGTGACAGCGAAGCGCTCAGCATGGCAGACAGACTTTTTCCGCAGCCTGTAAAACCGTCTCCACCTACAACAAGCGCGCAATTTCGTCGCGTTCTGGAACACGGAGAGGCTTTGTCCGGCCATTCTCGACCCATTGGACGCCTTCTACCGCTTCTCTTACTTCGCCGATGATTGCGGCTGTCACGTTACGGCGCCGGTACGCGCGGAGCAGGTTTGGCGCGGACTTAGCACTCGCGACGACAAGCAGGGAACCCGAGGCAATCAAGGCGAAAGGATCAAACCCCAGAACTTCACTGAAACGCCGTGTCTCTTCAAGAATGGGGACCTTGTCTTTGTAGACGCGCAAACCGACGCCGCCGGCCTTCGCAAGTTCATACAAACCCGACGCCAATCCGCCCTCAGTTGGATCGTGCATGGCGTGAATCTCGCCATTGCGCTCGGCCAGCAAGGCGTCTCGGACAACGCTTATCCCGGGGCGAAAGAGCAAGCGTTGCGCCTGGCGAAGTATTTTCCCGGGCAGTTCCCGGCCCAGGGCCTGGCCTTTCGCCCTGGCAAGGATCGCGGTGCCCTCGATCGCAATGCCGCGCGTGAGCAGCACGACATCTCCGGCCCGCTGACTTTCTTTTCGAACCAGCTTGGATTTGGCCACTTCACCGAGCATTTGCCCAACCAGAATTGGGCGGTCGAGGCCGCGCGTAATCTCCGTGTGACCGCCGCAGAGCGTCACACCTAAGTCGGCGCAAGCCCGGAGCGTATCTCGAAAGATGTTGCGGACCAGCGACAAGGAAGTGCTCGTTTCTGGAAGCAGCAAAGTGGCCAGGAACCAGCGCGGGCGCGCTCCCATAGTTGCGACATCATTGGCGTTGATATTAACCGCGTACCAGCCGATTCGCTCTGAGGTGAAAGTAATAGGGTCGGTCTTCGCCACCAGATAGTTAGCGCCCATGTCGATTACCGCGGCATCCTCGCCGAATCGCGGCCCCAGGACAACCCGGGAGTTTCTTGGGACTTGACACGCGGCCAAGAGTCCCTGGAAAATGCGAGGGGGTAGTTTCCCGGCTGGAAATAGCTTCATACTGTGGTGAGTATAACCCAAAGGCAGCGACGAGCGACGGGTGGCAGATGACGAGCCGGGGCAGGGGATTACATTGGATTTGCGGCGACGATGTCGCCGCTCGGAGATCACTGCAAGATGTCGTGAACCCTGGCCGGCAGACGGCCTGAAGACGACGCTACGTCAGGTGGAGCACAAATGCGGATCAAAAAGGCGACCAAGCGGTACGAAGCGTGGCTGGGCGAGCGCTTGAACCTGGTTCCGGCAGACATAACGTTGAAGCACTCCCGGATGGAAGAGGCGCCCTTCCCCTATCTGCGCGCCACCTACTATCGCTGGGATCAACTATGGCGGGGGCTTCGTCTGGATGTTGCCAAAGCGCCCAGAGTCCTGGCGGTCGGCGATCTTCACCTGGAGAATTTTGGGACTTGGCGCGACGTCGAAGGACGCCTGATCTGGGGCGTGAACGACTTTGACGAGGCCTTTCCCATGGCGTACACCAATGACCTCGTCAGGCTCGCCGCGAGCACGCACCTCGCCGTCGCGGCCAACCATTTGAGACTGGCCACTCAAGACGCGTGCAAGAGTATCCTGACCGGCTATCGGAAAGGCCTCGAGGAAGGCGGCAAGCCGTTCGTGCTGGAAGAAGATCACAAGTGGTTGCGTGAAACCGTCACCGGCGAACTCCGCGACCCCGTGCATTTTTGGGGAAAGATGAACGCCTTGCCCACGCTTCGGGGCGAAATCCCCAAGAGCGCCAGGAAAGCGATCGAGGATCTGATGCCGGAGCGGGGCATGATCTATCGCGTTTCCCATCGGGTGGCGGGGTTAGGGAGCCTGGGCCGGGAACGTTTTGTGGCCATTGCGGATTGGGGAGGAGCCAGGGTGGCCCGCGAGGCGAAGGCGCTGGCGCCCTCGGCGTGTGTTTGGGCCAATGAAGGCAGAGGCTCGCAGAAGATATTCTACGAGACGATCATCACGAAAGCCGCCCGGGTGCTGGACCCCTTTGTGCATTTGCGCGGCCGATGGATTGTGCGCCGGCTCTCCCCGCATTGTTCCCGAGTCGAACTGGCTTCCCTGCCCGAAAGACGTGATGAGGAACGGCTGCTCTACGCCATGGGGTTCGAGACCGCAAATATCCACTTGGGAAGCAAGGATGCGATCAAGGCCGTACGCCGCGATCTGGCTAAGCGGAAGCCCGATTGGCTGCACGAGGCGGCTCAGGAAATGACGAAAGCTATATTGAAGGATTGGGAGGAATGGAGAAAGCCTTGACTGCCGTCCCACGAGCTCGAGTCAAGCTGCATGCAGGAAGATTCCCGAGTAATCTGACAGACTGAGGTGGAACGCGACATCGCGGACAGCGATAAAAAACTGCTCCACATACAGCACGTTATAATTACGCTCGTCCTGTAAGTCCTTCAACTCCGAGACAAGCACTTCGAACAGCTTCTGAGCCGATTCAAACGAGCCGCGATCCAGGCGCATGGCCTTAACGGCTTCGAGGGCCTGCGCGTAGGGTAGCGACGCCCGCGCCGGCCTGCTTGATCTTGGGTTGGGATTTCCCTCCGCCCCTTGCATCATCTGGGTCAAGACGTCAAGCGCCTGGGATATCACGCGACGGTCGCGATCCCAGACTCTTTTGTGAAAGGAGATTTCGCGAAGCGATCTGGCAATCTCGTCAGCGAAGATCGCCATGCGCATACTGTCGGAAGAACCCTGGCGATTCGTGCCCTTAATCATGGATTGTTCTCCTTCTTGCGTAACCCACAACAGCTTTCGTAGCACGAGGGACCGACCGGGCATATCGGGGTCAGGCGTTATATTACTTACGCGTTATTGCGCAGCTAACAATAACGCGCCTCCGGTCAACTGTCAATCCCCTTTACTGTTAATCTGCTATTACTAGACGATAAATCCAGGCCGGAGGTTTCCTCTCTTGAAACTACCTCACCACACCGGTTGGCTGGTAGTGTCCTAATCTGACTGGTAGCGCCGACCTTTAGAGCCTGCCCTGAGCAAAGCGAAGGGTCGGCAGATGCCCCGACAGGTCGGGGCGCTACGCCGAAACTAGTACCTGCTGACAAAAGTCCGCGTCATATTGCGGAATCCTAGGAAGGGCGGGGCTTCAGCCCCGCCCTTCCACAGCACCCCGTTATGACGGCCATTTCAGTCATTAAGTACTACGACGCCACCGGCTGGCTGAAGCAGGGAGCAAGCTTGCGGGGAAAGGGCTTCTTCTCCCGATAGGATCGGGCGAGTTCAAGGTAAATGCCCAGGTCCCGGTCGAGGTCAGACTGTGTACCGTCGAAGTAGAAATTGCGAATGGGGATGCCGCCGTATTCCTTGCTGAGCTTGGGGTAGATCGCCTCGCTCACAATTCCATTCATACAGGTGAAGGGGCTGATGTCGATAACGCCGTCCGCGCCGTGCAGGGCAAGGTAAGCTGCCTTTCCGACGCTCAGCACCATCTCACCCTGCGCACCGCAGACGGGCAGATAGGGCCAAGCCAGTTCGATCACCTCTTCGACTTCCGGCTCCTCGTAACCCACGAAATCCTCATGGAACGGGGCGATCAAAGCGTGCTCATCGGAATGCTGGATGTAGGAGCGCAAACGCGCCTTGAGCATATCCAGCGAGATGACGCGTCCGCGCAGGCGGAGCTTTCGTTCCTGTTCGGTGTTGGTGTAGGCTACCCATTCGGCGATGTGGCTCAGGCAACACTCGGCCCCGTAGCCCTCTAACTTGCGGATCAGGTCCTCGTTGGAGAACGTGTTGAGCCGGCAAAAAATCTCCCCCACGACGCCGATTAAGGGGGTTTCGGGGTCGTATCTCGCGGGCACACGCCGCAACCGTTCGCGCGCCCGAATGACCGCTTCAACCAAACTCAGGAGTTGGCAGTCCATATCCCCACAACTGGTTTCCAGCGTTTGGCACAAGTCCTGGAGCGAGGTCTGAAAAGCGCCGTCCGCGGCGCCTGGAGTGGTTTCATAAGGACGGGTTTTGAGCAGCGCGCGATGAATCGTGTCGGATGCTACCAGGGCCCGCCAGCCGGCGCGCAGAAATGCATTGGTGATGTCGCCCAAGTCCGCGTAGCCATTCTGGCTGGTCGGCGATAGCACCTGGACGTCGCCGTAGCCGGCCTCACGCAAGACCTTTTTCAGGAACGGGGCGTACTGGCCGAACCGGCAGGGACCTTCGGCGGTGGGCATGAAGAAGGCAGTCTTCGCGGGCCGGAATCCCGGTATTTCGATGACGCGCAGGAAATCGCCCACCGTGACCTTGGCCGGGTAGCACTCGTCGCCGGTCGTGTGTTTACCCCCTAATTCGCGCGTCCGCTCGTTAGAGGGGGGAGTAGGCTGCGCATCGATGCCCAGCCAGCGAAAAGTGGCCGCGAAGGCCTCCGAACTGCCTTCCGCCATAGTGGGGATGTAAACCGTCTTACCCCAAAGGGGATGGCCGGCGTTAATGCGGCGGCTCACATGACGGTGGTCGAAGAGGGGCATCTCAGGAATCCTTTGCTGTCGAGGTAAGCTTCACACCGGGTGACGAAGCCTGCGTCGTTGGAGTGGCCGTCGAACTGGAGCACCAGGGATGGCTTGCCCGCGGCATCGTCAAGGAACGACTTGATATATGAGTCGGGGCCGCACTTGAAGTTTGAGATATAAACCAGGTGCAGGTTGGGGTGGCGGCTAGCCAATCGCGCCGCGGCCAGAATTCGCCGGCCCGAGTTCCAGTACATGTTGGCATTAACTTCCGTGATGTCTTCCGAATCCAGGGGCAGGAAATCCATGGGAAGGACGTTGACGCCGTAAAGCGAGCGCAGCTTGCGCAGGATGTCGCAGTTGACGCTGCGGTCATAGAGGTTGTAAGGCCGCCCCACCAGGAGCAGCGCCGGCTCGCCGCTCGCCTGGAGTTGGGCCAGCGCTTCCGCGCCCGCTTCCAGAATCGCATCCGTAAAGGCCCCCTGAGCGGCATAGGCCGCGGTCACGGCGCGATCGCTCTGTTTGCGGGAAAAGCTGAGAGTGCGAGCAAACTCAGCCAACTCTTTCTCCACATGCTTCCTGCCGAAGCGGAAGTGCACGGTGGGGGTCAGCAGCTTGCCGCGCATAGGCTCCACCGGGGCCGCCGCGCGCACCACGAACGGCAGCGTCTGATTCCAGGGGCAGAGGTGCGAATCCACCACCTGGTCCGGTGCCTCGGCATTGACGATATTCGGAAGCAGCAGGTAGTCCACGTTCTTGTCCAGCAGGTCCAGGACATGCCCATGGGCGACCTGAACCGGAAAGCATGGCTGGGCCACGGCTGTCTCTTCTCCGCGGGCGGAGATTTTCCGGTCCGTGGTCGCCGAAACCGTGACCTCGAAACCCAGTTCCTGGAAGTAGGCGCACCAGAAGGGGAAGCGGTCGTAATAGAACATGCTGCGGGGGATGCCTACGGCACGCTTCGAGCCCTTGGGGGGCAGCAGAACTTCTTCCAGCAGTTTTTCGCGATATTCCACCAGGTCTTCCAGGATCGGCTTGCGGTCGGAGCGCGCCCGCTTGCGGAATTTGTCCGAGCACTGGTCTCCCCAATAGGTGCGCTCGCCTTCGATCGTAAACTCTTTCATATCGCAGTAATTCGAGCAGGCGCGGCAGACAAAATCCCGCACCGTGAACTGCACCTGGTGCAGGTCGTAGCCCCTGAATCCGCTGGGTTGGCTTGCATGCTTCATACGCTCGCGCGCAATCAGCGCCATGCCGATGGCCCCGATCACGCCGTTATGCGGCGGAACAATAATCTGCTTGCCCAGGACTTGCGAGAACGCGGCCGCCACCGCATCGTTGTAAGCGGTTCCGCCCTGGAAGAAGATGACGTTGCCGATTTTCCTTCCCCGCACCACCCGGTTCAGGTAATTCAAGGCCACCGAGTAAGCCAGTCCCGCCGCCAGATCACCTACTTCCGCGCCCTTCAATACGAGCGACGTAACGTCTCGCTCCATGAAGACGGTGCAGCGCTCACCCAGGCGGGCGGGGTTGGCGGAGGCCAGGGCCAGGCGCGCGAACTCCTCCTTGATGGAAATCCCCAGCTTTTCGGCCTGCTCCTCGAGAAACGAGCCGGTGCCCGCCGCGCAGGCCTCGTTCATGGTGAAATCCACCACCACGCCCTTCTCGATGCGAATGAACTTCGAGTCTTGCCCGCCGATCTCGAAGATGGTGTCAACCGGTTCCATGCCCATTTGCTGGCAGACGTGCATGGCGCCGGTCTTGTGGGCGGTGATTTCGTCGTTCACCGTGTCGGCGCCCACCAGTTCGCCGATCAACTCTCGTCCGGATCCCGTCGTTCCCACGCCGCGAATGTCGAGCCAGGCGCCCAGTTCGGCTTCGATCTCCTTGAGGCCGCGGTCAACAACTTCAATGGGACGCCCCTGCGTGGGGAGATAGATTTCCTTCAGAAGATTGCCTGCCGCGTCGATAACCACCAGATTGGTGCTCACCGAGCCGATATCGATTCCCAGGTAGGCTTCGACCTTATTTGAAGTTCGGGATTTGAGATCGGAAACGCCAACTCCGGTGGCTCTTGAGCTTCCGGATTTCCCGTTTGACGGCTCTCGCTCGGGCTGATTTGAGATCTGAGGTTCATTTGAGATTTGAGATTTGAAATTTGAAATTTGAGATTTCAAATCTGAAATCCCCGCCGGCCGGGTTTGCTCTGAAATCTCAGATTTCAAATCTGAGATCCCGGCAGACGCCACCCGATCGCGCAGCAGCAGGACGTTCTTCATCGAAAGCGCTTCCGTGCAGGCAAAGCTTTTCTTCGCGGCCTCATGCTGCCGCAGTTGATGAATGCGTTTGAAGGAGCGCTTCCGCCAATCTTCCGCCTCCAGCATGGCCGCGCCCGCCGCCCCCAGCCAGGAATAGAGCTCCGGGACCACAAGTTCGTTAACTCCCAGCTTGAACGTCTCCCGCAGAGCGGTTGAGATGCCGGCATTTAACGCCACCGCGCCAATGAAAGCCACCGGCGCAACCACGGCTCGGCCCTTGACGATGCCGGACTTGAAGTTTCGCGCCACCGCATCGCACAGCCCGCGCAAGATCTGCTCCGTGGTATAGCCTTTCTGCTGAGCGTGGATCATGTCCGTCTTGGCGAACACCGAGCATCGTCCCGCAATGCGCGCCGCGCAGCTCGCGCCACATGCCGCCTCGCCCACCTGCTCGACGCTGTAGAGTAACCGCGTAGCCTGCTGGTCGATAAACGACCCTGTGCCCGCCGCGCATTCGCCGCTGGTTTGGTAATCCACAATTCCCAGGTGTTTTCCTACCGCTTCGGGATCGAGGCGCAGGTATTTTGAAGACTCGCCGCCGATTTCGAAGATGGTGCGCACTTCGGGGTTGAAGGTTCGCACCCCCTTGGCGATGGCCCGGAATTCGTTCTCAAAATAGATGCCCAGGATTTTCGCCAGAAGCTGGCTGCCGGAACCGGTCACACGAATTCCTTCCACGTTCTCTTCCGGCAGGTATTCGTAGAGTTCCTGCAGCAGGTCGAACGTGGACTGGATGGGGCTTCCCTGAATACGCCGGTACCGGCTGAGAATTAAAGGCCGTCCGGCGAAAGGACTCCCGGCTGGAAACGAGGATTCGTAGAACGTGAGTGACTTGTCACCGAGGCTGTGGAAAAGCGGCTCGTCCGACGGCGATCCAATGGCCGCGAGCTTAAGACTGACAGCACCGATGTCCAACCCAATGTTGATGCTCATAGAAGACTTACCCCTATAAACCAGCCTGAAGGTCGGCTACCATTGAATCTTGAGTTACCTTGGGATTTAGAATCCACCTTCGGGTCAAAACACTCTACGACCCTCGTACAACCTACATACGGGCAATTTGTGTTCCTACCTGCCTCTAATCGCACTAAATGTCCAAATTCGTCAGAATCCGTAAGGAAACAAGGTGTCATCCGGAGCGTAGCGAAGGATCTCTGCAGTTGTTCGTAAGTCGTTGGGCTGTAAGTAGCTGCGGGGGTCCTTCGCTCCGCTCAGGATGACCGGCGGTTGATTTTCCCACACGTTCTCAAATGTGGGGTTTCGGATGTGCCGAAGGTACCGGTCAGCGCACGTGGCACAAATTGACCGAACTGCGCCGTCGGCGCACCGCAGACGTTCAAAAGCAACGTCTGCGCCAGCCCTGCCTTCTTGCCGGGTCCTTTGTTTTCTTAGACATTCTCGCTTTGTTCCCGTCGAAAGGCTGCTCCCACCGCGCCAATCCCGGATGGCGCAGACCCCCGAAGTGTGGGGTCTGCGATTTCCCGAAGGGACAAGTCAGCGCGCGTGGCACAATATGACCGAACTGCGCCTTCGGCGCACCGCAGACGTTCAAAAGCAACGTCTGCGCCAACCCGCTTTTCGACGAATCTGTCAAACCGCTGCCGCACTCCGAAGCCATGATCCCTCAACGGTGTAGCCTATGCTGTTGTGTTTGTCAAGAGACAGAAAGTCCACCTCGATTGAAGAATCTGAAATGCGTCAAAATCCCCATTGCCCCGGGGTCACATTTGTCCGGAATTGCGACCCGGCCGTACTTTCCGCTGCGGTCTGGGCGGCTAGCCGGCCATGCCAAGGCTACGCTCCCGGATCAGGGACAGAAGGTCCCCAGCTTCTTCCTGACTTGTGTAATATTTAGAACTTTCTAACTGGCAACAAATTTGCCTGACCTTCCTCCTGTGAACGGCAGTCAGTACCCCATCCAGCACTTGGCTGGATTCGAGCCATGTTAGCGGCTGCCTTCAGGCGGGCGTGAGCCGTTGAGGGCCCAATGCCGGCCAGAACCGCGCCGCTACCCGGACGTTCACGCAGACGGTTATTGGGGGATACCGCATGCGGGACTTGCGGTTTTGGTGGTTTTGCCTCGCTCTGTTGCCATGGAGTGCATTCGGGCAGACAGGCCCTGCGGAAGACGCACTCAAGTCCGCCCAGAGAGCATACAGCCTAGGACATTACGGCGAAGCGGAGTCTCAGTACTTACAAGCGGAAAAGGAAGCGGAGACGGGCGGGCCAACCGCCCCGCGTTTGGCTCGAGTCCTGAACAACCTGGGCGTCCTCTACCAGCGCGAGGCGAAGTACAACGAGGCGGAGCAGGTTCTCAGGCGAGCCCTGGAAATCTGGCAGAAGCAGGCGGACCCCCAACCCCTCGAAGTCGCGACCACACTCAACAATCTGGCGTCCCTCTACACCTGCGTAAGTAGATATACGGAGGCTGAGCCGTTATACCGTGAGTGCCTCGCCTTGTGTGAGAAGAGCCTAGGGCCGGAACATGTCCAAGTGGCCAACGCACTCAACAACCTCGGGGAATTCTACTGGGAGCAGGGCAAGCTGGAGGAAGCTGAGCCGCTCTACCGGCGGGCAGTCTTCATCAAAGAGAAGACCCTGGGGCCACAGGATCCCGCGCTTGCGGCCAGCCTCAATAACCTCGCAACCCTCTACCTGCGGCAAGGCAAGTATGCCGAGAGCGAATCCCTCTACAAGAAGTCACTGGCGGTGCGCCAGGCGGCTTTCGGGCCCGAGCACCCTGAGGTGGCGAACTCGGTGAACAACCTGGCGTCCCTTTACAGCCTTCAAGGGCGCTATGCGGAAGCCGAACCGATGTACTTGCGTTCACTCTCGATTGTGGAAAAATACCTGGGGCCGGACCACCCCGATGTGGCCTGCAATCTCAACAACCTGGCAGAGCTTTATTTCTCGCAAAAGAAATACGCCCAGGCCGAACCCCTCCTGCGGCGTGCCTTGGCCATACGCGAGAAAGCCCTGGGACCGAACAGTCCAGCCGTGGCGGAGGTCCTCGACAACCTGGCCGGAGTTTTGTTAGTGGAGTACAAACAGGTCAGTGTGGACTTGCTCTACTTGCGATCGCTTGCCATCCGGAAGAAAGTGTTCGGACCGGAAAGCCCCCAAGTCCTGACTTCCTTGAGTAGCCTGGCATTTGCCTACACACAAGAGGGCAAGCTGCCGGAAGCGGAAGAGGCCTACTCCGAAGCATTGACCCTGATCGCCAAACAGAAGAAGCCCGATGCTCGCGCTCTGGCCAGGGCGTACGTCAATCTGGCGGATCTCTACTCGCGCCAAGGGAAGCGCAAAAAAGCCAGGAAAATGGCCGAAAAAGCAAAAAGCCTTCGGGACCAAGCGGCATCTTCGTAGTGTCCTGAGTCAGAAGCTCGTAGGGGGACGACAAGCCGTCCCCCATTTCTGCCGGCCCCGACGCGGGTAGGGCGAGCCCTGCCCCTACGGAGGCTGTAGGGGAGGTTGGTGTTCGTCAGTGCCGCCGCCCACCACCTCCAGCCCCTCCTCAAAAGCGTTAACCTAATGCCTCGGCGGACGGCAATGTAGGCCTGAATGACCGCAAGTACAGGCCCGGAGGGCCGACAGAGAGTAGCCCACGGCGCAAGCCGTGGGATCAAGGAGCAACCCAGAGTTATCTTAGCCCCGGAGGGGCGGCAGAGGCTTCCGCAGGACGTCTGTCGCCCCGTCCGGGGCTATGACTCTTAACGCCGCATCGGGTCCCACGGCTCACGCCGTGGGCTATTATCTGCCGCCGCTCCGCGGCTCTAGAAGTCCTTGCGCCTTAGGTCAACGCCCATGCGGCCCTTCCTCCTGCGAAGGAGGGGAGTTACTATCTTCCACCTCCTGAAAAGGGCCGTAAGCGCACGAAGAGAGCCACGCCGGCGGGATGCCCGCCATAGGTGGGCCTTAAGCGATCTGGGACGCCGTAGGTTGTGACTTGCGCGCCTATGGCCGAGGCTAAATGCGGTACGAGGTCAAAGTCCCGGTCGTAGCCGAGGGTGTAAGCCTGGACCATCCCGACCGGCTGTTCCTCGAAATCGGCAGGCAAAGGGGCCTCGCCCAGGATGAGCTCATTTGACCGCTCGACGTTTTCCAGGCGCGTCCAGACATAATTCTTGACCCGGAAGCGCAGCGTGGACTCCACGAGATAGCTGTTGAAAACAGCGTTGTCGGACAGCGAGCGAGTCCGCCCCCAAACGAGGGTGTTGGCCCAATTGCCTTTTTGGAGGGGGCGATTGTACATCAGGGAAGCGGTCATGCGCTCCTGGTTCTCCTGGGGAGAGAGCGCTTCCGGACTTGCGATGCGCGCGTAAGAATACTGTCCACTACAGTTCTTTCCGGGTTGAAGCGTCAAGCGCGTTGACCATGAGTCGATGCTGCCCTGGTGGATGTTCCAGCGGTTTTCATTCGGTTCCCGCCCATGGAATCCCGAGGCCTCAATCCTCGCCACGCGATAAGTGAGTCCAACTGTCACGACGTCGTCAGAGATGTGTGTTGAATCCTCCTGATGGTGGCCAAGCGCGCCCACGGGATCCTCGAAGGCAGAGGACCGGTGCGGATACGCCGTCGGCCCGATCGCCGGATCGCCCACGGGGGCCGCGTAAAAGGAGAGCAGAGCGTTCGAAGCCAGTTTCAAGTCGTACAGAGCTGCAAGCTCCATGAACAAGTTGTGGGGATGCTGAGCGTCTGCGATGGGAAGCCCATAAGCCGTCTCACCCTGCTGGAATAGCAGCGGGTACTGCCGTCCCGTTATGGTCGCAGGCTCGAGGCTTAGCATGGCACGAACGGTGAAGATGCCTCGGCCCAGCCCGCGTTGAGCCATCGGCATAAGCCAGTTGGTGGAAAAGAGCTTGGCTCGACCACGGGGGCTCGACTCCTGCACATCGGTGATGAACACGTTGGCGTGGAACATGAGCATCCACGAGCCTTTCATGGTCATCAGCATCGGGGTGGGAGTGGAATCCGGCTCAGCGCTGGTGCCAGAAGTCGTGTGAGCCTCAATGGCTTCGAGGAAGTTCTGCGGTTGCACATGCATGCCAGCGGTGCCTGGTTCCTGATCTGAGGAGGGCATGGACATACCGGGCATCGATGGCGGGGCCTCCTGGCCGCTTCCCTGAGCGGCGGCGGACAGCGGAGAGATCAAGAGCAGGAACGCTACGAACGACCTCAATTCGAATCACCTCCCATCGGCCGGCTCCCCTGCGCGCGGACGCGCTCGAGCCCGCCATCCTCTCCCCAGGAGTCTGAAGGTGTGAAAAAACCACCAAGGCCTGTCATTCCGAGCGAAGCGAGGAATCTGCATTTGCTTGTTTTCAAGGACATAAATGCAGATGCTTCGCTTCGCTCAGCATGACAGCGCGATTTTTTCACACCTTCTCTGTATGAGTACTCAATCAGTATGTCATTCCGAGGAGCCGCAGGCGAGGAGGAATCTCGCCCTGCGATTGAAAAGATTCAGAGCGAGATTCCTTCACTTCGTTCAGGACAGGCTCTTCGCTGCGCTCAGGATGACAGCGAAGGCTCGGAATGGCAGCCTGACTGGGACTTTCACAAAGACTCCAAGGGCGATTCATGTAGATTCGACCCGCTAAAAGTGGAATCCAGGTTCCACCGTCAGAGCGCGCGGCGTCACATAGTGGGTTCCGCTGAAATGTCACCGGACGTAGGAGCGGTTCGCGAACCGCCCCTGCGAATTTAAAAATGGAAGCCGAGTTCAACCGTCAGGGCTCGCGGTGTGACGTAGTGAGTTCCGCTGAAGGTGGAAAGGAAATTATAGAGCGCAACTTTGTTTGCCAGATTGACGGCGGTGAAGCGCAGGCTCCATTTGTAGCGGTCGCCGTGGAACAGGTTGTCGTCGCCCACCGCAAGATCAAACAAGCTGCGTGGCTGGATTCTCTGTGGATTGTGGTCGTCATTCTCCGTCCCTGGCGCCGGGACTTTAATGAACTTGGAGCTGAACTGTGACGCAAGGCACGTGCTGGGTAGAGGCTGAAAAGGGGTCGCGCCTACGCCGTTGCAGCTGAACCCCGCCTCAAACTCCTGATCAGCAGTCAGGGGCGCGCTGGTAATGGTGTTGAGCATAGCTATCGCGGGTTGGCCATCCAGCAAGGTCGACGTCGGTTGGCAGGTTGCAGTTGAGGGGTTATAGCACGGCGTGGCGCCGGCCACGAGTCCGCTGTCGTACCGCCAGTTGAACCCAAACCAGGGCCCTCGCTTCCACGGCTGATACTCGAGGTGCGTCGTCTGGTTGAGATGCTCGTCGTGGTCGATGCGGAAGACCCCGCTGACCGGTGGGATGATGGGGACACCGGCGACTTGCGGTGCGAAGAATCGTGCGGCCACGCTGGATGCGACCACGAAGGCCGAAAAGCCGTGATAGGCCGGCACGGTGGCGCGCAGGTCCCATCCGGGAATCTTTGAGCGGGTCCATTCGATGGGGAAGTAGATGGGCGAGGCGCCCACAGTGCCGAAGTCATAGCCGTTGTGGGTGTACTTCCAAACGTACTCGCCGTCCAGAACCAAGTGCTTCCCGAAGGCCTGCTCCAGGCCGGCGTGGAATTCGTTGCGCCAGCCCGGATGGATCGCTCCCAGACTGCAGGTGACGCCAGGCGGCGGTATCAGCACGGCCAGGAACGGGTAGTCGCACCCGGTGCTTGCGATGACCAGATTCTCATTAAATGGAGTTTCCAGGGAGCGGGCGTAGGAGATGCGAAGGACCGTGTTGCTCGGCTTGATGTTGTAAGCGATACCGAGCCGCGGTTCCAGTTGTTTGGCGGTCGACAGGCCGTTATACGTATCCCCGCGAAGTCCGAGGTTAAAGGACCAATCCTTTTTGGTGATCTGATCCTCGACGTAGGCTGCGACCTCCTTCACGTCGGTGTGCCCTTGAAAGGAGAAGATGTCTCCTCCGCGCGTCAAGTCGTGGGGCGCGAGGACGCTACTAAAGGCGGGATTTGCCGTCCCCCCGGGATCGAGTGGGCCGCCACATTGCGCCTGGCTGTTCACCAAGGGGTTGGTGTTTATGCTCCCGTCGGCATTGAAACAAACCGCGTTCAGGGTTGGATCGACGATACCGATGCTGTCATTCTCCGTCAGCAATGTGTGTTCAAAGGTGACCCCCGCTTTTACGTTGTTAATACCCTTCACGTAGGTCACCTCTGTCCGTAGGCCCATGTTGTTCAGCGTCCGGCCCTGACCGATAGTTTCGGACTGAAGGTCGGGGGCCAAATCGGCAAAAAGGTCAGCGCTCGGGTAGTAGTTATACTGATCCCGCCGCAGAAAGGCGCCGAACGTAAACACGGTGTTCGCATTAAGCAGGCGCGTCCAGCTCGGGGCGACGTTAATGGTGTTAATTTGTGAGCGCTCGTCCGTAGGGCCCAGGGGGCTGCCGGTCAGAGGGTTGGTGAAACCCTCGTGAAGTTGCTGGTCGAACGAATTGGGATTTTGAAACCAAGAACGCGTGTAGCCGAAGTTAAGCTGGAGCGAGTCGGCTTGCCTGGGCTTGTAGTCCACTCGGTCGAACACGTTCTCTTCGTTGCCCTTGTCGTGCATCACGGTGAACTCAGGAGGATCGAGAAATCTGCTGGTGTTCAAACCGTTCACGGCGATGAAGTTTCCCCAGTTCTGGCCTCCATAGCCAAGTTGGAAACTGCCCGTGGACGAGCCAAAGGAGCCGTAGGACCCGGTCACGTCGCCATGCGGAGTGGTCTCGGCCAGACCGGAGCGCGTGGTGACCTTAATCAGCACGCTCGTCTTATCCCCAAATTCGGCGGGCGGCGCGCCGGGGACTACCTCGATCGACTGGATGGAATCCATGGGAATCTGATTGGAAAAAACCTTGCTCTGCTGGTCCGTGATGGGCTGGCCGTCGACAGAAAACGAATTCTCCGCGTGATCACCCATGCCGTGGAAGAGACCATTGGAGTCCGCCGAAATTCCCGGCGTGGAAAGCGTAACGAGTGAGCTGACGGACGATGTTTCACTTTCCAGCGGCAGCCTGTCGAACAAGCCGCGATCCACATCGGTGTGGTTGGTGGGCGTCGTTTCGATGAGGTCTGCGGCCTCCCCCGTAACCGTCACGCTGGTGGCTGCGGTGCTGATCGTCAGGTCAATCCTCAGCTTGACAGGTACCGACGACCGGACCTCGACATCCTGTGTATGCGGACCGAATCCACTGGCCGTGACCTCCAGGTGATACGTGTTGAACGGGACGTTCGGGAAACTGAAGTTACCGGAAGCGTCTGTTGGAGCTGACCGCTCATAACCGCTGACCGGGTCGTGGATGGTGACCGTTGCGTTGGCAACCACGGCGCCCGAGGGATCCAAAACCGTACCCGAAAGTGAAGCTGAGTTCGCTCCTTGCGCCTTCGAGAGGCGCGCGAATCCCAGCAAGCTGCCAAACAAGAACAGACTTGCCATGACTACTTGTCCGGCTCGCAACCGCAATGGGCGCGCCGGTCGGCACGGGTGATCCAAAACAGAAGCCAGCACACAATCCATGCAAATACGAGAAGTCATCATGCCCTCCTAAGGTATGAGTTTGAATTGCTGTGAGAAGTGAGTGGAGGATTCGACTTAGGAGAGGGGAGGGGCGCGGCCGCGCAAAACCGGCAAGTCGCAGGTCCGCGCACTGACGTGCAAAGCTTTAAGCAGGTATCGTGACGAGAGGGTGGGCTGCTCGGCCGAGAACACTGCCACGGCCCAGGCAGCGCTTTGGTGAATAAGATTGCAGGCAGGGCATTGAACGTCGGCGCCGCCGGAGGTTGTCTGCTGGGTTGAACCGGTAGATTGAACCGTAGCGGAAACTGGAACGAGTGGCAACTCGTGGCAGTGTACGGCGCCGAGCCACAGGAGCTGAAGCTGCGCGAAGAGAATGAGTACCGTCGCGACAGCGCGTGGAATCGGCTTCAGGTGCAAATGTCTCATGGCCAACTGCTAACTACAAGCATCCCAGTAATGCCCACATCGCCTTGCAAAGCCCATTAAAGAGCGGGATTACTGTAATGATGCCTGATGGCATTGGTAGGTTGCAACTGATTTCTTGCGGCTCCTACTTCTGCTGCAGCGACTTGACGTACTTGGTGAGTCTGGCCACGCGCAGGCGCGTCTCCGAGGCGTGTTGGTGTTCCATGGTCAAGCTGTGTCTGAGGTTTGCTCGCCCGGCGTTTTCTCCCAGCCTGGCCTGCCTTCGGAGCGGGACCCTCGAGCTAGTGCTCCGGCCAGCGATGTGCGTGGGACCAGCCTCGCCGAATTCAAAATGAACGCCATCTCTGACGATACGTGGATGAAAGCGGCGAGCAGCGGGTTGAGCAGGCCAAAGGCGGCCAGGCCCATGCCGACGCCATCGACTCCGAGCGTGCCGACGAAATTCTGCAAGATGGTCCGCCGGCAGCGGCGCGCGATACGAAGGACTTCGACCAGCTTCGAAAGGTCGTTCCCGATCAACACAATTTCTGCGCTTTCGCGCGCCACATCCGTCCCTGATCCCATGGCCACGCCGACGGCAGCTTGCATCAAAGCCGGGGCATCATTCACGCCGTCCCCAACCATGGCCACGGTGCGGCCCGCTGCGCTCAGGCGCATCACATATTCGAGCTTCCCTTCCGGAAGGAGTTCGGAAGCCACTTCCTCAACGCCTAGCTCATTTCCGACCCTTTCCGCAGCCGCCTTCGTATCCCCTGTCAGGAGCACGGTCCTTAATCCCATTGACCGTAAGGATTGGACCGCTTGGCGCGCCCCGGACCGAAGCCTTTCCGAAATAACCAGGCTCCCCAGGAATTGGCCACGGCGAGCTACGAAGATCTCAGAACCACCACGGTTGCCTTCGAGGTCGTTTGCCTGAACGCCTCGACCCTCGAGAAAGCTCCGGCTCCCAACCAGGATTTCCTCGCCTCCAAAATGGGACATTATTCCCCTGCCTGGAATGTACTCAAAACCTTCGGGGTCCTCATGCTCGAGAGCAAGTTGGGACGTTTTCCGGAGCACCGCCTTGGCGAGAGGATGCTCGGAACGTGATTCGGCAACCGCTGCGGCTCGCAACAAGGTTTCGCGGGATACGCCAGCAGCAGGGCGTACCTCTTCCACTTCCGGAACGCCGTAGGTGAGCGTGCCGGTCTTGTCGAGGAGGATGGTGTCGACCTCAGCAAGCCGCTCGAGGTACAGCCCTCCCTTGACGATTGCCCCGTGGTGAGCGGCTCTCCCGATGCCTCCCAGGATAGCCAGCGGCGTCCCGGCGGCGATTCCGCAGGCGCCCGCCACGATGATCACGGAAATGGTCGAACGCACATTGTGAGTGAGAAGGAACGTCAGAGCGGCCGAGGCCATGGCGAAATAAACCAGGTATCCCGCCAGGCGATCGGCGGTCTTCTGAATCGGCGCACGGGATTTCTCGGCCCGCTCCACGGCGTCAATAATCTTGCCAAAGGTTGTGTCGCGTCCCAAGTGCTCGGCGCGGATTTCGAGGGCGCCTGATTGGTTGATGGTCCCGGCGAAGACGGTTGCGCCGGGGGACTTTTCCACCGGCTGTGCTTCTCCTGTTATGGTGGCCTGATCGACGAAGGAGTGCCCTGCCTCGACGGCGCCGTCCACCGGAATCCGGCCACCGGGCTTGACGAGAACGGTATCCCCGAGCTCGACCTGCCGGCTCTCGACTTCCGTCCAAGCTCCAGCGCGACGCACCGTGGCGCGGCTGGGAAGGAGATCAATTAAATGGCGAATCGCCTGCCGCCCTCTTCCCACCGTGAGGCTTTCCAGGACTTCGGCAACGAGAACAAATAAGGTAATCACCAGGGCAGTAAAGAATTCACGAATGACGAGAGCAGCCAGGATGGCAATGGTCATGGAAAGCTCCATCGTCATCCGGCGCTCTAGGACATTCTCGATGGCCTCGCGAAAGATCGCATAGCCACCCACGGCAGCGCACACCACGCCGATTCCCACATAGATAGAACTCGGCCCCGCTCGCAGGAACCAGAGCGCTGCCGCCGCGGCTGCAACGAAAGCGATCCGCACTATGTCGCGCCCTCGGATGGAATGATGGTGCTCAGAACCCGCCCCGTCATGCGTTCCCGGCTCTTGCCCTTCGACCTCCCGGGGCGAGGGGGCCCTCCCAGACTGCGGGGGAAGAAACGGATCCCCGAACTTTTTAATTGTCGTCGCCATGTTTTCCCCCGTCATGCCCTCTGCACTTCGCGAAATGAGCGCTACTTCAAGTAAGTGCGCACCACCTCGATCAGTTCCTCCGCGGCTTCAGCCTGGGGAGCGCCTTTCCTGCCGTTGGGCGACAACACGTGAAACCGGATGTGGCCTTCGATCAACTCGGCCATCAGCCCGTTCAGAGCTCCCCGGCAGGCCGCCACCAACTGAAGCACCTCGGCGCACTCTCGAGTTTCGCTAAGGGCGCGCTCGACCGCTTCAATTTGGCCTCGAATCCGCCGCACGCGGATGAGCAGTTTCTCCTTGTCCCTCGCGGTATGAGCCATTAAACCCTCCAGACGAATATACTATACCCCCCTATGCTATCTCCCGTCAATGCGGAGCGTCACGCCGGCTTGCGGCTTTGCCGCATGCTTTGCGGAAAGGATTTGAAAGTGTAAGAAAACCACGCTTTGGCAGGGCGCTGCAGGGGCAACCCTTGTGGTTGCCCCAGGGCGGCCGGGAGAGCCGCCCCTACATGTCCACAACCCCCACGAACGAAGGGCCCCTCACAGGGATTTGATGTGGATCGAGCCGCCGCTCGTGTGCAGCCGCAGAGTTTCGCCGCCGGAGCCCAGTGAGCCGTGCAGGCTAGAGGGTGAGATTTTCCCCACAACTCGAACGGGGAGGTCGCTTTCGACGGAGCCGCCTGAGGTGGAGGCATCGATATCGAGATTAGAGGCGCGGTCTAACAGCGCTTCGATTGACCCGCCGGAGGTCTCGAGCACTCCTCCGCGGGCGTTTCCCCGGCCGAAATTCACGCGAATGGGGCCGCCGGAGGTTTTGGCCTCGACATAGCCGGTCACGCGATCGATGTGAATCGACCCGCCGCTGGTGTGCGCGGTGAGCGAGCCGTCGAGGGAGTCAACCTCAATCCCGCCTCCTGAGGTATCCGCGCGCGTATCCCCTGTAACCTCCCGCAGGTGGATTGACCCTCCGGAAGTCCTGGCATCGAGTTTTCCATTCAAGCCGGAAACATCGATCGAGCCACCCGATGTCTTCAACGCCGACTCGCCGCGCAGGTTGGAGACCGTGACGCTGCCGCCCCCGGTGCGGACATCGGTTTGCGTCTGGGAGGGGACTTCGATCTCGAAATGCACGGAACCGTGCTCGTTCCACGAGAAGCGGTCTTTTCGGCGCACAGTGACGCTTGCGAATCCTGAATTCTCCTCGAAATTTACGGTGTAGCGGTTCTCAAAGTCTTCCCGGTCCGCTTCAATGACCACGTGTGCCCCAGACGATGATTTACCGGTGAGGGTCACGCTGCCCACGTCGGAGTCGAGCGCAAACTTGCCGTTAGGTTCGAGCTTCAGAGTCTTTTCAATGCGGGAACGGGCTGCGGCCGGAATAACAATCGCGAGTGCGACGAGCGCTGCGAGCATCAGGATGCTGAGCTTCTTCATTTTCGTCCTCCAAAGACAATAATCCTCAGTGGTGCGGGCGTTTCGCCCGCTCCACCTATCTGAACGTCCAAAAGGCCTCGGAAGTTCCGTGAGGCTGTCGGGAGATTGGACGGGGCAGGAAAGCAAGGGTTAGCATTGGTGTGGCACAGCCACTCTTGGCTGTGCTTTGAAAATCGTGGCGCGGGCGTCTCGCCCGCGGGGGCGTCGAGCCCGGCATGAACCCCCTCACCCGTCCCGCCCCGGCTGAAGAGAGCGCCGGCTGCGGTCCACCCTCTCCCCCAAAGGGGAGAGGGTAGCTTAGCAAGGGGCCGTGTCAACGAGTATGCGGCGCAGGGCCTTAATCGTCGCGATAGACGAAGACTCCACCCATACGGACTTTAACGTTGATGTCCTGCTCGCCCTCGGGATTCCAGAAGTAAATCCCAGGGCCAAAGCCGCCTCTGTCTTCGCCGTGGAGGTCGCTCTGGACGTAGCCTAGCCAGGCATGGGCGCGCAGCAAGCGGAGCCGATCGAGCGACGGAATGTCAATT
>CAWIUZ010000075.1:0-8510 GCA_963838915.1 uncultured Acidobacteriota bacterium
CTGCGTGGGAACTCCCAGCCAGGTCAATGGCAATCTCGACTTGTCGTATATTCGACGCGTCTGTGAAGAAATAGGCATGGCACTGAAGGACAAAGCGGCGCGTCACACGGTCGTCATCCGCAGCACGATCCTACCGGGAACGATGCGCGGCGTGGTTATCCCCACGCTAGAAGCGCATTCTGGCAAAGGGGCGGGCAGCGGCTTCGACATTTGCCACAACCCCGAGTTCCTCCGAGAAGGTTCGGCCGTAATGGACTTCACTTTCCCCGCTAAGACAGTTATCGGGGAACTGAATCCGGGCAGCGGCGACTTACTGGCAGAACTCTACTCAAAACTCCAGGCGCCGCTGATCAGGACTGATCTGGAAACCTCCGAGATAATCAAGTACATCGACAACGGCTGGCACGCCCTCAAGATCGGCTTCGCCAATGAGATCGGAAACCTCTGCTCGTCGCTTTCCGTGGATGCGCATAAGGCGATGGAGATTTTTTGTTTAGACACCAAGCTCAATATCTCGACTGCTTACCTTTCCCCGGGCTTTGCCTTTGGGGGCTCGTGCTTGCCGAAGGACCTCCGGGCTTTGTCTTACGCCGCCAAGTCGCGCGATCTGGATTTGCCCATCATGAATTCAATTTTGCGCAGCAATGAACTCCAAATCGCCAAGGGCCTGCAGCGCATCGTGGAGAGGGGGAATGCTCGCATTGGGATCCTCGGCTTCAGTTTCAAAGCAGGGACGGACGACCTCCGGGAAAGCCCGATGATTGAAATCATCGAACGACTCGCCGGCAAGGGTTATGATCTGCGCATTTACGATAAGAACGTACAACTCGCAAAGCTGGTCGGCGCAAATCGCGATTTCATTCTGAACCATATTCCTCACATCTCCAAATTGATGGTAGACGACGTTGACGCAGTGCTAAGACACGGTGATACTATAGTGATCGGCAACAAGGATCCGGACTTCCAATCTATTCCGGAACGGCTGCACGAAGGCCAGTGCATGGTGGACCTTGCTCGTCTCTTGGACATCGCGAAAGGCAATATCAGATGCGCAGCCGTTTGCCAATAACGACCCTAGAAACCCCCTGTGAAGCGTAAAGTCCTGATCATCGTGGAAAACGCAGCACTCCCATACGATACACGTGTCTTTAAGGAGGCACAGTCGCTTTCCACGAATGGGTATGACGTGACCGTCCTATGCCCACGGCGTGGCAGCTGTCGGCAAGGGTATGAGGTGATCGAGGGGGTCCGTATCTATAGACACCCCATGCCAAAAGAGGCGGACACCACCCTCAGTTACCTCTGGGAATACGGCTGCGGGCTGTTTTGGGAGTTCATTTACACGTGGTGGATCTACTTGACCCATGGATTCGACGTCATTCAGGGGTGCAATCCCCCGGACGATGTCTTTCTAATTGCTCTACCTTTCAGACTTCTGGGGATTAAGTACATTTTCGACCATCATGATGCGACTCCAGAATTATACCTTTCCAAGAGTGGCCAAAGGGCCTTCCTTTACAAGCTCCTCCTCTGGCTGGAGAAAATGACCTACGCCTCGAGCGATGCAGTGATGGCCACGAACAATAGCTATAAGGAACTGGCTATCAAAAGAGGCCGTATGGCTCCCGACGACGTATTCGTTGTGCGCAACGGACCAGACCCTCGAACTTTCAAACCTGTGGCGCCGAATCCGGCGCTCAAGGACGGCAAACGATACCTCGTCGGTTACGTAGGGACCATGAACGTCCAGGATGGCTTGGACATCCTTATAGATGTCGCGCAATATATCAAGAACCTGGGAAGGCGCGATGTCCGTTTTGTATGTGTCGGCTCCGGTCCGGAACTGGAGACGCTGCGCGGGATCGTTGTAGAGAAAGGCCTGGTGGACACGGTGTATTTCACCGGTAGAGTCTCGGATCAAGAGCTACTGGAGATCCTATCGACGGCGGAGGTGTGTGTTAATCCGGACCGGCCATGTGAGATGAATGATATTTCTACAATGATCAAGATCATGGAGTACATGGCGCTGAGCAAGCCAATCGTCCAATTCGATTCGAAGGAAGGCCGGTTTAGCGCCCAAGAGGCGTCGCTGTATGCGAATCGAGAGGACCGCGGGGCCGATTTCGCCAATAAGGTTCTCTGGTTGCTCGATCGGCCGGAGGACCGAAAAAGGATGGGAGAATTCGGAAGAAGGCGCATTGAAAAAGAACTGGCGTGGGAGTATTCTGTCCAGCACCTGCTTGCCGCCTACCAGAGGGTTTTCAGTAACAGCCAACCTACGAAGGGTATGGCGGCTCCGAATGACGGACGTGAAACCCCTCGAAGTCCCGCGCAGGCTACGATTCACTCCGAAGTAGGAAAGCAGCAGTGAAACAAGAACACCGGAACCAACACCGGCCGCACATCTCATACGTGCTAATCACTCCAGCTCGAAATGAAGCTGCGTTCATCCAGAAGACGCTTGAGTCGGTGATTCACCAGACACTGCTGCCCGCGAAATGGGTGATCGTTGATGATGGATCGACGGACCGGACGGCCGAGATCATAAGCCAGTATCTCGGCCACTACCCTTGGATAGAAATGGTCCAGATGCCTCAACGGCGCGATCGCAGCTTTGCGGCCAAAGTGCAAGCTTTCAACACCGGCTACGAGCGAGTGAAGGGCCTGCCTTTCGCCATTATCGGCAACTTGGACGCGGATATATCCTTTGAAAGGGATCATTTCGAGTTCCTTCTTGGCAAATTCGCCCAGGATCCTACTCTCGGGGTAGCGGGTACAGTCTTCCGCGAGGAGGGCTACAGCTCCGAAACCGACAGTTTTGAGGGGAGAAAGCATGTTGCGGGGCAGTGCCAATTATTCCGGCGGCAGTGCTGGGAGGAAATCGGCGGCTATATTCCACACCGAGCCGGGGGAATTGACTGGATAGCTGTGATCACTGCCCGCATGAAAGGTTGGAAAACCGAGTCGTTCCGTGAGCGGTCGTTCTTCCATCACCGGCAGCTGGGAACGGCCGAGCGGAGTGCCGTCTCTTCTTCGTTTTCTTATGGCGAAAAGGACTACTACATGGGCGGGCACCCTGTTTGGGAACTGTTCCGAGCCGGCTACAGAGCTGCGAAGCGACCCTATCTCATCGGCGGCTTTGCTCTGGGTCTAGGCTATTGCTGGGCGCTCGTGCGCCGCACGCCTCGGCCAGTCTCGCGGGAGTTCATAGTATTTCACCGCAAGGAACAGATGGCCAAGCTCAAGGCCATCCTCAAATCTCTCTTGCGATTCAAGCGGGTTGATAACTTCAGCGTAGCGCGAAGTTGATGCGGGGTTGGCTGCTGAACTAACTCTATGTGCGGCATTTGCGGACAGTACAATTTCGGAAAATTGGAGCCGGTCGACCGCCAGACCCTGGTGGCGATGACCCAGACCCTCCGCCATCGCGGGCCCGATGACGAGGGATACTACCTCGCCGGACCGCTCGGGTTCGGATTTCGGAGGCTTTCCATCATCGACCTCGGGGGCGGCCATCAGCCCATGTCGGATAGCGAAGAATCCGTATGGGTGATTTTCAATGGCGAGATTTACAACTTCCCCGAACTGCGATCTGAGCTGGAAAGGTACGGCCACGTTTTCCGCACGAACTCGGACACCGAAGTCATCATTCACGGGTATAAACAGTGGGGCGACGAGGTCCTGAATCACCTCAATGGCATGTTTGGCCTGGCCATCTGGGATGTGCGGAAGCGCCGCCTGGTTCTGGCTCGAGACCCCTTCGGA
Source organism: uncultured Acidobacteriota bacterium (assembly GCA_963838915.1). Lineage (GTDB taxonomy): Bacteria > Acidobacteriota > Terriglobia > UBA7540 > UBA7540 > CAVROP01. Next base: position 3,766 of record CAWIUZ010000075.1, read on the forward strand.
ATCAAGCTGCTTTATTACCTGATGGATGGCAATCGCTTGTATTTCGGCTCGGAGATGCGCGCCGTCTGCGCTGCCCTGCGAGAAAGGCCCGAAATTGACGCCAGCTCGTTGAATCTCTTCCTGCGCTACCGCTATACACCCTCGCCGTACACAATACTCAAAGGTGTATCGAAGCTCGCTCCCGGGACCAAACTGACGGTCGAGAACGGAACTTGCCAGGTGGATCGATGGTACAGATTCAAGCCCATCCCGTTCGCCCCGCCCAAGTCACCCGCGGAAGCTCTGGAGGAGCTGGCGACGCTCTATAAACAAGCCATTAAACGGCAACTCATCAGCGATGTTCCGGTGGGCTTGCTTTTGAGCGGCGGCATCGACTCCGGATTACTGCTTGCCTTGATGAACCTTAACGGGGGTGCGTGGCAAACCTACACGGTAGGGTACGGCGCGGCGTTTCCCGACGATGAACTGGCCGATGCCGGCGAGACGGCCCGCGTCCTGGGATCCAAGCACACGAGCGTCTTGCTTTCTCGATCGCTCTTTGAAAAGACGCTACCCAAGATTGTCGCCTGCCTGGAAGAACCCATCGCAACTTCTTCGATTGTGCCGATGTACTTCGTGTGTCAACGCGCCCACCAGAACGTGAAAGTAGCTCTGGTCGGGCAAGGGCCGGACGAACTGTTCGGCGGCTATACCCGCCACCTGGGCGTGCGCTACGGCTCCTATTGGGCACGGCTGCCGGCTTGGATGCGCGGCAGCCTCTCTTCAGCCGTGGCGCACCTGCCCAGAAACGAGGCCCTAAAGCGCGGCGTGTACTCTTTGGCGATCCCCGACCGGTTGCGCAGGTATCAGTATGTTCTGTCGCTCCTGCCCGGCGACCAGGTTGACAAGCTCTTCCAGGATGGCCTCCTGGCTCCAAACTCCGGCGACGCGATACTGGACTGCTGGGCGAGTATGACGGATCTCATGTCGGAGACGGACGAGCTCGGCGGGCTGCAGTTTCTCGAGTTGCGATCTACCCTCCCGGACGAACTCCTCATGTACGCGGACAAGCTCTCGATGGCTCACAGCCTGGAACTTCGCGTCCCGTACGTGGACAAAGAGATAGTGGAATATGTCGAGCGACTGCCGGCCGAGTTCAAAGTGAGGGGAGGCACCCGGAAATGGTTACACCGCCTGGCGTGCCGTGAGTTCCTTCCCAGTTCGATCCTGAGCCGGCCAAAACGCGGCTTCGCCACCAACGTAGTGGATGGCTGGTTCCGCAGCGCGATGGACAGCAAGATGACCGACACCTTCCTCGACGAAAGCTCCAGGATCTATCAGTACCTCAGCGCGCCCGCCGTTCGCGAACTTTACGAACAGCACGCCGCCGGCCGTCAGGATAACCACAAAATACTTTTTAGCCTCGCCTTGTTTGAGGAATGGCTTCGCGCCCACGAGGCGCCTGTGGCGACCTTAAGATAGCATTTCAGGGCTGTATCTGAGAGACATCATCAAGTATGGGTGACGCGTATGAGGGCGGACTACGCTCAAGTATCGCCCGGATATCGACGGACTCCGCGCGCCGGCATTATATTATCCCGAATTCCGAAGTTGAATTTGGCGCTTCAAGCCAACTCGTTGAATCTGAATTGCCTGCCTTGATGACCTCGAGAACGAAACGGGTGTTTGGATTCTTCGGAAGTAACCCCTCACCCGTCCCGCACCGGCTGATAACTACGCCGGCTGCGGTCCACCCTCTCCCCAATGGAGAGGGCCGTCAACGTTGATTGGTTTCAGCCCTCTCCCTTGGGGAGAGGGTGGCGAGAGTAGCGAGCCGGGTGAGGGGTTTCTTCCCACAGAGCCTCGCAACTTCGGAATTCGGGATTATCGTCACGACCCCCGGCGCCAGGAGTGCGGCGACCATCGCCCCTCGGCCGTGTGAGGGACGAAACCCTTGTAATGGACTGTGTTGAGCGGAGCGGGAAGCAAAGCCAACGTATGAACTTACCTCCGAGCGGCGGGGGCCAGAGGATGGCGAGCGTCGATGCTCGCCAGTGGCCAGACGAAACGTGTGAGGCCGGAGTTATGCAGGAACAACTCATCAAAATCGAGAGTCGGACAACGACCTTATCCGCGGAAAATGGCGAGTCGCCAGGCCAGGTTCCTGAACTCTCCGTCATTGTCCCCACCTTCAACGAACGGGATAACGTGGCGGAGATCGTTCAGCGGCTTGAAGCTAGCCTGAGCGGAAACGCCTGGGAAGTAATCTTCGTGGATGACGATTCGCCTGACGGAACTGCCGCGCGAGCCCGCGAAATCGCACGCACGGATCCGCGCGTGCGCTGCTTGCAACGTATCGGACGCCGCGGACTTTCCTCCGCCTGTGTGGAAGGAATGCTGGCGAGCTCGGCGCCCTACCTCGCCGTCATGGACGCCGATTGCCAACATGACGAGACTGTATTGCCCCGCATGCTTGAAATCCTGAAAGCGGGGGACACCGACGTGGTCGTCGGAAGCCGCTACATCGAGGGAGGCGGGATCGGAAGCTGGACGGCATCCCGGGCCAAAATGAGCCGGTTCGCCACCCGCCTGGGCCGATCTGTTATGAAGCAAGACCTCTCCGATCCCATGAGCGGCTTCTTTGCTTTGCGACGGAGCGTCCTGGAGCTCGCGGTGCGGGACCTTTCCAATATCGGATTCAAGATCCTCCTGGACCTGGTTGCTTCCTGTCCTGGGACGCTGCGACTCAAGGAAACGCCCTACACCTTTCGTAATCGCCACGCCGGCGAGAGCAAGTTGGATAGTCAGGCCATGTGGGGCTTTGTGATGTTGCTGACGGACAAGCTGATAGGGCATATCGTGCCGGTGCGATTCGTGGCTTTCGCCATGGTGGGCGCGCTAGGAGTTTTCGTCCACTTCGCCATATTGTCGACCCTGTTTCAACTGATGGCAGTGCCTTTCCGCTACAGCCAGGGAGCCGCCACCGTCGCTGCAATGGTATGCAATTTCGCACTGAACAACGCTTTGACCTACAGGGATATGCGCCTCAAGGGATGGCAATGGTTCAAGGGCCTCGGTTCCTTCTCGCTCTCCTGCTCTCTCGGCGCTCTTGCTAACGTCGGCATCGCGTCCTACCTGTTTCGGCGGGATACCTCTTGGGCCGTTGCCGCCCTCGCAGGCATCGCGGTAGGCGCGGTCTGGAACTACGCTGTGACTGCCTTCTATACTTGGAGCAAGGAAGGACGGGGGCCCCGCAATTAGCCATTGGCGATGGCGCCACGGGGAGTGAAGGGATGGAAGCAACTCAAATCCGCGAGGTGTCCATAAGCTCGAAGGCACCTATGCTTGTGGGCGAAAAACTCGCGGGCCGGTCCGTATCTCTCATCCTTTTCGCCGCGCTCCTCGTGAACGCCGCGATTGTCCTCGTGGGCCTGCCGAAGCTGAGCGGCCGCTTGACGCCGACTTACAATACGAACTGGGGGGACCTTTACGACCAGATAGCCTGGAATCTCGACCATGGGAACGGCTACCGTGTTGAGCCCGCCATGGGCAGCACCATGCTTCGGGAGCCAGGTTATCCGCTGCTACTCGCGGCAGTTTTTGAAGTGGGCGGGTACGGCCTCCTGCAGGCTCGCGCCATATGCGTGCTGCTGGCCTTTGGGGCCGCACTGTTGCTGCTGCGGCTCACCCGAAAGATCACTGGCAACGCAATGACCGCGCTGGCCGCGGCGCTCATCTTCCTCCTTTACCCCGGCATCCTGGTTGCTGAGGCGCACGCGGGCATAGAAATCCCATCCATGTTCACCGTGCTGCTCTTCATGCTCGCGTTTTACAGTGCGGTGGAGAAAGGAAGCCTGTGGCGGTATGGCGCTGCGGGCTTGCTGCTGGGGGTGGCGGTTCTGATAAGGAACGAAGTCCTGTTGTTTCCGCTCTTCTTGTTCGTTTACCTCGTCTTTACCTCGAAGAGCTCGAGCGAACGGGCGAAAGCCGTGCTGCGGATGGCAGTGCTCGGCCTCGGAACTGTGATTGTGATGTCCCCATGGATAATCCGCAATTACAGGCTGGTGCACAAGTTTGTTCCTGGCGCCACCGTCGCCGGGGTCGCGGCGCAGGAGGGGCTTTATAGCTGTGAGAACCCCAGCCTGCCCTTCGCGGAGGCGGAGACGAGCGCCGGATTCGAGCGGGATGAAATCGCCAGACAACTCGGGAAACCGTTCTTGGGCCCTTACTACCAACTCTTCTACACGCCGCAGGACGAAGTTGCGTTCAACCAGGTTCTACTCAGCCGAGTCTCGACCAAATATCGCAGCCATCCGGAACTTCTGGCCGGATGCGCCATGAAGAACTTCTTCTTCAACTTCTGGTTTCTTGGCAAGAAGCGGCAGTCAGTCCTGCTGAATGTGCTGGTGCAGGCGCCGCTGCTCGGCTTGGCTCTCGCAGGGGTGGTGGTTTTGCGGAAGCGTGGCCTCTTGCACAAGGCGGGCATAATTCTGCTGTACATCCTCTACATCCCGATGGTCCACGCCCCAATCATCGCGCACGCGCGCCACAGTACGTTGATTGTTCCGTTCCTTGCAATTCTCGCCGCCGTTTCCCTTGTGGCGGCGTGGCGAGCGCTGAGAATCCAGAATGTCCCCGCTCGATTCGACGAGACGCCTGCCGCTGAACCCTGACCACTCTGCACTTGTATCTCATCAGTTAACACTGCTCTTAACCCGTGCCTCCACAAATAGCAAGTGTGCTCTTCGCCGTCGGCATCGCCGGAC
>CAWIUZ010000076.1:0-49611 GCA_963838915.1 uncultured Acidobacteriota bacterium
ATCAAGAACTGCAGCGATTCTTCGCTTCGCTCAGAATGACAGTGCTTAACGGATGACTTTAGAAACTCGACTCTCGACTTTCAAACTCCCCCCTGCTTCCCGCCAGGGAATCCATGATCGCTGGGAGCTTGACGAAGTCCCGGCACACGGCGTCGGCGCAGGTGTTGGCGCTGTCGCGGTCAACGACTCCGGTGAAAAGCACCGCCCTGCATCCCACATCTTTTGCGCCCGCAATATCGTTGTGCTCGCGATCGCCGACGTGAACAATCTCCTCCAGACGACACCCCGTAAGATCTGCGGCCCGGCGGAACATTCCCGGCGCAGGCTTCGAGCATCCCACTTCATCGGAGAATACGAAAGCCGAAAAGTAATCCCGTAGTCCGTAACCTGCCAGCAGTTCTCGCAAGGCCCTGCCGGGGGTAAAGATCGCGTCGGAAACTACCGCCAGGGTAAATCGGCGCCGGAGTGTTTCGAGCGCCTCCACGGCTCCAGGCACAAGGTCAGGCCGAACGCGCAACTCCATCTCTTCGTGGAGACGCACAAGCTCTTTGAGTTCGTCCTCCGGCAGTTCCCGCTTGAGTCCGGCCAGCAGGACCCGCAGGCGGACTTCGACCGGCCAAGTCACGTGCTGGTGGCGCCAGACGTGGCGGAATGCCACATCCGTGGTGTCATAAGCGCAATCGACGAACGCCCGATCGGCAGGCGCATGCCGTGACAGGAAGCGATGAACCAACTTCCGGCGCTCGACCGGCTTCGGGGGAAGGCCCTGCCGGAGGCGCTTTGGCTCGTCAGAATCGTCGACGAAGACGGTATCCCAAAGATCGAACGAAACAAGACGGATCTGCGGCATTCGAGCTTCTCGCACGAGTGAAGTGATATGAATGTGGCATTCTAGCACATAAACGGGAGACGACAGTCAGAATGACTTGCACGCCGCCGTTAAATTAATTCACCTGCGTTAATGCAAACCTAACTCGGCCGTAACTTGTGCTTCACATTCGCGTGTTTCAATCAGTGTCTGATTTAGTTGGTCAGTCGACTACATTGAAATATACCGCATAGCTTGTCCAGCGGGCGGGAACCGCTGCGGAAAGTGCTCTGCGCCTGATTTGCGGGGTGTCGCGGAGGTCGTGTCCCAACTGTAGGGGGTACACTACCTCCGAGTCGTGGCCTACTTTGATGTGTCACGGCCATCTTGGCCGTGACCGTGGCCGAGCAGAGCCTGTCCTGAGCGCACCGAAGGAATGCCCGTGCCAGCGGAAACTGGGTATCGACTGCCTTCGCAACACCTTGACAAATGCGGGGTTTATGTCTAACTTAGAGATTCACCCCTACAATTGCTTTCGGAGAAGGACCCTTCGATTCGGGGCAGCAGGCTACAAACAAAAAAGGAGATCCCCATGCGGCAAAGAATTGCATGGTCTGTACTGGCAATTGCTTTAAGTTGTGGTATGGCCTTGGCGCAATCGACTTTCGGCACGCTGGAAGGCACGGTAACGGACTCGAGCGGCGCCGTGGTGCCCAACGCCACGGTGAAGGTCATCAACACCGATGAAAACACCTCGCGCAGCGTGACGACGGACGCCGGCGGTAACTACACTGCCGTCGACCTCAAGGCAGGACACTACTCGGTGGAAGTCAGTAACGCCGGCTTTAAGACCACTCGGGTGGACGGTATCGAACTCGAGGCGCGGGCCACGTTGCGCGTGGACGCCACCCTGACCGTTGGCGAAGTCAACCAGCAAGTAGAGGTCACGGGCGAGAGCGTGGGCGTGATCACCACCGAAACAGAAACGGTGTCCTCCACCTACAACACCCTTGAGATCACCGACCTGCCCATTAACTATCGCGCCTCGGGGAACGGCAACAGCCCGTATTACCTCATGGAAATCCTCCCGGGCATGCAGACCGACCAGAGCGGTAATCTGGCGATTCAGGGCGGCCTGCAATCGCAGTCTCAGTTCAGCGTGGATGGCGTTTCGATCACCAACGTGACGGGCAACTCGCCCCTTCACAACGCCTTCCCTTCCGCGGAATCGATTGCCGAAATCAAGGTGCAAGGAATCGGAAGCCCGGCGGAGTTTGAGCAGCCCGGCGACGTCACCACCACCACCAAGGCCGGCTCGAACACCGTACACGGCTCCGGCTTCTGGTACACCCAGAATACGGCTCTCAACGCCCTTCCGTACGGAGCTGTCACAAAGCCGACCCAAATCGCCAACGACTTCGGCGGAAGTTTAGGCGGGCCGGTCGTCATCCCCCATCTTTACAATGGGCAGAATAGGTCCTTCTTTTTCGGTGACTACGAGGGCTTCCGTCTACCGCGCACCGCCACAATTGAGAACACCGTTCCCACGCCGGCCATGAAAGGTGGTGATCTAGGCTACCTGTGCACCCAGTCCGGCGGCAATTTCAACGCGGCCGGTATCTGCAGCAACACAGCGAATCAACTCTACAGTCCCTTTACCGGCCAACCGTATGCGAACGACGTGATTACCAATATCAATCCAGGGGCGTCCGCGTTCCTCCAGTTTTACCCCAGCCCCAACGTCGGCAGCGCATTCACCGCCAACAATTACCGCGTTAACGTCCCGGCGAATTTGGACTCGAATGGGTTTGATGTGCGGGGAGACCAGTATTTCGGCCAGAAGCTCTTCGTCACAGGGCGCTTCACTTACAAGAACATTCCCCAGCTATCTCCCGAGGAACTCACCATTCCTTCCAGCACCAGCTTCGAGCACGTGCGCATGCTCGTCGCGTCGGGAACGTACACCTTCCGGCCCACGCTGCTGAACGAGTTCCGCTTCGGGTTGACCAATGACCAGACAGGGACGCAGAATCCGTACAATGGCAAACCGTTTACCGAGTCGCTCGGTTTCCAGGGCATCAGTGACTTGTGGTACAACGGGCTTCCCGAGATCGATTTTGGCGGCAGCAGCGGGACTACAGGTCTTGGTGTCGACCGCCTGAATTCGGTGGGTCAATCCCGCACCTATGAGTTTACAGACAATCTGAGTTGGGTTAAGGGCCGCCATGCCTTCAAGTTCGGGATGGACGCAGCGAAATTCCGCGCGGTGGACGCTTTGGGATTCTTCGGCGCTGACAACTACGGCACTTACGGATTCTCCGGCATGTTCACCGGCAGCGATTTTGGCGACTTCCTGATCGGCGCACCCGCCCAATCGGACCTGGATGATGTCCAATTGGACAACGACGGCCGGAACTACATCCTGGCCTTCTTTGCGCAGGATAGCTGGAAGGTCTCAAAGCGCTTGACCATCGAATTGGGTCTGCGTTTTGACTATCACCCCGGCTACACGGACGCCGGCGGCCAGATTGGAAACTTCATCCAGACTCCCTTCTCGGGCGGTGCCGTCTACCCTGACGGTGCGGCTAATCGTCTGGCGACCTCGTTCCTCCAATCGTTTGATGCTTGCCCGAACGCGGCCCTGCCGGGTTTAGCCAGCGACCCCACGTCGGCCAACGGCGCTCCCTGCACGCCGGTGATGACGGCATCCCAGGACCATATCCCGGAGGGTTTGCGCGCCACCTCCAAGCGTGCTTTGCCGCGCTTTGGCTTTGCTTACAAGCTCACCAACGACGACCGCACCGTACTGCGTGGCGGCATTGGCGCTTACCAGGCTTCGACCATGGGATCCGTCTACTACTCACTCACCGGAACCCTCCAGGCCTATACAAATCAATACTACAACACCGAAACAGCGGGCGTTGGCCCCGCCTTCGTTTGGCCCGAAACCTCTTCCCTCAGCACCCAGGGTGGTTTAGCCCCGTACGGTTCCGCCTACTTCGGCACGGCCAATTCCATCGCCTGGAAAGAACCCTACTCACTCCAGTGGAACCTCTCGCTCGAGCGCGATCTCGGGAAAAACACCGGGTTGCGTCTAACTTACGTGGGCATGAACACCACCAACTTGGTCTGGGCGCCCGACGATAATCAATCGCTTCCCTCGACCATTCCCTATGCCGACCAACCTCTCAGCCGCCGCCCCTACCCGAATTGGGGTGTTGTGAACACACGCGCCAACGGCGCCACCGCCACTTTTGAGGAGGCTCAGGTGGAAGTGACGCACCGGGTCGCTGCGGGGCTCACGCTCGACAGCACTTACAGTTGGTCCCATAGCATGGCGGACAACCTGGGCGCCGGGAATGCGGGCAGCTTATGCGGTGAGACGGCATGCAACCGGTCCGAGGACTTTTACGATCGGCGCAGCGAAAAAGGAAACCCCTTTGCTCCCTACAGGCATAACTGGATCACTACGGCGGTCTACCAACTCCCTGTGGGAAAGGGTAAACGCTTTGCGAATTCCGATAACAAAGTCCTTAACGCCGTGATCGGCGGATGGCAAACAAATAACGTTTTGACGCTGCACACCGGCCCCTTCCTGACGCCCTACTTCTCCTCCGGCGATCCTTCCGGAACGGGCTCCGGGATTATCGGCCGCGCCCAGCGTCCGGACCGCGTCGGCAGCTTTATTCCGTCCTCGCCGAACGCCGGCGAATGGATCAATGGCTCGGGATTCGCATGCCCTGGCGGGAGTTGCAGCATCGGGGAAGGCGGATCAACCCCGCCTCCCATCGGCCGCTTTGGCACGTCCGGTGTCGGAATCTTAAACGGTCCGGGCACCATTGATTGGGATACGGGAATCTCCAAGTTCTTCAGCCTTACCGAGCGTGTCAAGTTGAGGTTCGAGATTTCCTTCGTCAACGTTATGAACCATCTCAATCTGGGTAATCCCGATCTGAATATCACCCACGTGAATAATCCCTCATCGGCGCTATGCGGCTTCGGGTGCATATCCTCAGCCCAGGGATTGTTCCAGTTCGCCGGCGCGCGCCAGGGCCAGGCCAGCCTGCGGATCGACTTCTAACCTCGTGGGGGCGGTTCGCGAACCGCCTCTACTCCCAGCTTCGTAGGGGCGGCTCGCGAGCCGCCCCTCGACTAATCCGACCCTGCCCATTGGCCCAAGTCGCGACTTCTCGTGAGACAATCGACCTGACATAATTGAGGTGGATAAGCGAACCGTCAATAATCCACTCAGGAGCGACTCATGCGCAGGCTTCCACTTTTGGTTCTACTCGTTCCAGGGCTACTCACGGTGCATCACTCTCGCGCCCATGCCGGGCAAAATCCTGCGGGCGCCGCGAACGCCGCCGTCTCCGGCCGATGGACGATAACGGCGGACTTTTACGGCACGCCCCTCTACTTTCCATTGGAACTGAATCAGGCTGAAGGGAAACTCACCGGCAAGTTCGGGGGAGACAAGCTGGAGGGAACTATCAGCGGCAATTCCGTGCATTTTGTGGCCAAAGACGACCAGGGCGGGACCGAGGAGTGCCAGGCAACTGTAAACGGCAGCGCCATGTCCGGCAGTATCGTCTTCACCGACGCCGATGACCGGGAGCACCCCAGCACGCATGAATTCACCGGAACAGTCGTACCGCAGCGACGCGCGGGAACGCCTGAGCGCCATGAATTCACGCCCACAACTTTCTATCGCCAGTTCTCACCGCTGAACAAGCCGGTGCTGACCATCTCACCGGGAGATACCGTTCACACCACCACCGTCGACGCGGGCGGCATCGATGAAAAGGGAGTGACGCGCGTGCTGGGTGGGAATCCACAAACGGGACCTTTCTACATCGAAACCGCCGTGCCCGGAGACACGCTCGTGGTGCACCTCACGAAGGTGCGCCTGAATCGCGACTGGGCCGGAAGTGACGACGCGGTGGTCGACCGCGGGCTCGACAGCGACTTGGCCGTCAAGATGAAAAACGTCGGCAAATCCGTCCGCTGGCATCTGGACACCCAACGCGGCGTGGCCACCCCGGAGAAACTCGCCGAGCACCTGACGCGTTACTCCGTGCCGCTCAAACCCATGCTGGGCTGTGTCGCGACGGCGCCCGGGCCTGCACAGGCTCCGCCGCCCACCGGCGACTCCGGGCGCTATGGCGGAAATATGGACTTTAACGAGATCGTCGAGGGCGCCACGCTTTACCTGCCGGTGAACGTACCGGGCGCTCTCTTCTATCTGGGCGATGGCCACGCAGCCCAGGGCGACGGCGAACTCAACGGTAACGCCCTTGAGACTTCCATGGAGGTCGAGTTTTCGGTCGATGTCCTGCCGGGGAAACACATCGAGACTCCCAGGGTCGAGTCGGCAACCCACATCATGGCGGTGGGGCTTGCCGGGTCCATCGACGACGCGTTCCGTACCGCCACATCCGGCATGGCGCAGTGGCTGGCGGACGAATACAAGTTAACTCCCACCGAGGTGGCGCAGGTGCTGGGCACCTCGGCGGAATACAAGGTGAGCGAGGTTGCGGACCGCAACGCGGGGGTGGTGCTTAAGATCAACAAGGAACGCTTGAAGTCTCTGACGTCAGCGACGAAGTGAATCGGGCCTGTCCCCATGGGCCTTCGGCCCGCGAAACCCTGTGAAAAACAGTCACGGGTGGCGCATCAGACGTGCCGTAGTTTGGCATGTCTGCGCCCCCGTCCAGAGGGCGCACACATCCCGCCAAAGTACGGCAGGACGTATGCGCCACCCTGGTTTTTCGGTTCTGCGAGCCGTTTAAAGTAACTACCGTGCCGTTCGCATGTTTGAAATAGTTTGGGTTACTTGAGACCGTGAGCGGCCCTGCGACTTGGGCGGCCAAAGGCGATGGGACGGCGAGAATAGTGCAAAGGGACAACAGAGCAATCAAGATCGCAAAGGCGTTTGGAAACGCGCCGCCACGTCGCGAGCGCCCATCACTCTTCTGGATGCGTGGACTGATTTGCATGCAGAGAACCTCGGCGACTCTTTGCTTCTCCAGTGCTGTGTAACGGAAATTCGTTCATGAAGTCAGCCCGCGAAGCGGGCGCAAGCGAGTAGCCCACGGCGTGAGCCGTGGGTTCAGGGGGTCTCCCCTCACCCCCCTTCCCCCTCTCCGGCTGGGCGGGAGAGGGGGAGAAAGGGGAGAGGGCTCTTCCTTTCCCCAGGGCTTGCGCCCTGGGCTACTCTCTTCCGCCCCTTCGGGGCTGAGGCGGGCGGGCTGACTTCATGAACGAACTTACGTTCCACGGCACCAGTCTATCACCGGTCAAGGCGACGAAAGAAACCGCACGATCTCGTGCATCACGCGCTCTCCCTGATTCGTCTCGAAGAGGTATTGGGCGTGCGCAGAGCCGTCGAGAACGATCAACTCCTTAGGTTCGGGGGCCTTCTCATACTGGGCGCGAATGCCGGGGAGCCTCGGGCCGGCTTCGTTTGCGTCGTCGCGAGCCACGATGAATAAAGTGGACGCCTTGAGTTTTTCCGCCGGGCCGTTCGGCGCTGCGCCCAACAGAACCAACCGATTGATCTCCCCTTGCGCGGATGCAATCGAAGCGTCGCCGGCGGCCGCGCCGCCCATGCTGCCTCCCACTACAGCTATCGATTTCGCGCCGTTGTTGCGCAGATAGCGGACAGCGGCCAGCACGTCCAAGTGGAGGGGAGCGCCGAGCGGATCCGAGTCGCCCGGTCCCCGTGACTTGCCATAGCCGCGGAAGTCGAAGGCCAGCACGCGAAATCCCGCCGCCGCAAGAATGCGCGCCTGCTTCTGCCAACTCTCCTTGTTAAAGCGCCCCCCGTGGGCCAGCACGACGCCACGCTCGTCTTTACCGTACAGGTCGGCAAATAGGGTCCCCCCATCCTGAGTCGCAAATGAAACATGCTCCTGCGCGGCAGCGAGTCCCGCAAAGAGGTGAGTTAACAAGAGGAAGAATGTTCCCAGCAAAGCCCGCTGCAACACGGTGGCTTCTCCCTTTCTTCATTGCTGCTTATTGCATTACCGCTGCCAGCCCCTCACTGAAACTATTGACCCATCTTGCTTGAGTCTGAACCGCTTCATGGCCGTCCATATCCAGAAACAACCAGCGGTCGTTGATGAGCGCTCGCGCCAATCCTTCAGAGTAGGATGAGATGTTATCGTATTGCGGCCGCACAATCCATCGGCCCGTTCTGTCGATGACACCGCTGAGAGGAACAGAGAGTAACATGCCGCTTTGCGACACAATTGCGCGGCCGTCGACGAAGTCCGCCGCCAAATTGTTACCGGCAATGAAGAATTGCGGTTTGATCACCGCCGTTCCGCTGGCGTCGATATACCCGTAAGCACTACTGATGCCAGGGGGGACAGGGCCGGGGGCCACAGCGGCCAAGCCTTCGCTAAAGACGCGCGCATCCAGGAATTCCTGCGGGAAGGGCCGCTGCCCGTCCTTGGTGAGATAAAACAGTCGTCTCTTGTCCGTTGGATATATACCGTTAAACGCCAGAAAAAGGCCCTGGGCAAAACCGAGGCAATGACTGGCCGGATCCATAAGTTTGCCCGCCTTATCAATCAAGCTCGTTCCCGTCATCGTGGTCACAGAGGCATAACCGCCCTCCTCAAACGGCTGCGCCGCGAAGAATGCAGGCTCAATCACAACCCTTCCGGTGTGGTCCATGTAACCGCATTTGTCGCCCTTGCGCGCTACCGCCAGGCCTTGGCTGAAAACCAAGGGCTCCGCCAGCATTTTGGTCATGTCCAAGTCCGGATTGTCGGAGCTGACGTTCCTTCGATTGGGACGGCCAATCGAACTGCATGGGAATCATCACTTTTCCTGTCTTGTCGATATAACCGTATTTGCTTCCGACGCGAACGCAAGCCAGTCCTTCCGAAAAAACGCCCGCGTTGTCGTACTTGGGCTCGATCACGAAATTGCCCTTCTTATCTATGAATCCCCATTTCTTGCCGAACCTGACAGCGCACAGTCCCTCGCTGAAATTTCGAAAGGCTCTGTGATACAGGGTCCGTCCCCCATACTGATCCCTGGCCATATCGTCGAACTGAACCGGAATAACCAGAGCACCGGTTTTATCAATAAAGCCCCATTTCCGAGGGGAGAGCCGACCGAAAAATAGACGGTAGCCCCTGGACAGGACTGCCGCCAGGAGCGTGAGCGCTATAAGGGCGATGAACTGTTTGCGTGACATGGGTTGTTGTATTAGATAGTTTTCGGAGGCGATGGGCGCTCAAATTCCGTGCTTTTCGGAGCCCCGTCTTTTCTCGTTTCAGAATTCTGCAAGACCTTCGCAGCCCTCCTTACTGTGGAGGGGAACCGAGCGTCTGTGTGAAGACTCGATTAGTCTGTCATTCAGAGGAGTTTCCATGGACCTTTGGCCCACCCGAGGGAATGAAAATCAGCGTTGTCGTCCCCGCGAAAGCGGGGACCCATTGTCCCTCCCATGGATTCCCGCTTGCGCGGGAATGACGTGATTTTCGGGGGAGCCGCACTGCCTTGAAAACATTCAGAGCGAGATTCCTCGCTTCGCTCGGAATGACAGTGTGAAGGAGGCTCTCACACCGACTCAATCGAGCCCAAATTCCCTGCCCCGCTGAAAACGGGCGAGTACCGCCCTAGCCGGCGGCTGCGTTCATCACCACCGGTGACGGCTGTTCCTTGCCGAAGTCGCCTTCCCAGCGTGAGATCACCACGGTGGCCAGGCAGTTGCCTAAAACGTTGACCGAGGTACGCCCCATATCCATCAACTGATCGATGCCCAGCAGGATGAAGATCGGCTCCGTCGGCAAGCCGAACGAACCCGCAGTACCGAGAAGGATGACGATCGCGGCGCGAGAGACGCCAGCCACGCCTTTGCTGGTCAGCATGAGCGTAAGCATGAGTAGCAATTGCTGGCCAAGGCTGAGAGGTACGCCGGCGGCCTGCGCGACGAAGATCGCCGCGAGCGAAAGATAGAGCGTGCTGCCGGTCAGGTTAAAGCTGTAGCCCGTCGGCATGACAAACGCCACCACGGGGCGCGGCACTCCAATCGCTTCCATAGCTTCCATGGCCCGCGGCAGTGCGGCCTCGGAACTCGCGGTTCCAAAGGCAATCGAGACCGGCTCCGCCACCGCCGCGATGAACTTTTTCAGTGGCACCCGCGCCAGCAGGGCCACCGGAAACAAAACACCGAATATGAAAATCAGCAGGGCGGCGTAGAGCGTCAGGAGGAGTTTCGCGAGGTTGAACAGGATGCCCATGCCGGTGCTGGCCACCGTGTAAGCGATGGCCGCACCTACACCAAGCGGCACCATGTACATCACGAGGTTAGTGAACTTGAACATCGTTTCCGTGAGGCTTTCGGCGAGCGAGACCAGCGGCCGGCGGCGCTCCTCGCGCACCATCGCCAGCGCGATGCCAAACAGGATGCTGAACACGACCACTTGCAGGATCTGACCTTCCGCAATCGATTTCGCCAGGTTCTCCGGGAAGATATGCAGGATGGTTTCCGAGGCTGTCATGCGTTGAACCTGAAGCGTCTCGCCCGCGGCCGGCGGCAGGTGCACTCCAACGCCGGCCTTGCTGAAGTTGATGGCAGCAAGCCCGATGAACAACGCGGGGGTCGTGACCGCCTCAAAGAAGATGATCGATTTCAGGCCCATGCGCCCCACCTTCTTCAGGTTGGAGTGCCCCGCGATACCGCTCACCAGCGTGCCGAAAAGCAGCGGGGCAATGATGCAGCGAATGAGCCGCAAAAAAATCACGCTGAGGAGGCGCAGGTCGAGAGCCGCGTGGGGCCAGTCGTGACCCAGGACCGCGCCCATCACCATCGCCGCCAGAATCCACGTGGTCAGCGTGCGCTTGAAGAGCGCGTAAAGAAGCAGCGTGGCGATCGAGATCCAGCGAAGAGCCAGAAGCAGGGTAGGGGGCAGCGGAGTCACGTATTGGCTCACGGCGCCCAGAACCGCGGTTAATGTGAAGCCGGCGACGGCGAGGAGCAGAATCTTGTTTTTCATTCAGGGACGCTGTCTTTCCCAAGCCGCAGGCCGCAATTCGCGAAACGAATTGCGGGTTTAATTTCGCCGAGCCTTAACCGTTCGAACCAAGTTCAGAAGTCCAAACGCCATCGCGCAGAACCAAATATCAACCAGAATCGGGAGGGACGGGAAACGAGCTGCGTTCAGTACGGCGGAGGACGGAAGAAGTGGAGACGAAACGAGGTAGAGCAGGTTTCCCATCAAAAATGCAAGCAGCATTCGTGCCCGGGTTTTGCTTCGCCGGGCTTCTTCCTCCGGAAATATGTCTCTCGTCTCGCCCTCCGCGCCAGGGGCGGCTTCTTTAGTCATGAGCAGCGTGGAGCAGAAGCTGCGCCATTCCCCGCGGAGGTCCGAATCCAGCCGTTCCAGACGCTGTGCGATTTCCAGAAACGTCCCCGAACGGAGCAAAATGAGTACGACCAGTAAAAACACGAGCAGATCGGTAAAATGCAGCAACCCGTCCATCGAGACACCTCTCAGGGGTTGGAATTATACTGCCTGGGACGAGCGCGCACAATCTACTGCGGTGGGACGGGTCGCGTGAAAGTCGCGGCTGTGCGGGTTCTGGGTAGCGCAGACCGCCGATTTTGCGGTCCGCGGTTCTTGCGTACGCCGTTGGGAACAGCCGCGGACCGCAAAACCGGCGGTCCGCGCTACCCGGCCTTGTGAAGGAACTGATTCACCGCTTTTGTGCGCGGGAGCAGGTGAGCTCACACCTGCACTGCAACGGTTGTCTCCGCGCGGGTCACGGGTTGGTAGAGGGTGTCTCTTTCGAAGGGTTCCTGGCCTGCCTCACGGATCAGGCGCATGATCTCTCGGCGGGTCATAGCCTGGGGGGTTCGTGCGCCGGCGTCGTGATAGATCTTCTCTTCCACCACGGTTCCATCCAGGTCATCGGCTCCGAAGCGCAGCGCCACCTGCGCCACGCGAGGCGTCATCATAATCCAATAGGCCTTGATGTGCGGAAAGTTGTCGAGCATGAGGCGCGACACGGCGACGTTCTTGAGATCCATGAAGCCGGAAGTCTCAGTGTGGGACACGAGTTTCCCAAGTTCGGTGTTGGCGGGATGAAAGGCGAGCGGGATGAAAGTCTGAAAGCCGTGGGTTTCGTCCTGGAGGCTGCGCAATTGCAGCAGGTGGTCAACGCGGTCGCGCGAAGATTCGATGTGCCCATAGAGCATGGTGGCGTTCGAGGGCATGCGCAACTCGTGTGCGATGCGGTGCACCTTGAGCCAGGTGTGGGCGCCGATCTTGTGGTCGCAGATGACCCGTCGCACTGCCGGAGCGAAAATCTCCGCGCCTCCGCCGGGCAGCGAGCTGACTCCGGCCTCCTTGAGCTTTTCGAGAACCTCGCGAATGGGCATTTGCGTGATGTGCGAGAAGTAGCCGATCTCGACGGCCGTGAAGGCCTTGAGGTGGACGCTCGAGAACCTTTCCTTCAAGCCACGAATCAGGTCCAGGTAAAACTGGAACGGCAAGTCGGGATGCAGGCCGCCCACGATGTGGAATTCCGTGACTGCCTCTGACCAGCCTTCGCCGGCAGTGCGAAAGGCTTCTTCGAGAGCCATTGTGTAAGCGGCCGGCGCGTCGGGCTTGCGGCCGAAAGCGCAGAGCTTGCAACTGGCCACGCACACGTTTGTGGGGTTGAGATGGCGGTTGACGTTGAAATAGGTCCGCTTCCCGTGCAGCCGCTCGCGGACGTGATTGGCCAGGAAGCCGAGGGCGAGCAGGTCGGCGGACTCGTAGAGCGTAACGCCCTCGTCGAAGCTGAGACGCTCTCCTGCCAGCACCTTTTCGGCGATGGGCGCAAGCTGCGAGTCTTCGATGCGAAGTGTGCCCGTAAACATATGGCTAAGTTCTCATTCTATCGGCGGGAAGCACGGATTGCAACCGGTCCACCTGGCGTCCAGGTGTCATTCCGAGCGAAGCGACCCGTCGTCCGAAGGCATTGGGCCGCAGGACGAGGAATCTCGCTCTGCGTACAAAAAACGTGAACTACGTGCGGAAAGGAATCGGAGCGGGATTCCTCGCTGGCATGAGACTGACTCCCCGCCTCAGCGGGAGGAGGGGCAGGGGGTGATGGGCATCAGCTTTAACCTAAAGACGCGAGGGCTACGAGAGCCGCGGAGCGGCGCCAGAAAGTAGCCCACGGCGTAAGCCGTGGGACCACGTGCGGCTTTCATATCCGCAGCCCCGGTAGGGGCGACAGAGATAGTGCCTGGGGATCTGTCGCCCCTCCGGGGCTTATACAACCCGAGGCCGCTCCTCGATCCCACGGCTTACGCCATGGGCTACTCTCGCGGCCCTCCGGGCCTCTGGAAGCGGTCAGTGAGTGCTACGCGCGCGAGCTGAACGACAGCTCCAATACATCACCGGGGCAGTCCTCGCCCGGGCTTCCGAAGCCGGCTAGCTCTCCGCAAACCCGCATGAATACTGAATAGGACTTGACAAAGCCCCTGCGTGTATGCTCAGCAAGCCTGCTGACGCAGCACAAAACCTCTGGCATCCCGCCCCTGATTGGGTTTAAAATTCAGTTTTTGAAGCTCGTGACGCTATGGAGTGGACTAATTACAGTTTCGCAGAGCCGCAGGATGAGGCAGCGTTCTTCTACGGCCTTTTCCTGCGCGGGCATCCGCTGCAAAAACTCCGGGAAGACATCGATGTGCCGTCCCGCGTGCTCGCTGAGTGGCAGCGCCTCGCAGATCAGGACCCCGTTTATCAGGGAGCGGTAGCTCGTATTTTAGCCTATCGCAAGCACGTGCTGGCCATCTTCGATTCCCTGGTCTTCAAAGAAATAGGGTTCACCCACAGACTTCAGTAACTGATTCATTGAGCCATTGAAGAGCTGTCCGTTGTCCGTGGTCCGTCGTCAGTTGCTTCCCTGCCTGGCGACCTCATTCAACCAATGGTCCAATGAATCGATGATTTAATGGATCAATACATCTGCGGCCCATGTGACAAAGAACAGCACGCTGACGTATCCGTTGATGGTAAAGAACGCGGCGTTCACGCGGGACAAGTCAGAAGGCTTCACGAGGGCATGTTCGTAGGCGAGCAGGCAAGCCACCGCAATTAGACCCGCCATCGCCACCCAACCGAGATTCTCCAGTCGGGCCACGGTCACCAAAAGCGCTAGCATGAGGACATGAAGGATGGCGGAGGTGTAAAGCGCGGCCCTGATGCCGTAGCGTTTGGGAACGGAGTAGAGCCCCAGGGCATGGTCGAACTCGACGTCCTGGCAGGCGTAGATGATGTCAAAGCCGGCTGTCCACAAGGTGACGGCAGCACCCAGCAGCAAAACGCTCAGGCTCACGCTGCCTCGCAGCGCGATCCAGGCGGCGATCGGCGACATCCCTAAACATGCTCCCAGTACGATGTGCGAGAGGACTGTGAAGCGCTTGGTGTAGGAATAAACAAGCAGGACCGCGAGGGCCAGGGGTGAAAGCTTGAACGCCAGAGGGTTCAGTTCGCGCGCAGCCAATACCAGCAGCGCGCAGGAAAGCAAGGTGAAGCCCAACGCAAATCGCAGGCTGATCTGCCCCGTGGGTAGGGCGCGCATCCGGGTGCGAGGATTGAGCGCGTCGAACCTCAAGTCGGCGATGCGATTGAAGGTCATAGCGGCGCTGCGCGCCCCCACCATGGCCACAATCAGCCAGAGTACCTGCCGCCAGGCCGGCCAGCCGCGCACCGCCAACATGGCCCCCGTAAGCGCGAATGGCAAGGCGAAGATCGAGTGCTCGAACTTGATCATCTCGAGGGTGGTGCGGAGTTTGGCGATCAAGCCCTTGGGCGCCGGTGCGCCGGTGGGGCTCGCATGAACGCTGCGCTCGCTCGCCGTGCTTCCGTTCATGGGCATCTTCCTATCATGGCCAAATCCTCTGCGAATACGCAAGCGCAGCTACACGCCTCACTGTAGTACTTAGGGTGAGTTTCTTCGCGGCGCGCGAAGAAAAGCAGATCCTTCGCTTCGCTCAGGAGGACATGTCATTCTGAGCGGAGCGAAGAATCTGGATTTGATTGCAGCCTTACCGGTCTGTGCTCTCTGTGCCGAGGAAGGCGCGAGACACGAAGGGGCCGTGTAGCTGGTTTTTGCCGACAGCAATCCGCGGGCGTTTGATTTACCGCGAGATTTTCGAGCGACTACTTGGGATATCCGACCGTCTGCGCCAGGACGATCTTCTGGTTGGGTCGAAGCTTTGCCGTTTTCGCGAACGCCTCGCGATCAACGCTGCCTCGCACCACCGCCGCAAGCCCCTCGGAAGCGCAGAACAGGTACACGTTTTGGGCGATGAATCCCGTATCGGCGCCCGTGTACATGATCTGGTCCTCACCTCCTGCTCTTCCCGTTTTTGCCAGGTCCGCGACATAAACGAGATCGACCGCGGCATCTTTGACAAACGCCTGCTGGCCGGTTGCCCCACGAACGTCCTGCTGCACGACTGGTTTCAGCGTATTGGCTTTGGCGTCGTAGATGAAGAGACCGTCTTGCATGGCCACGTAGATATCAATTTCTTGCCAATTCATGGCCGAAGGCGCGGTGCGCTTGCCGTCCGGACGGTTTATTCCGAAGGCTGCCCAGAGTAGATTGGAAAGCGTCTGCGGCGAGAGTTTTTGACTGCTGAATTCCCGCGTGGAATGCCGATCTTTGAGAACCTGCATCAGCGGCCTTCCGCCT
This sequence comes from uncultured Acidobacteriota bacterium, assembly GCA_963838915.1. GTDB lineage: Bacteria > Acidobacteriota > Terriglobia > UBA7540 > UBA7540 > CAVROP01. Next base: position 15,518 of record CAWIUZ010000076.1, read on the forward strand.
GTTGTCTGAGGCGGCGGAAGCGGTGCGGGGTTCTGCTCCTGCGCCAGCGCGAGAGAAGCGCAGGCGACGACCGTGAGTATTCTAAGAAAGCGCAATATGAGTTGTTGCATAAGTTTCCTTTCAGTTGTGTTTGATACAACCCGTCAGAAACGGACACGTATTTTACACCCTCGGGGCTCGTAGCGTATGGGCCTTTGCTGCAATTAGGAAGCGAGAATCAATAGCACAAAAAGGGCTACATTGATGGCGTGGGCCGCGTAGCAGAGCGGGCAGTGAACGCCGAGAACGCGTCGAAGCGCATACACCAAATAGAAGCCGAGCAGGACCGTGAGCAGGCTGGCGCCCAGCAAATACAGGCCCACGGTCTCGAATGGTCTGAAGATGTGCCCCAAAATGTTCAGGTGCCGGGGCGCAAATCCAATCCAGACCAGGAGGGCTACATAGTAAAGAATGCCAAGCAGCGAATTCGGAATTCCGAAGACCCGCGCGTAAGGTGTGCGAACCACCGTGACGCAATTCGAACCCTCTCGCGCACAAAAGGTCTCCGGAACCCAGCGCGCCTTGCGAATTCGCCCATAGTACGCAAAGGTGAAATAGAGGGAGTCGACAAGGCCGGCGAGCGAAAGCAACACGATGAATAGCCGAAGAATCACGTCACGACCCGAAGGCAGCGAAGAATTGAGTCATTGAGCGATTGGATCATTGAGCCATTGATCCGTTTAACGCGCAGGTCAGTGCCTCATGAAAGTCAGCGGGCGCCTGCTTTAAGGGCGCCGTCTACGTGTGCCGGCAGACCCCCTCACCCGGCCCGCTCCGGCTGATAAAAGCGCCGGCAGCGGTCCACCCTCTCCCCCAAGGGGGAGAGGGAAATTCAGTAGAAACCCACCGCTCGCTGCCAACTGCCTACTGCCTACTGCCTTCTCCTCCCCCTGCTCCGAGACCTTGCCATCGAAATTGGTCCGCCTGGTCCAGTCCCAGCAGAGCCAGCACCCGGCAGCAGAATTGGGTGACGAGATCGTCGATGGTCTTCGGCCGGTGGTAGAAAGAAGGAATAATGGGGAAAATCACGGCGCCGGCAGCCTGGGCGCGCAACATGTTCTTCAGATGAATCTGATTAAAGGGGGCGTCTCGCACCGCCAGCACGAGCTTGCGGCCTTCTTTCAGGCAAACGTCCGCGGCGCGTTCGATGAGCGTTTCGGAGATTCCGTGGGCGACTTGCGCCAGGCAACCCGTGGTGCAGGGGATCACCACCATGCCATCCACGCGGTACGAACCGCTAGCGATGCTGGCGCCGATGTCAGAGTCCAGCAAGTACTCGGTCTTCTCTACAGCCTGCGCGGCAAGGGCAGAAGCGATGTCCGAAGATCGCGACACGTCCAGTTCCAACTCATCTCGCATCACCTTCAATCCGCTGCCGGAGATCACAAGATGTATTTTCCCGACCCGATCATCCGTCTCCAGCAGTTGCAACATGCGCCGGGCAAAGGTCGTACCGCTGGCGCCGGTCACTCCGAGGATCAGGCTCTTGCCGAGGGCAGTTTGTGAGGAGGGCATCAAAGGCATGTTAGTAAGTGTGATGCGCGAAGTCAAGAAAGCCGGCCTTCACCTGATATACTAACTCGTGGGGCCACAGAGCGGGGAGGGGACATTGTCACCTGAAGAAATCACCGAAATGCTCGAGCAAGTGCGGCGGGGCAAACTGAGTGTGGAAGGCGCGGTGGAGCGCCTGCGCAACCTGCCTTACGAAAACCTGGGTTACGCCAAGATCGACCATCACCGGTCGCTTCGCCAGGGATTGCCTGAAGTGGTCTTCGCGCGCGGCAAAGCCCCCGGGCACGTCGAGGGAATCGTGCGTCACATGCTGCTGAACAAGCACAACGTCCTCATCACCCGGGGTGACGCGGCGTTATTCGAGCGGTTGAAGAATCTGGAAAAGACGGCGAAGTTCCATGAGCTCTCCGGCGCGATCACCTTTCGCCGCGAGCGCAAGATCCGGGGCAAGGGGAAAATCGTGGTGGTCTGCGCCGGCACCTCGGATATCCCGGTGGCGGAAGAAGCGCTGGTTACGGCCGACATCATGGGCAATCGCGTCGAGTCGCTTTACGACGTGGGCGTGGCGGGCATCCACCGCCTCTTGGGCGAGAGCCGCCACCTGCGCGAAGGTCGAATCGTCATCGTTGTGGCGGGGATGGAGGGTGCGCTGCCAAGCGTCGTGGGCGGCATGGTGAGCGCGCCCGTCATCGCCGTCCCCTCGAGCGTGGGTTACGGCGCCAGCTTTCGCGGTCTCGCCGCGCTGCTCGGCATGCTCAACAGCTGCTCGCCTAACGTTTGCGTGGTCAATATCGACAACGGCTTTGGCGCCGGGTACCTTGCGAGCGTCATCAATCGCCTGTAAACCGAAGGTGAAATGAAGACCTCCTCACCAAGGGAGAGGGCATTCTTCCTATTGACCAGCTGAACGCCGACGGCTGCCGTCATCCGAAGAGCCGTCGCAAAACCTCCGCTTGTTCGGGGTTCTTGCGCAGCAGGGTGCGGCGCAGGCGGGCAAACTCGTCGCGGTCGATCTTCTGAACGGTGCCGCGTCCGCGGTGGGGGCTGAAAGCCAGGATGTGATCGAGGTCGGGATGGCGCGTGAGGGGGTTCTTCAGGCGCACGGCTTCGCGCGGCGGGCAGAAATCGAGGAGCGAGCCCATGCCGCTGTCGCGCCCGTTCGAAGCCGCTCGCGCGACCCCCACCACCCACTTGCGGTCCACCTCGTAGCAAAGGAACAGGTCTCCGCGCTTCACTTCCTCGCGAATGTAGCGGAGGCTCGAGGCGCTGCGGATCCAGCCTTCGTCGCCCAACTCATAAACGCCCCGCGTGCGCGAGCGAAAATACTGGTCAAATTCCCAGCCGCGCTTGGTGTTGATTTTGAAGACCCAGATGTTCATAAGCGGAGTAGCGCAGACCGCCGCCGTTGCGGTCTGCGGTTCGTCCATGACCCTCGGAAAAGCCGCAGACTGCAAAAGCGGCAGTCTGCGCTACCACCTGCTGAACACGGCGAGGCGCGATTAGCCGCGGACCACTGACACCGGACAACTGACGACTGCCTAGATTTCCACCACCCGCGCCACGCGAATAGCGGCGATGGAGCGTATTTCCGCCAGCACTTCTTCCGGGACGAGGCCGTCAACCTGGACGAGTCCCACCGCCTCGCCTCCCTGCGCGTCGCGGCCGAGAGCGAAGTTGGCGATGTTGATCTTGTGGTCGCCCAGGATGGTGCCGATGCGTCCGATCACGCCCGGCACGTCCTGATTGCGAATGTAGACGTGAATGCCCTCGAGGGGGGCTTCGATGTCGAGCTCGTCGATGCCCAGGATGCGCAGCTTTCCGCGCGGGCCTACCATAGCTAGAGAGCTAGTCAACCCGGTCTCCGTGCGCAGGGCCAGCCCCAGGGAATGAGAGAACGCCGCGCGGCGCGCGCTGCGGACCTCCAGCACCTCGATGCCCCGCGCCTGCGCCAGGGTTCCGGCGTTGACGATGTTCACGCTGTCGGAGAGAGCTTTCTTGAGAATGCCTTTCAGCACCGCGTTCTTCACGAGGTGCGTGTTCAGCTCCGCCAGCCCGCCGTCGTAGCTGATTCTGGCCTCGCCGATGCGCTCACCCGCGATCTGGGCCACGAAGGTGCCCAGGTTTTCGCCAAGCTGCACGTAAGGGGCGAGCTTCTGATACTCCTCGGGCGAGATGGTGGGCATGTTGACGGCATTGCGCGGCACGCCCTGAAGGAGAAAGTCGCGCACCTGCTCCGCGATCCGGATGCCCACGATCTCCTGCGCCTCTTCCGTCGAGCCCGCAATGTGCGGCGTCGAGATGACGCGCGGGTGGTTCAACAGGCGCGCGTCTTTGGGCGGCTCGATTTCGAAAACATCCAGACCGGCTCCTCCCACCTGGCCGCTCTCGAGGGCAGCCACGAGGTCTGCCTGGTTGATCAACTCGCCGCGCGCGCAGTTCACGATGCGCAAGCCGGGCTTCGCAAGGGCCAGCGTCCTGGCGTTGAGCATATGGTGATTCGCCGCCGTGGCCGCCGCGTGCAAGCTCAGGAAATCGCTTTCCTTCAGCAGTTCTTCGAGCGAAACCAGCTTGACGCCCTGCTCCTCCGCCTGACCGGAGGAAACAAAAGGGTCTGAGGCGAGAACCGTCATGCCGAAAGCCTGTGCAAGTCGTGCCACTTCGCGCCCGATGTTGCCGAATCCTACCAGGCCCAGCGTCTTCGAGCGCAACTCGATTCCGGTGAGCTTCTTCTTCTCCCACTGGCCGCGTTTGAGCAGGCTGTCGGCTTCCGGGATGCGCCGCGCCAAAGCCAGGAGCAATCCCATGGTGTGCTCGGCCACGCTGACGGCATTGCCGCCCGGCGTGTTCATCACCACAATGCCCTTTTTGGTTGCGGCGTCCAGGTCCACGTTGTCCACGCCGCTGCCGGCTCGCCCAATGACGCGCAAACGGCTGGCTCGCTCGAGCAGCGCGGCCGTCGCTTTCGTGGCGCTGCGCACCACCAGGGCGTCGGCGTCCTGTATTTCTTCCTCGACGGTGGCGTTAGCCTTCTTCGGAAGGAAGACCACCTCCCAGGATTTCTCCGCCTTCAGAATTTTGACGGCGCGTTCTGAAACGTTGTCGGCAATGAGGATTTTCATAGGTTAGTCGAAAGTCAACAGTCGAGAGTCGACAGTAAGAGCAACCTCCGGTTATCTGCCCTCTCCCCTGGGGAGAGGGTGTCCCACTGCCGGCGTTTTCATCAGCCGGAGCGGGACGGGTGAGGGGTCGGTATGCGTCGCGACCGCATACAAAGGTGATCCTGCTGGTCATCAGAGGGCGGCCACAAGGGCCGCCCCTACAGATTCCTACCCACTTCGTCGCAGGTAAACTTCTTGGGCGGCGCGGACACCGCTGCCTAATTCAACTTTGTGCCCCAGTTTTAAGAGCACCAGCTCCAGCATCGCCATCGCCGCAAACAATTCAGGCACGTCGTAATAACCGAGGTGGGCCAGGCGAAAGATCTTACCTTTCATGCTGCCCTGGCCATTGGCAATGACGGCCCCGAAGCGGCTGCGCATTTCCTTCACGATGGCGCCCGAATCCATGACTTCCGGCGCACAGACGGCGGTGGCGGCGTTGGCCGGCGAGGCAACGGCGAATAACTTGAGCCCCAGCGCCTTGGCGGCCTCGCGCGTGGCCTCCGCCAGCAGCCCAGCATTGGCGATCAGGTTTTCCCGGCCGATCTGTTTAATGTACTCGAGGGCCGCGTGCAGGCTGATGATGAGCGTGGTCGCGGGAGTATAACTCGTCTCGCCTTTGGCCTGATTCTTCCGCTCCTTCTCAAAATCGAAATAGTAGCGGGGAAGCTTGGCCTTCGAGATCATCTTCCAGGCTTTCTCGCTGACGCTAACGAAGGCGAGACCGGGAGCGATCATGACGGCCTTCTGCGAGCCTCCGATGACGATGTCGAGGCCCCACTCATCCGGGCGGAGGTCCGTGGTTCCGAGGCCGGTGATGGCGTCCACCACCAGGCAGGTCTCCGGATGGTTCCTGACGATTTCGCCCAGCGCCTTCACGTCATGGCTGACGGCGGTCGAGGTTTCGGTGGCCTGAACGTAAACCGCACGGAATGGGCCGTCCTGCTCCAACCTGGCTTTCATCTCGTCGACGTTCAGTGGATGACCGTAGGGAGCTTCGACTTTGACGGCCTCGATGCCATAAGCTTGCGCTAGACCCAGCCAGCGCTCGCCGAACTTTCCCGCCGTGCCTACCAGGATACGTTCGCCGGGCGAAACCAGGTTCGAGAGGGAGCCTTCCATCGCTCCCGAGCCGGAACTCGCCAGGATCAGGACATCGTTTTGAGTATTGAAATAGTATTTCAAAAGATCCAACGTCTCGCGCATGATCAGGCGAAACGCCTCGGTGCGATGGTGGACATTGGCCACCATGGCGCGCGCCTGGGCTTCCATGAGCAAGGGGGTAGGCCCTGGAGTAAAGAGTCTTTCTTTGATGATTCCTGGCATAGATTTGCTTCCTTCCCGGACATCCATGGATTGAGGAACAACAATGTAGCCTACTCTAACCTGAGGCCCCGGTCAGGGAAAATCCCGATCCGTCAGACTGGCGCAGAGCTTCGCTCTGCGCCAGCCTATTTCCTTGGAAGCCGATGCAAGTACCGCGGCTGTCTAGCCGACTACCTGTCACCGTCGTGCCACCGCGCAGCGAGTCGCAGGCCCGGAGTTCGTTTTCGCAAAATCTGGCGTATTTTGCTCCTTTTGGGGTCAGAATCGTGCCAATTCGCGCGCTAAACGCGCATAATTTGCAGCATTCAAAAAGGCGACTTCCTTTGTTTTCAGGTACTTCCTAGCTTCGTTCCCACTATTTTCCATTTTTTGTAATGCTCGGCTTTTCCTCTCGGGCCCGGAGTATCGGGTTGTCTCTTGCTCCTCGATGGCCCTGGAGCTTGCGTGCGACAATGTGTCCATAATTCGAGCACACCAATAGGCTATCACATCACAGCGGGCTTGTCAAGCGGAAAATCGGCGGCGCCCAGCCTGAACGTGAGGCGGCGGGCTGATCTCGCCCTCTGGCGGCGTAAAGCCGCCAGTTGGGGCTCGACACTTTCCAGTCGAAAGACGGCCCTCTCCCTTGGGGAGAGGGTGTCGTGCTCCGGCGTTTTCATCAGCCGGAGCGCGACGGGTGAGGGGTGGTTTCCCGGCCACAGGCGATGGTTTCCTATGGTTGTAGTAGAGGTGTCCCATCATTGCGGCCTCCCGGTTGCAAGGTTTACCCTGCACCACGACGCAAGGGACGCCGCGCCGCGACTTTGGCGTCAGTTTGATGATGGTGAAGTTCGCGAACGCACTGGGTTGTGAGGCGCAGGGAGGAAGTAGCCGAGCGGGCTTAAGCACGTCGGGTGAAGGGAGGCTGGCCCAAGCCGAGAATAACCCCTCACCCGTCCCGCGACGGCTGGAGACAACGCCGCCGCGGGACACCCTCTCCCCACGGGAGAGGGCTGATGACGTGGGTCTAGGGAATAAGAATGTAGAAATTCCACATGGTGGTGCAAAACCGCCACCAGCCCAGGCGACTACCGGAGAATGGTCTATTTCACAACTCCCAAGACTGATGCTACATTGGAGTGTCTATTAGCGTCGATCATGGCTGACCAAGAACGCAACATCTTCGCCTGGACGGGTTTTCTCTGGCTGGTCTTTCTGGGCGGCCTTGCGTTTATGGACCCGATTTACGAGGTCCACAAGCAGGAAACGCTGCTTGCTATCGGCCTGTTTCAAATCTTCGAGCATCGCCTCCTCACCTGGATTCCATCCCGCGGCAGGTATTACAGCGTCATCATCAAGATTCTCCTGGCGACGTTGCTGATGGAGCACACGGGCACCGGCGCCGGCGGCATCACCAGCAGCTATTACCTGATTTATTTCCTGCCCGTCATGACGGCGGCCCTGTTCTTCGAGATCACCGGCACGTTGATTTGGACTGCGATTACTTCGGCGGCTTACTGCTCTCTCTTGATTCCTGCGCTGCAGTTTTACGAGTTTTCGCCGGAGGGCGTCAAGGAGCTTATGCTCAGAAACATCTTCTTCTTCCTCGCGGCGGTAGTGGTGAATCCGTTCGTCAGTGAGAATCGCCGGCAGGCGGAGCGCTACCGGCGACTGGCGGAAGAGTTGGCAGAAACCAATCGCCGTCTCGAGCAGGCGCAGGAAGAAGCTCGCCGGTCTGAGCGGTTGGCGGCTTTGGGACAACTCACCGCGGGCCTGGCGCACGAGATTCGCAATCCCTTGGCGGTCATTAGGGGCTCGGCAGAGACGCTCACCCGGCGCCTCCAGTCCGCCGACCCGCTGACCACAGAAGTTGCCGGGTATATCATGAGTGAGGTGAATCGCCTCAACACGGTGGTAACTCGTTTCCTCAACTTCGCGCGGCCGCTTAAGCTGGAGAAAAGCCGCACCGAGATTCCGCCGCTCCTCGACCGCGCAATACGCGTCGCGGGCGAGCGCTGGCCGGAGGCAAAAGTCGAGGTGGTGCGGCACTACGCGGACGGTTTGCCGGAAATGAACGTGGACCCTGATCTCTCCGAGCAGGCGCTCGTTAATCTCGTGTTGAATGCCTTCGAAGCGATGAAAGAAACGGGCGGCAAGCTGACCCTGAGTGTTGCGACCGCGAGCTTTGACGGAAGAAACGGCGTGGAGATCGACATCGAAGATACCGGGCCAGGCATCCCTCCGGAGCTGCGCGAGCAGATCTTCAATCCCTTTTTCACGACCAAAAAAGAAGGAGTGGGATTGGGATTGTCCCTGGTCTCGAAAATCGTGGATGATCATCGCGGCTGGATCCGCCTCTCGAGCGAGCCGGGGAAGGGAGCGTGCTTCCGAGTGTTTTTGCCGGCGGAATGATGAAACAGGAAAATGGGAATTGGAAAATGGAAAGCGGAAAATGGAAACTAGTGTTCTGTAACATTTAATTCTTTACAGCGTCTGACCTTGTCGAGAATGATGTCCGCCGTGGCTATCCAAACAAACGGTTTGGGAGTCTGGTTCCAAGCCGCCAAGTACTGGTAGATGGTTGTTTCGAGTTCTTTAACGCTGTGGAAACTTCCCCGTCGGATCTGTTGGCGGGTGATTTCGCCAAACCAACGTTCCACCTGATTGAGCCAAGAACTGCTGGTGGGGGTGAAGTGGAAACGAAACCGCTGCCGCTTCTGGGGTTTCAGCCAGCGTTGAACAGGTGGGCACTTATGAGTGCTGTAGTTATCCAAGATCAGGTGGACTTCCAAGTCCGGGGGTACGGCTTGCTCCAACTGGCGGAGGAAGATCACAAACTCGCGGCCTCGATGCCGGGGCAGGCACTGACCGATGACCTTGCCGGTGAGGATGTTAAAGGCAGCAAACAACGTGGTGGTGCCGTGCCGGATATAGTCGTGCGTCTGGCGCTCGGGCAAGCCGGGTCGCAGGGGCAGGATCGGGGCCGTTCGGTCCAGGGCCTGGATCTGGCTCTTTTCATCGACGCAGAGCACCAGGGCACGATCCGGGGGATTCATATACAGTCCCACCACGTCGCGCACTTTGGTCTCAAACTGGGGGTCGTTGGAGAGTTTGAATTTCTCCACCCGATGGGGTTGCAGGTCGTAGCGTTGCCAAGCCCGGTGAACGGACATGTGGGACACTCCCAGTTGCCGGGCCAAGGTGCGGGTGCTCCAATGGGTCGCGTGGGGCGGCGGGGTGTGCAGCGTCGTCTCGATCAACTGCTTCTCCAGGGCGGGCCTCAGCTTACGGCGCGAGCGCTGGCGTACCGAGTCATGTCGAAGGGCTTCCACTCCGTCTTGGGCAAAAGCGCTGCGGACGGACAGGACGGTGGGCCGAGAAACACCCACTTGTCGGGCAATCACCCGATTCGGCGTTCCTTGCGCCGCCAGCAGAATCACTCGGCAGCGGCGAGCCACTCGTTGTGTCGTACTTCCGGCCCGCGCCAGGGTTTCCAAAGTAGCTTTGACCTCGCTGTTGATGCTAATAACTGTGCCTGGGTTCAACATCCACCCAGCATACAATATCGACCTTTTATGGTCAATTCTTAAATGTTACGTTACACTAGTGGAATCAGTCAGACGTTCGTTAAAAACGCCCTTCTCATGCGCCGCCGTCTTTCGGAGCCCCGTCAGGGGCGGCATAGAGTAGCCCAGGGCGTAAGCCCTGGGTTAGGCGGCCCTCACCCCGCCTCCGGCACCCCTCTCCCGCTGGGCGGGAGAGGGGACGGAGGTGAGGGTCGGGTCTCGCGACCCACGGCTTGCGCCGTGGGCTACACTCTGCCGCCCGCTCCGCGGGCTGAATCATTCAACGAGCTTCTGACTCAGGACATTCGTTTCGATTTTCCAGTTTCCATTTTCCAGTTTCCAATTTCCTGTTTCTTTCCCCCAATAATGCCATGTCAACCATTCTAATCGTCGAAGATGAACCGAAAATGTTGCGGCTGCTGGAATTGAATCTGGCGGAGGAAGGTTACACGACCGTCTCCGCCTCGGATGCCGAGACCGGGCTCAAGCTTTTGCGGCAGGAGAAAGTCGACCTGGTGCTGACCGACCTCAAGCTTCCGCGCATGGACGGCCTCGAATTCCTGCAAAACGTGAAACGCTCAAACGCGCACCTGCCGGTCATTCTGATGACGGCATACGGGACGGTGGAAACCGCCATCAACGCCATGAAAGCCGGGGCGAGCGATTACGTGCTGAAGCCGTTCTCGATGGAGGAGATCAAGCTCCTGATTGGCAAGGAACTGGACGTTCGCCGCCTGCGCGAGGAGAATCGCGACCTGCGCGAAGCGCTGGGTGAACGCTACCAGTTTGAGAATATCGTCGCCAAGAGCGGCAAGCTGCAGGAAGTGCTTGCCATTGTCGAGCGCGTGGCGCCTACAAACTCGACCGTGCTGCTGGGCGGTGAAAGCGGCGTGGGCAAAGACATGATCGCGCGCGCCATTCATCAGCACTCGCGCCGCGCTTCCGGTCCTTTCATCAAGATCAATTGCACCGCCATCCCGGAGAACCTGCTGGAGAGTGAGCTCTTCGGATACGAGAAAGGGGCCTTTACCGGAGCGGTAACGTCGAAGCCCGGCAAGTTCGAGCTTGCGGATAAGGGTACTATCTTGCTCGACGAAATCGGCGACGTGCCCGGGTCCATCCAGGTGAAGCTCTTGCGCGTGCTCCAGGAGCGCGAGTTCGAGCGGCTGGGCGGCACCAAAACGCTGAAAGTGGACGTTCGGGTGCTCGCGGCGACGAACCAGGACTTGCGCGCCGCCCTCGAACAGGGCACCTTCCGCGAAGATCTTTACTACCGCCTGAACGTCGTGCCCATCAGCATTCCGCCCCTGCGCGAGCACAAGGAAGATATTCCCTACCTGGCTGACCACTTCCTGGCCCGCTTCACGCGCGAATCCACAAAGCCCATTAAGGGCATTACCCCTGCCGCCATGCGCATGCTGATGGATTTTCATTGGCCCGGAAACATCCGGGAGCTCGAGAACATTATCGAGCGTGCCGTGGCGCTCTCAACCGGCACGATGCTTGATGTAGGCGACATCCGCCTGGACGTTGGACGGGGCGCGCAGGCAGTTGCCGGCCCCGGAATGCCTTCCGGCGACGCTTCCGGCCCCTTCCTGCCGCAAGGCTTGACGCTGGAGCAGTATGAGGACGAGATCATCAAGGAAGCCCTGCGCCGCGCCAACGGCAACAAAAGCCAGGCCGCGCGCCTGCTGGGTCTCTCCCGCAATGCCTTCCGTTATCGTTTGTCGAAGCTCGGCGTGCCCGACGAGCCTGAGGCGTAGGGGCATTCCGACGCATGCCCTATATGCACGCTGCAAGCGGCTGGCTCCCCGAAGGGGGAGCTACGTGAGTAGCCGTGGGTGGAACCCCCGGTGACGGTTGATAGAAAACCTGACGCCCTGAAGGGGCCGGACGGTGCGACCCCTTCGGGGTCGATACTTTCGGGCGGTGCGCTATCCGTGGGCGGCGGGCACCGAGACCGTGCCCTTGCCCACGGCTACTCAATTCTAACCCCTTCGGGGTTGCGTGGGTGCCAACAAAGTTTCCCGCCGACCTACTGGTCTTGTCGCCTATTTCTTTGAAAATGAAGGGGCTGTAGGTTGGCTCAAATCGGCCACCTTCGGCTGAATTCGGCCAAGACATGGTTCATTAAGCGAGCAACAACGAATCAGGTAATCGGCAACAACTGTTTGTCCCTCAATGATATGGCGCGTTTCATTTCGTTCCTTGTTTTTGGCCACCCAGTTGCCCTAAACAAGCTGGCACAGGAGAAGGGTCAGGTGGGTGAGAGGTGGGCCATGAAAAACCGAAAACTCTGGTACGCGATTGCGCTCGGCACACTGTGCCTCGTGGCAGCAAGGATGACCATGGCGCAGGAGCAGGCCCCTCCGCCCGAGGCGCAGGAGCAAGCTCCCCTGCCGGATACGGGAAATCCGGACCAGGGACAACCGCCCTACGGCCCGGACCAACAGCAGGGTCAGTACGGCACAGGCCAGGAGCAGGGACCTGCACCGGGCGCCGCCCGCGTGGGCATAATCAATGGCCAGGTGTCCTTGATGCGCGGAGATAGCGGGGAATGGGTGGCGGCTATAGTGAACGCGCCGGTGATGCAGGGCGACACGGTAGCGACCGCCGGGCAGTCGCGTGCGGAAGTTCAGCTTGACTTCGCGAATGTCATGCGCCTGGACCAGAATGCCCAGGTGAAGATCGCGGCCCTCGTGCAAGGCAGGATTCAGGTTCAGGTGGCAAACGGGACCATCGACTATACGGTGTTCAAGGGCTCGGAAGCCAATGTGGAAATCGACACGCCCAACATGGCGGTGAGTCCACAAGGCCCGGGGGTTTACCGCATTCAGATTGACGGCGATGGGCAGACGGAAGTGAGCGTCCACAAAGGCAGGGTTCAGGTGTCGACCCCGCAGGGCAGCACGAATGTTGAGGCTGGCCAGGTCATTTACGTACGGGGCACCGACAATCCCGAATACCAGGTCGCCAACGCCAAGCCATTCGATGAATTCGATCGGTGGAACGAGCAGCGCGACCGCGTGATCGATCAGGCGCAAAGCTGGCAATACGCGAACAGGTATTACACGGGCGCGCAGGACCTCGATCAGTACGGCACATGGCAAAATACTCCTGACTACGGCAATGTCTGGTCGCCCAATCAGGGGCCGGACTGGTCACCCTATTCCGATGGTAACTGGACTTGGGAGCCGTATTGGGGATGGACTTGGGTTGGCTATGAACCGTGGGGCTGGGCGCCTTACCATTACGGGCGTTGGTTCTGCCATGGCAGTCGTTGGTGCTGGTGGCCCGGCGTCGGATACGGGGGAGCGCGGCCGCTTTGGGCACCGGCTTATGTCTCCTTCCTCGGGCTCGGGCGGGGAATCGGAATTGGCCTTGGTCTTGGTTTCCGTTCGATTGGCTGGCTAGCCCTGGGGCCTTTTGACGCCGTGTCTGGGTGGTGGGGACATCATAATGGCTACAGTGCTGTAGGTATTGGCGGCATAGCCCGCATCAACAACTACGGCGGAGGTTACCCGCGAGGCGTAAATGGGCGGTACATGTCCAACTTGCAAGCGGCGTTCACCAACCCCAACGTCCGGCGAGGGATAACTACCATGCCTTCCAGTCAGTTTGGGAGGGGGATGCCGGCACGGGAGTTCGGGCGGGGTGTGGATGCTGCGACGCTGCATTCAGCCCAAATGGTGCGCGGAACCCTGCCGGTGGTCCCCACGCGGGCCAGCTTGATGCCGGGTAATCGCATGGCCGGCCAGTCTGCCATACCGGCGCGGTCGATCAATAGCACCCACTTCTACTCGCGGAATCCTGTGCCCGCGCGCACGGAGTCATTCAGCCAGCGGGCCGGACAGATTCAGCAAATGGTTCGGCAGGGTCCGACGAGCGCCGCGAACTACGGCGCGCGGGGCGCGAACACGGCCGCGAGATCTGGGAACGCCGGCTACGGCAACACGAACCGGTCTGGCTTTGGTAACTCCAGGCCCGCGACCCCTCAGGGCCAGTCGGGCAACTCGAACTGGCGGCAATTTTCTTCGCGTGCGCCTAATTCCCAGGGCGGGCAGGCGCCAAGCTACAACAATGGCGGTTACGGCGGGATGCGTTCTCAGCCGGCGCCCAATGACCGGGGCTACCAGTCCCGGCCCGCCGCTCCGCAGCAGGGTGGCTGGCAGAGTTATCCGAGGTCGAACCAAGCCGCGCCGTCGAACCGGGCTGGCGGATGGAATGCTCCTGCTCCGCGCACGTCCGCGCCAGGCTGGGGCCAATGGTCGGGAGCGCGATCTTATGGCGGCTACGGCGGGCGTCCCACATTGAACATGAATAGGCCGATTGTGGTCCCACGGTCGAACGCTCCGCGCTCCTATAGTGGCGGCGGTCGTGGATCGGCGCCCTCCGGCGGGGGTCGCGGCGAGCGTAGTAGCGGCGGAGGACATAGTGGTGGTGGTGGTGGGGGCGGTCACAGCGGCGGCGGTGGCGGCCACGGCAGGCGGTAAGGGCAGGTTTCAGGTGTCAGGTGTCGGGGACACGGCATTTGAGAATCTACCAAGAACGTGGGAACCTGTCATCCTGAGCGCAGACTTCATGATCCTTCGGCTCACCACTGTGCATGAAAATGGCTCTTTGGAGGTAACTCCTGTATTTTCAACAAAAGCTTCCGCCATTTTCATAGCAGCGAAGGATCCCTGCAGTTCATCGCAAATCGGTGAGAGCAAAACCAACTGCAGAGATCCTTCGCTTCGCTCAGGATGACAGCACATCGCTATTGCCAACCCATCGAATGTCTGCGCCGCGTCTTCTGGCACCTGTCAGCCACTACCTGCGGCTTAACGCCCGGCATCCACCACCTGACACCTCACACCTGACACCCGAAACCTCAGTCCTGCATTCCATCCGGTTCTCATATACAATAGTGGAATATGGCGGAACCCATCGACTTGTTAGCTGAGACCACTGCGCCGCTGGATGAGCTGGAGTCGATTCTCGGCGCGGAGCATTCGGACCCGTTCCACATTCTCGGTGCACACATCGTTGACCAGGAAGAGAAACCGGCTGTTGCCGTTCGCGCCTATCTGCCGGGAGCCGTAGCAGTGTCGGTTCTGCGCGGGTCGGAGATGTTTCCGGCTCGACTTATCCACGCCGACGGGTTCTTTGAGGCCGTTTTCCCAAACGTGGCAGAGGTTTTTCCATACCGGCTTCGCGCCAATTATGGGGACGGCAATGAGGTTGAGTTTGAAGATCCCTACCGGTTTCCCCCAACGCTTTCCGAGTTCGACCTCTACCTTCTAGGCGAAGGGACCCACCACAAGTCTTACGAAAAACTCGGCGCGCACCTCATGGAGATCGAGGGAGTTCGCGGCGTGGCCTTCGCCGTGTGGGCTCCGAACGCGCAGCGGGTGAGCGTGGTGGGGAGTTTCAACAACTGGAACGGCCGCCGTCATCCCATGCGTGTGCGCGGAAGCAGCGGCATCTGGGAGCTGTTTATTCCGGGCCTTGCGGAGGGCGAGGTCTACAAGTATGAGGTCAAGGGCCACAACGATTACTTTGGCCTGAAGGCCGATCCCTTCGCCTTCTTCGCCGAACTCCGGCCCAACACCGCTTCTGTGGTGCGTGACATCGACCGTTACACCTGGCATGACCAGGCCTGGATGGAGTCGCGCCGCGAGCGCCAGTCCCTGAAGTCGCCGATGGCCATCTACGAAGTTCACCTCGGCTCCTGGCGCCGCGGTGACGGCAATCGCCTGCTCAGCTACCGCGAACTCGCCGAGCAACTGGTGGCCTACGTCACCGAAATGGGATTCACACACCTCGAACTGCTGCCGGTCATGGAGCACCCCCTGGACGAATCCTGGGGATATCAGACGGTTGGCTACTTCGCGCCCACGAGCCGCCACGGCACGCCGCAGGACTTCATGTACTTTGTCGATTACTGCCACCAGCACGGGATCGGCGTGATCCTGGACTGGGTGCCCGCGCATTTCCCGTCCGACGCGCACGGCCTGGCGTACTTTGACGGCACGCACCTTTACGAGCACGACGACCCGCGCCTGCGCGAGCACCCTGACTGGGGCACGCGGATTTTCAACTACGGCCGGTCGGAAGTACGAAACTTCCTGCTGAACAGCGCGCTTTTCTGGCTGGAGAAGTACCACGCCGACGGGCTGCGAGTGGATGCGGTGGCGTCCATGCTCTACCTGGATTATTCGCGCAAGCCCGGACAGTGGATCCCCAACCGCTACGGCGGCAACGAGAACCTCGACGCGATCGATTTCATTAAACGCTTCAACGAGCTCGCGCATCAGGAGCACCCTGGCGTGCTCACCATCGCGGAGGAGTCCACCGCCTGGCCGGCCGTTTCACGCCCCACCCACCTCGGTGGCCTGGGATTCAGCTTGAAGTGGAATATGGGCTGGATGCACGACATCCTGGTTTACTTTTCCAAGGAGTCCATCCATCGCAAGTATCACCACCACAACCTCACCTTCTCGCTTCTCTATGCCTTCAGCGAGAATTTTGTGCTGGTGCTCTCCCATGATGAAGTGGTGCACGGCAAGCGCGCGCTGCTGGCGAAAATGCCCGGGGACGTTTGGCAGCAGTTTGCCAACTTGCGCTCCCTTTATGCCTTCCAAATGACGCACCCCGGCAAGAAGATGCTTTTCATGGGCGGGGAGATCGGGCAATGGAACGAGTGGAACGCCAAACAGTCACTGGACTGGAACCTGCTGGACTATATGCCGCACCAGCAGATCCGGAGGCTGGTGGCGGACCTGAACCACCTTTACCAGGCGGAGCCTTCGCTCTACGAAGTTGACTTTGAGTGGCAGGGGTTCGAGTGGATTGATTTTCACGATACGGATAACTCAGTAGTCGTTTTCCAGCGCCGCGCGCGCGACTCGAATAATCACTTGGTGGTGGTCTGTAACTTCACCCCCGTTCCGCGCGAGCGCTACCACATCGGCGTGCCTGCGTCGTGTTTCTATCGTGAAGTTCTCAATACGGATGCCTCGCACTACGGCGGGAGCGGAGTAACAAACGCGCCAGGGCGGCAGGCAGTGCCTATGCCTTGGCAGAATCAACCCTGCCATATCGACGTCACCCTGCCGCCCCTTGGGATTGCGATTTTCAAGCCGGAAAGATAGGATGGGGCCGCTTGACAGGAGTTTCACTGAAATGTATATTTTCAGCGTATGCTGAAGCCGGCACTTTGAGTGAAACCCATGACTGAGCTTGAGCTTAGAAACCGCTTCGAGCCTGCCTTCGCACGCCTGCTAGCTCAAGTCCAAGGCTCAATCCGCCGGAAGATTAACAATCCCAAGGTAAGAATGCGCCCGGGCCTTGTGATAGAGATCGAGATCAGGGACAAGCGGAAGATCCTGGTCATTGAATTCAAGTCAATTGGGCAGCCTAGGTATATGCGTGAGGCCGTCGCGCAGGTCAAGGCTCATGCTAGCGCCATACCCAAAGGCTACCCCGTAATTGTTGCTCCGTTTATTCTCGATCAGTCCGCCAAAATAATGCAGTCCGAGGGCGTAGGCTTCTTCGATTTGGCCGGAAACTGCTTGCTTGACTTCGATGGTGTGTTCATCCGGTCCCAGGGAAAGCCCAATCCCCATCCCACTACCAGAGAATTGAGATCGCTCTTCCAGCCGCGCGCCTCGAGGGTGCTGCGGTTCTTGCTAACGCCTGCGCTTGTACACGTTAGCATGCTCAAGCCCGGCGTTGGAGCATGGCCAAAGATATTGGCTCAGCCACCGGGGGACCGCAGGTGGACCGTAGAGGAACTTTCCGAACTGGCGGAGGTGAGCCTTGGCTGGGCATCCGCAGTCAAACGGAGGCTTCTTGATTTTGAATACGTAAGGGAAGAGTACCGGCGCATAGTTCTGACCAAGCCCGGTGAGTTGCTGGAAGAGTGGGCCAGGAATTACGATCCGGGTCTACACCACAGAATAGGTCTGTACGTACCGAACGAACTTCTCTCTATGGTTGAAGGCGAACCGGCGAGGGAAAATGCAAAGGAAGAGTTCGCTAAGGGTATTCTATACGAGTCGACGCTAGGCACACTGGGGTTTGACCCCAAAACGGGGCGCGATTTTCCCTGCGTCCTAACGTCGTTCTCCGGCGCCAGCTATGTGGCGCCATTCGTTCGCTATGTTTCCGTGACCGCCTTCTTTTCCGGACGGATTGAAGAGATCAAGAGCAAATTCAGCGCGAAGGAAGTCCCGACCGGTGCAAATCTCAATATCCTGGTCCCGCGCGATTATGGAGTCTACTTTTGCTTGCGCCAAATCCGAGCGGACTACATAGTCAACCCTGTCCAACTCTATCTCGACCTAATCACCGATAAAGGCCGCGGCGAAGAAGCCGCTCAAGCCGTTCGCGACCTGGAACTCAAGTACTGACATGCGCGGCCTTCATGATTATTCCAAACAGGATACCGCCAAGGCTCTTCAACTCCTCCTGGAGTTGGTAGAACATCTCAAAGCCTACAAGGACCACATCGTTCTGGTTGGTGGCTGGGCGCCTTATTTCCTAATTGGAGACTCCGCTGGGAAGTTTGGCCAACAACACATCGGCAGTCTGGACGCCGATTTGTTTCTGGACTTTCGCTCGATCCCCGACACTGCCTACGAGACGATTTTCGAGATTCTCGAGAGGGAGGGATACTCTCAGCGCAGAGATCGGCAAGGGAAAATCATTCCAGCAAGCTTCGAAAAGATTGTGCCGCTATTGGGCGGAGGCAGCTTCCCGATGCGTGTCGACTTCTTGGCGGGCGAGTATGGCGGAACGGCTCGGTCCCACCGTCACCAAAAAGTGCAGGACCTGCTGGCCCACAAGGCCCGTGGCTCTGACATCGCTCGCGAGCAGAATTGCACCCATGAGATTTCCGGCCAACTACCCAATCGGGCGAGGGTAACGGTTCGCCTGAAGATTGCCAATGAGGTTGCGGTTCTTGTGATGAAAGGCATCACTATGGGGCAGCGGACCAAACCCAAGGACTTCTACGACCTCTTTATGCTCGTGAAGTACTTCAAGGACGGCCCTGGCAGCATTGCGGCGAGTTTAAGACCCCTCCTCGACAACAAACTGGTAGGCGAGGCAATGGCTAATATCCGCCGTTACTTCGAGCGTTTCGACTCGTTGGGCCCCGTGTCAGTTGCTGAATTCTTCCAGCCATCCGACCCAGAGTCCCGGTCAGTTATTCAGCGAGATGCGTTTGAGCAGTTGCAAGCCTTGCTCAATGAAATAGACGGCTAGGATTCGATGAAACCTTCGAATCGAGCTCGAAGACGTCTGGACTCGGGCCGCTACATCCCCAGCACCAGCCGGTCCACGCGCTTGCCCACATCGCGCAGATAAGCTTCATCGCCGCCCGGGAGCTCAGTTGTCACGTAGCCCGTGTAGCCAACGTCGGCAAAAGCTTTGCGGACCGCCGGCCAATCGATCTCGCCTTCTCCCAGATTGACCCAACGGTAGCCATCTTCGACGTGCTTGAAATCCTTCAGGTGGACTTTCGCGATGCGCTTGCCCAGGTTGTGAATCCAATCCTGGGGATAACCGTAAAGCACCACGTTACCTACGTCGAAATACGACTTCAGCCAGGGACTCTGAAACTCATCGACATACTTTGGCATCTCGAGCGGGCTAAGAAGGAATTTGTTCCAGACTTCCTCAATGGCGATGACCACCTTCAATTCCTCGGCCAGAGGGAGCAGTTTCTTGATCTGCTTCTGGGAGCGCGTCCATGCATCGCGGTAGGTCACCTGCGGATTGACGACCGCGGGCACCAACAACACTGCCTCGGCACCCCAAAGCTTGGCGTTGTGGAGCGAAGTTCGCATTCCCTCCAGGCTCTTCTCTACTACCGCGGGATCGGGCGAGGAGAGCGGATTCGCCCAATGCGCCATGTTCATCACGGAGTGGATTCTGACTTTGGCGTCGTCCGCCGCCTTCTTGATTTCCTCGGCTTCGTGCTGGTCGGTTACCGTCTGGCCCTCGATCGCGTCGAAGCCCACGGCCTTTACGAGTTTCATTCGGTCGGCGTAGCTCAGGTTCTTCGGCAGCATCTCGATCTGGAGAGCCTTCTTGATGTGGCCCGCCTCAGGTTCCGGAGAAGCCACGGCAGTCCCCGCTGTGGCGCTCAGCGCCGCCGCGCCAACCGCAATTGATGTTTTTAAGAAATCCCGTCGTGAACTATGATTGTCCATTTCAACCCCCCCTTCTCTCATTTCATAGTCTGGTGCGGAACAATAAACCAATGCACAATACCATAAACATTGCACGCCGTGGTGCAGGAATCTGAATACTTCTACTGTCCCGGGTCAGAAGTTGGTTAACAAAGTCACTTCTCATGCTCGACCGTTTTTTAGAGCCCCGTTAGGGGCGACATAGAGTAGCCCAGGGCGCAAGCCCTGGGTTAGATGGCCCTCACCCCGCCTTCGGCACCCCTCTCCCGCTCCGCGGGAGAGGGGGCGGGGGAGAGGGTGGGCTCCCCGCGACCCACGGCTTGCGCCGTGGGCTAAATTCTGCCGCCCGTCGGCTGGCGGGCTGAATTCTTCAACGAACTTCCGACTCAGGACACTGGCGGACTGGAAACATTTGAACACAGCGCGACACGCGGCCACAGGCAAAAAAGATCACGACAGCGCTGCCAAGCGGCAACCGAATGCAGATTCTTCGCGCGCCGCGAAGAAAATCACCCTTAGGAACACAGAGGTCACTGAGGGTCTCCGTGATCTCAGTGTTGAAATTCTCGAGGCACGGAGATCACGGAGAAATTCGACTTCATGACAGGCGGGCCTGCTTTTCCAAAACTCCCGAATGTTTGCTTTACGTTCTCCCCATCTTGGAGATATCGATATGAGGATCGAATACCTCGGTAGATTTCTGCAATTCTTCCCAGGTAACCAGCTTACCTGTGTAAGCGGCGTTGCGCCCCAACATGGCGCTGAGCGCGGATTCCGCGCCCTGTGCGGCCTGGTTGTGGAACTGGTTGCTGGTGATGCTCTCGATGAACGCCTTCTGTTTCTCCGACTCGGCTTCGTCCAGCGAGCCCTTGAATGTCCCCGCCACGGAGAACTGGTTGCCGCCTTGCGCGGGGCCAAGTCCCGCGTCCCACGGTTCTGCTCCGACAATGCTCACCCGGGAGTCGTAGTGCGCCTGCGAGCTGCCTTTATCGCCGTAAAACTGGGTTGCGGCGTCAAACGTCGGGCTGTCAAACTGCGTAGAGCCGAAACTGATCTGCACCTGGTTGGGATAAGTGAAGACCAGATTGAAATTGTCCCAGCAGTCGCCCGCGTCCGTGCGCAGCTTGCGGCTGCCACTGCCCACGGCCATCAGAGGATGCCCCTGGAGAGTCCAATTCACCATGTCGATGACGTGGATATTCTGCTCGACGATGATGTCTCCGGAAAGTGTTCTGTACCAGACCCAGTTGCGGAGTTTCTTCTCCTCCGGCGAGGCATCGGGCCATTCCGGACGATCGATGTGGCCGCAATAGTAGTAGGCCAAACCGCAGCCGATCTTGCCCAGCGCGCCTTCCTGAATCCGCTTCACCAACTCGGCATGGGGCGGCGCCTTGCGGATCTGAAATCCCACCTCGAGGCTCAATTTCCCGTTGACCTTTTCTCCGATGTGCACCACGTGCTTAGCCCCCGGCACGTCGATCGCCACGGGCTTCTCGCAATAAACGTGTTTTCCCGCCGCCACGACGGTTTCAAGGTGATGAGGATGGAAGTACGGGGGAGTGGTGATGAGGATGAAGTCCACTTCCTTCGACGCCGCGATCTCCTTATAGGAATTGGGGCCTTGGAAGAGTTGCGAGGGATCGATCGCCGCGTAACCCTTCGCCTGCTGGTGCTCGTCGAAGTGTTTTCGGCCCGCTGCAAGTTGGTCGGGGAAGAGATCCGCAAGAGCCACCACGCGCGTGTTGGTGTTGTCAATGAAACCCGTCCCCACCGCCGTGCCGCGCCCCCCAACGCCTAAAATTCCCAGGCGCAAGGCGGAGTTCGCATCCGAACCTCGCACGGCCCCGGGTTTCACGATCATGGCGCCCGCCGCCGTTGCAGCGGCCGCGCCCAGAAACTTCCTCCGGCTCATTGCTCCATCGGTCATGAATATGCCTCCTTAGTGATTTTTCAGCCGTACCTGCTTCAGCAACTTCTCCGGGACCGACCGGCTGATTACTCTTTGCCGCCCCTCTGAACGCTGGCATGATACTCCCACCTAGGGCCTGAAATCCAGCAAAACATGTCTGGTAGGTGCGGCCCTTGTGGCCGTCCCGGGGCAACCACAAGGGTTGCCCCTACGTCGCCTAGCGGGGATTCCCCCTCACCCCTGAGCCCTCTCCCCAAGGGGGCGAGGGGGAAACAATCCGACTTTATACCCTCGCCCCCTTGGGGGAGAGGGTGGCGCGAAGCGCCGGGTGAGGGGGTTGGTCCGTCACGATATAATCCTCAGTAAGTCACCTACGCAGCGCGTTTAGTGCGGCTTCCGGGCTTGACAGCGGGACTGCCTGACTTGCAAAGTGGGCACTCGGCGGGGTTGTAATTTTGAATCGTCAAGGTCAGCAAAGCCGACCTGGGGACGCCAAGATCGGTCGTGCCGCCGCTGCGGTCGATCAGCGAGCCCGCACCCACAACCTTCCCGCCTGTATCCTCGACGCATTTCATCGTTTCACGCGTCGAGAGGCCGGTGGTCAGCACATCCTCGACCACCAGCACCGGTTCGCCAGGGGCTATCGTAAATCCACGACGCAGAGTCATCACGCCGTCTTGCCGCTCGGTGAAGAGCGCCCGGATGCCCAGTGCGCGGCCCACCTCGTGCGCCACCAGTATTCCGCCCAGCGCCGGCGCCGCCACCACCGTCGCGCCCAGGTACCGCAGTTTCGCCGCGAGTTCGGAACAAAGCTGTTGGGCAATTCTGGGGTGCTGCAGCACTTGCGCGCATTGAATGTAACGATCGCTGTGCAGCCCGGAAGAGAGGACGAAGTGGCCCTCGAGCAGGGCGGAGTTCTCGCGAAAGACTTGGAGGAGTTCGTCATCGGTCATGGAATATTTCCCTCGAAGAAAGATTCACCACAGAGGGCACAGAGAGCACAGAGCAAAAGCTCTGAACGGTCCCAAAGAACAGAAGGAGTCATTCTGAGCGAAGCGAAGGATCTCGGCAGTTGTGTTCAAGGGCGGCGAACTGAAGACAGACTGCAGAGATCCTTCGCTTCGCTCAGGATGACAGCCAGTCGTCTTTACTCCGACTCTCTACGGCACGCCTCTGCGGCCTCGGTGTAGAAACTGATCTGGAACCAGCAACTCCCCCCTCTGCTGAGGAGGGGTTGGGCGTGGTGAGCTGGAGCGTTCAACCTCCCGTGCCCCTCCTTATCCAAGGCGGGGAGCACTCTTTGCCGTATCCATCTCGGCCACGATCGCGTCCGCCGCCGCAACCGGGTCAGGCGCGCCGGTAATCGGCCGTCCTACCACCAGGTAGTCGGCGCCGGCGGCGATGGCGCTCGAGGGGGTCGCAATTCGAGCCTGGTCGTTTGTGGCGGAGGAAGCAGGCCGAATCCCCGGGGTGACAATGAGAAACTCCGGGCCGCACGCCTGGCGAATCGCCGCGATTTCGCGCGCCGAGGCCACGACTCCGTCGAGACCTGCGGTTTGCGCGAGGCGCGCTAACCGGACGACAGCCTCCATCGGCGTTCCGGAAATGCCCAACTCCGCAAGATCCTGGGCTTCGAGGCTGGTCAGGATCGTCACCGCCAGCACCTTCGTGCCTGCCTGTAAAGGCAACTCTTGTGGCTGCCCTGGGCCGCTTCTGCCGACCGCCAGCGTTGAGCGCACCCCTTCGAGCGCGGCTTCCATCATTTTCCGCCCGCCGGAGGCGTGCACGTTCACCAGACTCACGCCGAGTTCCGCAGCCTCGCGGGCCGCCGCCCGCACCGTGTTGGGGATGTCGTGGAATTTAAGGTCGAGGAAGACCTTGTGGCCCGTGGTGATGAGATAGCGCACCGTCACAGGCCCTTCCGCCGTGAAAAGCTCCGACCCAACTTTGACTAGCCCGACGTGGCCTTGCAAGGGTTCCGCCATTTGCGTAGCAGCGCTGCCGCTGGGCAGATCCAGCGCTACTATCAGTTTGTCTCGTGTAGTCATTCCTACTATTGTAAACCATCGACCCTTTGTTTTCATCGGCATTCCCGCTTCGTCAACGCATGTTGCGGCGGCACTCGGGATCGCGGAGGGGCGCACACATTGCGACAAAAGCCGTCCAGATATATGCGTCACCCACGGTTCTATACTGGTTGACATTTAACGCCAGACGTTATAGATTTGGGGAGTGATCAAATCCTTCCGGTGCGATGAGACTGAGCGGCTCTTCCATCGCCAGCCCAGCCGCAAGTTTCGCGCCATCGAACGGTCGGCCCTTCGGAAGCTCGACATGCTCGACGCAGCGAACGATCTTCGAATTCTCGGCGCGCTTCCCGGCAACCGGCTGGAGCGGCTGCGCGGCGACCGCGAAGGACAGCACAGCATTCGGATCAACGACCAGTGGCGGATCTGTTTTGCTTGGCACGAGGGCGACGCCTACCACGTCGAAATCACAGACTACCACTAGGAGGAGACGATGGCCAAGAAACTGAAGCCCGTACATCCGGGCGAGATTCTACGCGAGGAGTTCATGAAGCCGCTCGGCCTCAGCATGAACAAGCTGGCTTTGGATTTGCGCGTGCCGGTCACCCGCATCGCGGAGATTGTCCACGAGCGCCGCGCCATCTCGACCGATACGGCCCTGCGCCTGGGGCGCTACTTCAACACCGCGCCGGTTTTTTGGATGAACCTCCAGGTTCGCTATGACCTCGAAGTCGCGGAGGACGAACTGGCAGACAGGATCGCACGCGACGTGCAGCCGATCGAAGCAGCCGCACTTTAAGAAGTGGGGCGTCAGCCTTCGTCACGCGCATGGGGCGGAGCGGAGGAAAGGGAAGCCCTCATCAACGTGCGACGAGAGGGGATGCCGGTATGCCCCCCAGACAAGCCCCTCAACCAGCTCCGTCGGCGGACGGACTGATGAAAACGCCGTCGCGGGCCCCTCTCCCCAAGGAGCATAGGCGCTAGAATAAGCCCGTCGCACCACACCAAGCCGCATCAGCGGCGCGAGAATGTGGCCCACGGCGCCAGCCGTGGGATCACGGCAGACAGAGAGCACGCTGAGCCACGTAGTGGCGACAGAAGATCTGCGATTATCAAGACAGATCTGTCGCCCCTCCCGGGGCTTTTCATGCGCCTCGGCCCTGCTTTCCCTACGGCTGTCGCCGTGGGCCACATTCTTGCGCCCGCCCCGGCGGGCTCCGGAACCCGATCGAGCCTATTCTAGCGCCTATGCTTCCAAGGGGGAGAGGGCCGGTGTCGCGCGGATCGGTATTAAAT
Source organism: uncultured Acidobacteriota bacterium (assembly GCA_963838915.1). Classification (GTDB taxonomy): domain Bacteria; phylum Acidobacteriota; class Terriglobia; order UBA7540; family UBA7540; genus CAVROP01. The sequence continues at coordinate 40,511 of CAWIUZ010000076.1, forward strand.
GCTCGCCATTGAGGCGAATTCCTGGAGGCGTTCGGCGACGCTCTTCACGTGCCGAGGAAGAGGTAGCTTGGCGCCGGCCTCGAAAATGGGGATCAGCTTCTCAAGCTCAGGACCGGAGGCCGCGCCGGTCAGGGCGACGCGAATGGGATGGAACAGGTCCTTCCCTTTATTCCCCGTTTCCTTTTGCACTTCTTTGGTGAGCGCGCGGAACTGTTCGTAGCTCAATTCCGGTTGGGCCAGGGCTTTGGGGATGAAAGCGCCAAGCACCGAACGGGCGCTCGGCGTCGCCGCGAGGTCTAATTCCTCGACTGCCTTCCTTGCGTCATAGTCGAAAATGATCCGCACCGCATCGGGAAGTTGCTCGAACGTGCTGAGGTTCTTGAGGACAGCGTTCAGCACGCCCTCCAGCCACGCCAGCACTTCTGGAGTTGGTTGCGTGTCCAGGTATCCCGCCGAACGAAGGAACGGTATCGCCAGCTCAACCAGACGCCGGGGTGGGCATTCCTTCATGTAGTGCCGGTTCAGCCAGTAGAGCTTCTCCTGGTCAAACACGGCCGGGCTCTTGGTGATGTGCTCGAGCGAAAACTGCTCGACCAGTTGCTGCGGACTGAGGATTTCCGTTTTTCCGTCCGCCGGCGACCACCCCAAGAGCGCCAGGTAATTCCGCAGTGCTTCCGGAAGAATTCCCATCTCTCGGAAACTCTCGAGCGAGGTCGCTCCGTGGCGCTTGGACAGGCGCGTCCGGTCGGAACCCAGAATCGTCGAGAGGTGAGCGAACTGCGGTGGCTCCCAGCCCAAGGCGGCGTAGACGGCGAGTTGGCGGGGAGTGTTGGAAATATGGTCGTCGCCACGAATAACGTGGGTGATGGCCATTAAGTGATCGTCGACGACCACCGCATAGTTGTAATTGGGGTTGCCGCCGGAGCGCACCAGGACGGGATCGCCAATAACTTCAGCCGAAAAACTGGTGGGTCCGTGCACGAGATCGCTCCAGGAAAACGCACTGGCAATGATCTTCAGCCGGATCGCAGCCGGTTCGCCCGCCGCGACCTTGCGCGCCGCCTCTTCACGCGGACGCTTGCGGCAACGTCCCGAATAGCGGGGCTGGAGACCGGCCTTCAATGCCTCCTGGCGTTCCTGCTCGAGTTGCTCCGGAGCACAAAAGCAGAAATAGGCCTGGCCCTGGTCGATCAACTGAGTCGCCAGCCGGGAGTAGACCTCTTTCCGCTCTGATTGGCGATAGGGAGCGAACTCGCCCCCTTTGTCCGGCCCCTCGTCCCAATCGATTCCGAACCAGCGCAGGTCTTCGAGCAACTGTCGCTCGAACTCGTCTTTGGAGCGCTCGATGTCCGTGTCTTCGATCCTTAAAACGAAGGCGCCGGCGTAGTGCCGGGCAAAAAGCCAGTTGAAAAGGGCAGTGCGCGCATTCCCGACATGGACGTAGCCGGTCGGGCTAGGCGCAAACCGAACTCTGATCTCAGACATATTTCCTGCCGCCTGGTAACGGTAACACACCTCAGGATTAACGCCATAACGCTTTCATAATCGAGGGGGGCTAACTCTAGCCGAACTTTCGCAGTTGAGGGCATATTGAAGTCGTAAGTGTTTTCTTTTCATCAAAGCGATCTTGCAGGTCGGCACTACATTTTCAGCCTCGGCGACTGGGGCTGGGCAGCCTCCTGGGGGGCCTTGATCCGGGGTGGGGGCTGGGAAGGCAAGGTGAGGTTAAGCTGGTGCAGCATCAACGACTGATCCGGTTCTGGCTGGGTGTAGCGGGGCATGATCAGCCAACGACCGTCGGTGGTGGGCAGGCAGACATCGAGCATCTGCAGGGTGGCCAGTTTTTCCAGCACCGCGCGGGGCGTCAGGCCCGGCGCTAAGGCGGCCAGCCGTTGCTTGAGGGTCACCGAAAGGGCGTAGGCCAGGAAGGCCACGAAGATGTGGGCTTCCACCCGCTTCTCCACCTGGTGATAAATCGGACGCAGTCCCAGTTCGCTCTTCAAGGTTTTGAAGGCCGCTTCAATCTGGGTCAGTTGGATATAGCGTTCCCAGAGTACTTCCGGGTTCTCCCCCACCAGGTTGGAGCGCAACAGATAGTGTCCGTCGCGAAGCTCCGCCTTCCGCAACTTCTCTTTGTGCAACTGGAAGGTGAACGTCTGGGGGGTGACTTCCTCCCCCTCTCGAGGCAAGCGCAGGGATACGAAGCCGAAGGCTCGCCCCGCTTGCTTCTTGGCCGCCCCGATGCGCAGCAGCAGTTGATCCCGCGCCGGAGCACTCCGGCGCAGCTTGCGCAAGGTCCTCAACAACCCCACCAGCTTGCGCCGTCGGATCGCACGCTCCTTGGCTCGCCGCCCTGCACTCTTGGCCAGCACATAGAGCTCGCCGTCCTCCGCGAACAACTTCACCTCCACCGACTCGCGCACCTTCTGCCAGGGCAATTCCAGCCACTGCTTTTCGTACTGCTGAATCTTGCCCCGCGGCGTGCCCACCAGATAGAACATCTCCCGCCCCGGCTGGCGCATTTCTTCCAGCACCTCTTCGCTGGGAATTCCTCGGTCCATCACCCACACCCGCCGCGCCCGTCCGTACTGCGCTTCGATCTGGGCCAGAAAGCCCCGCAGCGTCGTGCGGTCCGAGGTGTTGCCCTCCATCACTTCGTAAGCCAGCGGAAATCCCTCCGGCGTCACCACCAGCGCGATCACCACCTGCCGGCAGTCGCCCCGGTGATCTCGGCTGTAGCCGTGCTTCGCTTTGGGAATCTCCTCGCCTTGGCCCTCGATATAGGTGCTCGTCAGGTCGTACAGCAAGACGTTGAAGCGCGCCTGGAAGAGGTCTTGCCAGCGTTGCCGCAGGTGATCGAACAACGCCGCCTTGTGCTCCACGATGCGATCCAGACAGCGATACAGCCGATCCTTCTCGGCCACCGCGAAGCCGCTGCCTAATAGATCTCCCATGGCGCTCTGGTCAAATCCTTGCCGGTGCAAACGGAACTCGCTGCCCGGCGCGATCAGCCGGCTCACCACGAGCAACTCCAACACTTTCGCCCACGGCACTTCCTCGCGACCGACCTCCAGCCGCCCTCCCCAAAACGCCCCCAGTCCCAACTGCCGCCACAGCTCGCAGCCCAGCCAGTAGTTCCCAAACGCCCGCGGCCGCCGCAACTCCATCTCCCGCAACTTCACCTGCACGCCATCCAGCGCGTCGGCGGGGATCGCACAATCTTCTGGAAACAAGCTCAGCGTGCGGGCCCGCTGCTCAGCTTCATCAAATACCTCCAACCTCTGTCGCCAGGCCCCCTGCTGGCGGTCATTGATCTCTCCCAAAAACAAAACCTGCCGCTGCACCACCCGCCCCGAACGCACCCGGCGGTTCTCCACCACACTCCAGTAGCGGTGCTCCTTGCCGTCCTTGCATCGACGTTTGCTGCGCAGAAACATCGTCAGCGCGCATCCTGACAGCTTCCTGCAGCATTTGTAAAGAGGGTAGGTCGGCACTACAACGGCCTTCTGAAAAGCCAGCTTTGATGGATAAGAGGTTAGACCGACAGGGAGGTCAACTTTCCCTCACAAATGTGCGGAACTGCGAAGGTGAGGCTAGCTCTCTGCAGGCACACAGCTCCGCACCGTCGAGACTATGAAGTCCGTGCGGCGATGCGGAGCCGCCACCTAGTTTCTGGAGCGAAGTTCCTGGCAGGTAAGGCAGTAGCGCGCCCAAGGGACAGCTTTGAGGCGAGGAGAGGCAATCTCCTCGTGGCACCCTTCGCAAGCGCCGTAAGTGCCGCGCGCACAACGACCAAGCGCGCCGTCGACTTCCCTCAGAAGTTGACTGCGCAGACTTGCAGTTACCGCCGTCACATCTTGTTCGGCGGTTCGGACAGCAAACTCGACGACATCGGGCGACTGGACGTTGGTGGCCAGCGCTGCCGGCGCACCCTTCGCCGATGCGAGTAATTCGGTTCGCTTCTTTAACAACAATGTTCGATAGACGTTTTTCACAGTTTTCAAGGCAGCTCCCTTTCCTAGCTTTCCTCCGATCTTTCCGTGCCAACCCTGACCCGGTTAGGCTATATCGTCAGCGATAATTGATGAGCCTAGACCCCTCAAGGTTGCACAATTTTTCGGAAAATTTTAGCAATGGTAAACAATCTCGCCTTCCAGTGTCAAGGCTTTTGGGCAGCGTTTCAGTTTGGAGGTAGAGCCGGCCTTTAGGTCGGCAAGTAGGGGCCTGGAAGTCAGCGTCATACCCTAAACGGGGTAAACTCCACGATTCGCACAAATGACACCAATAGCAAGAGTTATGGTACAATCCTGCGCTGGCGGTGGGATCCTTCGGCAGGTGACGGAGGTTAGTGTCGGGTATGGTCACATGCGGATGGACACTATGTCGTGTTGTGGAGTCGCCGCCACTTGAAGTGACCGGCTCCCGGGAGGTGGTGGGATTGCCAGGACGCGATGCGATTATACGGCGGATTCGGATGGCTTTGGGCCGTCCTTTGGATCACACGATAGCTCGATCGAGCGCCTTACTGCCGCCCTCGAAACTGGCCGAAGTGCTCCCTCCGATCCCGCCTGAAGAGGTGCTATCCAAATTCGAGGCGGAATTGACAAGAGTGGCTGGAGTAGCACACCGCGCCGCTAATCGCCAGGCGCTGGAAGAAATCCTTAAGGTGCTCCTCTCCCAAACGAGTGCCACCAAAGTAGTCCTCTCCCGAAATCCGCTCTTGGCGGAGTTGAAGATCGAAGCACTGCTGCGCGCGTGGGGCACGACGGTCTCAGTTTGGCCAGCGCCCACAGCGGGGGAGGTTTCCGAGGGGAAATCTATGCTTCGTACCTTTGCCGACGCCAGCTTCGCTGCATCCTTAGGGATCACCGGCGTGGAATATGCCCTGGCGGAAACCGGCAGCCTCGTGGTCACAAGCTGGACGGAAGGCGCCCAACTGGCATCCTTGGCCCCGCCGGTGCACGTAGCTTTGTACCGGCCGAGACAGCTCGTAGCAACGCTCGATGAAGTTCTGGAAAGGCTTCGCGTGGCCTGGGCGCCCAGGGAAGCTGCCTGGGGCCGGTCGGTCGTATTCATCACCGGAACCAGCCGCACGGCCGACATCGAACAAATCCTCATCCGGGGCGTCCACGGCCCGGGCGAACTCCATGCCGTCCTGGTGGAAGAGGAGTGCCTCGCCTGATTGCCGATTTTGGACTGTCTGCACCTCCAGGGCGGGCCTGATCAGAGGGAAGCAGAATCCCCCCGTCGTCCAGCCGACAATCGAAAACTCGAGGGGTATAGGTGGGCCTATGCCCCACTCGAGGCAATGAGAATCAGCGTCGTCGTCCCCGCGAAAGCGGGGACCCATGGTCAGTACAATGGATTCCCGCTTTCGCGGGAATGACACAGGGAGCGCGATTCTCAGGCGAGTCAAAACCCCTCGGTCAGCGAATTGCGTTCGAGGAGGCAGGCTGATAGGTGTGACGTATCGTTGAAGCCGACGAGTTGCCAGCCATTGGGCCGAGACCTGATGATGCTCAGAGCGGCATTACTAAGGACAAGCCGCCTTCGGTATTCGTCCGGCGCCATCCCCAGGACGTGGCAGATCGCCAGGCGGCAAACGGTTTTGTGGAAGGCCACCAGCACCCGACCCTGCTGATGCTTGGCCGCCAGAAAATCCAGAAAGGAGACGATGCGCTGCTGGGCCGCGAGGCCGCTTTCTCCTCCGGGAGGCGCGAGTTGGGCGGGGGCGGCGTCCCAAGCGCCAAAAGCCTGAGCGTCATTCTCCACGATATCCGCCGAGGTTCGCCCTTCCCATTCGCCATAATCGAGCTCCACAAGGCGTTGGTCTGGGACAGGCTCGAGGCCCACAACCTCTGCGATCAGGCGCGCAGTCTCGAAGGCGCGCACGAGAGGGCTCGTATAGATCGTATCAAAATGGATGGGCTTCAGGCGCTCGGCGAGGCTGATTGCTTGCTGGCGACCGGCGTCGGAGAGGGGGATGTCGGAGCGGCCGCAGAGCCGATTCTCGGCATTCCAGGCCGACTCACCGTGACGCACTAAATAGAAAAGTCCCATAGGAGCCGGATGTACCGCGTCATCATTCGAGCGGCAGGAATGTCACGCAAACGGGCGAAGGCGCCTGAAGCACTTGGCCGGTTGGAGAAAGAAGGCCAGTGGTCGGGTTGATGCGGAACTGCACGACATTGTCAGAGTCCTGGTTGGCAACGAACAGATACCGCCCGGTCGGGTCGATGCTGAAGCCGCGAGGCGTCTTCCCGAGGGTCGGAACCTCCGCCAGGAGCATGAGAGTTCCTTTCTTCGAGTTGATTGAAAACACTGCGATCGTGTCGAGCCCCCGGTTCGACGCATACAGGAACTTCCCCGAAGGATGCACGGTAACCTCTGCGGCAGTGCTATCGCCTTTGAAATCCTCGGGTAGCGTTGAGACGGGTTGAAGAACATCCAAAGCTCCCTTGTACGGTTGAAAGCGCGCGCGAGCAGCGTGAAGTCAGGCTCGGTCAGTTTTGTGCGGCGTGGGAGCAGGCGCACGCTGATAAAGAAATATCGGTCGGAAAGAAAAGGCCGCCGCAGCTTTGACACGGCGATACGATAACAGCATGGCGAGTCTCGCGGCCAGGGAAAAGACGCTACCCACGGCGATACGATAACAGCATGGCGAGTCTGATGGCCAGGGAAAAGACGCGGACCGCAAAATCGGCGGTCCGCGCTACCCGGCTTTCATTCCGTCGCTGCAGTACCACCCGGCGGACGCACGGTGAACAAGAGACGCTCCATAGACGAGGTAGCCTGGTCGGGTTCGGAACTCCCTTTCGTAAGGCGCATCATCTGATTCGATTCTTCAGCAGCTTTGTCACTCTCTCCCATCTTGAGGTAGGCCGTGCGCAAGAGACCATGCGCGAGATATAGCGTCGGCTGAACCCGCACAGCGGCGAGGAGCTCGCGAACGGCGTCCTGGTAGTTTCCCTCATCCAGGAGAATCTGTCCGGCCAGTGCCCTACTTGCGGCATCTTCGGGGTTAAGTGTCACTGCCTGAGAGATGGCGTTCTGCGCCTCCGGCAGGTTGACCGGGGTCGTGTTGGTGATGGCTAAAGCTTCGTAATAATAAGCGTCCACTTCCCGGCATCCGAGGGCAATTGCTAAATCGAGCATCTGCTTCGCTTGCCTCGATTTCAGTTCGTCCTGCAAGATCATGCCGTTCACGAGGTAGGGGAGGTCCCACGCCGGCCAGCGGGACTCAATTTGCGCCAGCACCTTCATTGCTTCTTCGCTCCGCACCTCGTCGTCGTGGGATCTTCCATGCGCCACCGGCAACTCAAGAGCAATCGCCCGCGCCAGCCACAAGTTAGGCGCATCCGGGATCAGACGGGTTGCATCGTCCAGCAATGCGGCCGCCTGCTTGAATTGGCCGTGTTGAATCAGAAACGCAGCGGCCTCAAAATACATATCGGCACGCCGGGGGGCCGCGCGAATACCGCGATTCAACGAGTCCACCGCTTCTGCGGTCTTGCCCATAGAATCCAGGATCTGGGCGCGAAGAATAAAGTAGTCGCCGGCGCGTTGGTCGCCGGGAAATTCATCGAGTTGGGCCAGTCCGGCTTCGGGGCTGACGGAATGGAACACGGCGATTGCCAGGTCGAGCTTCGCATTCGGCGCCTTTTGAAGAAATTTCGCCGCCAAACCATACTGCTCATGCTCCAGTAGAGCTTTCCCGCAATCGGCCAGAGTGGCGGTATCGGCTCCCGCCGCGAGCACCTCCCGGAATACTGCGGCAGCGCGCTTGCTTTCTCCTTGATCTAGTAGATACTCGGCAAGGCGGACTTTCGGAGCGACATCGTTCGAGTTCTGATTCACCGCGGCTTGTAATGCTTCGAGATACCTGGCGTCCTGCTGCTCCGGGGAGAGAGCGAGAAAATCAAGCAGACCCGCGTGTGCGCGAGGCTGGCCGCCGCTCGCAGCGGCCTCCTTGAATGACGCTAACACCGCCTTGAGCTCCTCGGTGCGACCAAGTTTTCCGAGTGCCTGGCTGTAATGAATCAAAATGGCCCGATCGTGGGGAGCCAACTCGGCGGCCTGTTGTAAGAGTGGCGCTGCTTCCTGCGCCCGATCCTGTTGCAAATATATCCGCGCTTGCCGGTCCAGAATCTTTGGATTGTTAGGATCGATTTTGCGAAGCGCCTCGAAATCCGCCAGTGACTGGTCAAGCCTGTTATTCTGGAAATTGAGTACCGCGCGCGTGTACCGAGCCTCAAACATCGCCGGATCGAGCTTTAGCGCCTCATCCAGATGGGCCAGAGCCTTTTCCGGGCTGTCCGATGCTTCACCTGCGCCGAGTTCATACTGGCCTCTCGCGTCCTTCGGGTGCCTGAGCACGAATTGCTGGAGTTTGGGAAGACCTTCTTCGAACTTCCCTTCGAGGATTAACGAGAAGCCCAGTTCACGCGGGGCGACCTCGTCGTTAGGACGCAATTTCAGGTACTTTTCCAAGGTGCGGGCGGTGTCCTCATAATACCCGAGCTCTTCAGTGGCATGAGCCAAAAGTAAAAGCACGTCGGCGCGATCCGGCGCCAATCGCGCCGTTCGGTACAGGACAGCACTTGCCGTCAGAAAATCCTTGGTCGCAATCAACAGGTCACCATAGGCGTAGAGAGCATCGACGTCTTCCGGTCTTGACCGCAGAGCAGCCTCAAACACCTGTTGTGCTCGCTCGAGGTGCCCGGCACGGCGCGCGGCGACTCCGAGGTTGTACAGAACGTCGAAGTTCGAGGGATCGGCTCTCAAGGCCTCGCTGAATGATCTCTCAGCCCGGTCGTATTGTTGACATTGGGCGTAGCCCAGGCCAATGGAAAAACTAAACTGTGGGTCTTGATCTGTTTTCTCTTCGAGCGCGCTGAGCACCGGCATCGCTGACTTGCAGTTGCCCAAGAGGACGAGGGCTTGAGCCTTCAGCAGTTGCGCAACGGGTTGGCCTTGATCAGTTGCCGCGAGACGGCTCAAGCACTCGAGAGCTGCCGCGCCGGCCTTCCGCTCGACACTCATGTCGGCGAGTTGCAGGTTCGCGTTCGCATGATGCGGATCGACCGCCACAACGCGTCGAA
>CAWIUZ010000077.1:0-11998 GCA_963838915.1 uncultured Acidobacteriota bacterium
GGCTGGTGGTTGGGTATGCGTCCGGTGATCCGTGTCCTTTCCTAAGCGTCCGAAGGCGGCCGTGTTGTGTCTGTGCGGTGTGCCCAGGCGACATCGGTTAGCGATGACGACTGGCTGTAGCGGATCGTTGGAAGGCTGCTTAAGGGGTGAAGAGACCGCCCGCTTCAATCTCGGAGAGGCATTCTTCCAGAGAGGAGTTGCGCGATTTCCCACCACCGACCGGTGTGCCGGAAATAGGCCAGGTTGAACTGATTCTCCCCGGCGTACTGAAGCCGCGCGAACCTTGAGTCGAAGAAGGGCGAAAGGACGCGGGGCCCTGGCGAGCAGTATTTTTTTGGCGCGAGTAAAAGAACGGGCCTCGCCACTGGCAGGAGATATCCACCAGATAGTTAAACTCCGCTTTCTTGAGAGGCGGCTGGATATAGCGTGGCTTCAACTTTGAATCGATCAAGGCTTGGGCGCGCCGCTCGACTTCTTGCTGGAGGTGGGCAGGCACGGGCTTTCTGGATCGCCGAAATGCCCCGGCCGGATCATAGACCCAAGTCCAGCCCCGGGTTCGTGGGGAGCGGGCCATCGAAGTTATCCCCCTTCCTTTCCGTTCCACCGGGGAATGGGGGGCTTGCCATTGGTCCGGGAGTAGTTCGGCCAGTCGGCTGTGGGGGTGAGAGCCGATGCGTTCGAAGATGTCGCGCAGGTAGGCGAAGGGATCGAGTCCGAGTCGCTTGCAGGTCGCGATGAGACTGCTGAGCACGGCGGCGGTGCGTCCGCCGTTGTCGCTGCCATAGAACGTCCAGTTGCGGCGACCGACGGCGATGCCACGCAGGCTCCGCTCGGCGCCGTTGTTGTCGATCTCCAGATCGCCGTCCTCGCAGTAGCGAATCAGCGCCTTCCAATTCGACAGCGTGTAGGCGATGGCCTCGCCCTCGGGACTCTTGGGCAGCACCTGCGACTGCTCGCGCTCCAGGTAGGTGTGGATGTCATCCAATATCGGTTTCGACTTCTTTTGTCGCAGCGCTCGGCGGGCTTCACCCTTCAGTCGCGGTTCGCGCGCCTCCCGCTCCACGTCGTAAAGTAAGCGGATATAGGCCAGCATCACCGTCGACCGCATCAAGTCCGAGGACTGGGCTTCCCAATGCTTCCTACGAGCATGGGCCATACAGGCCACCTCCTCAATGCCGCGCTCGGGCTCCTCATAAGAATGATCGTACCCGGAGTAGGCGTCCGCCTGTAGATATCCCGGAACGCCTTCAGGAACTCCTCCGGCCCGTCGCGGCTACGAGTGGGCGTGTAGTCGTACACGATGTAGGGATGCTCACCGTCACCCACGTACGTCCAGATGCGGCCCGTGCGCGCGTGCGGCAAGTCCGGGTCGAGCACCGGCACCGGCGTATCGTCGGTCTGGATCGCTTTCGAGTCCAACACCTGCTGTTTCATCAGCTCGTAGAGCGGGCTCACCAGATCGGCGCCAGCACGCATCCAGTCGGCCATCGTCTGGCGCGACAACTCCACGCCTTGCCGCTGAAAGATCGCCTCCTGACGGTGCAAAGGCAAATGATCCCCATACTTGCTCACCGCCACGTGCGCCAGTAGCCCCGGTCCCGGCAAACCTTTCTCAATGGGGGCCATCGGTTTCTCCGCCGTGATCACCGTGCAGCCCTTGGCGCAGGCATATTTCTGGCAGGCTTCTTCGATAACCACGAGCGAAGCGGGCACGTATTCCAGCCGCTCACAGACTTCTTCCCCGATCCGCCTCAGCTCTGCTTGGCATTCTGGGCATTGCCGTTTTCCTTCCTCCAGATCGTAGACCACCCGCCGCCGCTCCAGGGACTTCGGCAGCCGCTGCCGGCCATGTCCCTTGGGTTTCGCCCCGCCGCTTTCTGCCTTCTCCGGCGCGCCCGACCCCTGCGGCTCACTCGGGGCCTCTCGGCCAGCGCTGACCAGGGCGACCGCAAAGAGAAAAAGCTGGTTCTCATTCACTCGCTCGCGTCGCGGTCCGTAGCGCGCCCGCAGCAGTTGCTCCACCCAATGTTGCAGTTGCCGCAGCCTCCGCTCCTTGGTCTCCACCTCTTCCAGGAGACTCATCACCATCTGGCGCAAGGCGGCGGGATCGTTGGGCAACTGGTTTGGATCAATGGCCACCGGCGTGTCGCTCCTTCTCTCGCTCGGCCCGCTCCCGCTCCACTTCCAGGTCCACCCACTCGTTCACCAGTTCTCGAAAGCGTTTGTAGCGGGCCACCTTCTGCCGCATCTCGGTCACGTGCTCCGGCCTCACAAAACGCGTCGTGCTCTTCCCCCGCCAGGTGTAGCTCAACTGATAGTACGGCCCATGCTTCTGCGGTTTCTGGGGATCCTTGCAGCGGCAGCCGGCCTTGCCGCACACGTTGTACTGTTCCCCCAGGCTGCCTGGATGCATCGGCCCCAGTTGAGTCAGCCGGTGCTGAAGGGCCTCGATCCGTCGCTCGATTTCAGCAAGGCTCATGTCCTGTGTCATAGCAGAGCTATCGGAATCTGTCAAGAAAAAAATGCCTTCGAGACGAGAAAAAAGAGAAATATTCTTCCCTAGGCTTACGTCTCCGGCCCCGCTTTTTCGCTCTCTTCCTCCTTCATCGCCGCCGGTAGCGCGTAGCGCTTCCGCCGCTTCCCCTGGCTCAAATCGATCCCTTCCAGCAGCACCGCCAGCTCCCACGCCGCGATCTCCTTCCGCCCCGTAGCCGCAAAGGGGAATTCGAAGGTGCCAACCTCGAGCCGTTTGTACCAGATCGCCCAGCCGTCGCGGTCCCAATAGAGAATCTTCACCCGATCGCTACGACGGTTGGAAAACACCAGCAAGTGGCCAGCGTAAGGGTTGCATCCAATCACATGTTCGGCCAGCATCGACAACCCGTCGAACGAGCGCCGCATGTCGCAGGGGACCGTGCACAGGTACACCTTGATGGCCGCCGGAAAACTCAGCATCGCAGCTGCTCCAGGGCCGACAGGACAGCGCGCAACGTCTCCTCATCGACGCCCCGCCGGATGCGCAGCTTCCGTCCCTCGCCCAGCACCAACTCGATCCCCGCGTCCGTCCCCCCGGCTTCGTCGCTCACCAGGGCAAAGCTGGCGGCGCTGCCGTTCCCACTTGGCCGCGGCGCCGTTCCGGCTTCCCGACCGGCCCGGAGCTTGCGCTGCCACCAGTAGAATTGGCTCTCCCGCAACCGGCGCTGACGGCAAAAGGCTCGGATCGACACCCCGCTCCGCGCCGCCTCGCTGATCATCCTCGTCCAATATCGTGCCTTCTCAGCATCGCCCTTTTCGCCTCTGCTCATCCCACACCTCCGCAATAGGCCAAGCCTCTCCCTAGCGCATATGGCCTTCCACATCTAACTGTCTGGAATTATCAGGCAGGGATTTCAACCATGGAAGGTGGGTTCACCGGACGCGTACGAGCAGACACCGGGCCTGTCGGTGTGGCGAGGCGGTGAGACCTTTGAGGACATTGGCGGCGTTGAGAACGTGAAGCACTTTCTGCGAGCGGTCCTTGCAGGTGTCGATCCACCGCGAGTGGTCGTGTTCATTGATGAGATTGAGAAGGCGTTTGCGGGAACTGGCACTGACCTCTCAGGTGTGAAGACGGAGATGACGGGGACCAGCCTGACATACATGCAGGACCGAGAGGCCGATGGAATCGTATTTGTCGGTCCAGCCGGTGCAGCCAAGAGTGCTGCAGCAAAAGCCACCGGGGGTACGGCAGGAATCCCCACCATTGCTTTTGACTTGCCGGCCATGGAGAGTTCTCTGGTGGGTGCTTCGACTGAACGGCTGCGCACAGCGCTTCAAATCATTGACGCCGTCTCGCAAGGGAGAATGCTGTTCATCGCAACCTGTAACTCGATTGCCAGCCTGCCACCTGAGTTGCGTAGACGCTTTACGCTGGGCACGTTCTTCTTTGATCTACCTACGCCGGAGGAGCGGGAGACGATCTGGGGAATCTATCTCAAGAAGTACAACGTGTCGGGTGACCTGCCGAATGACGAAGGCTGGACCGGTGCGGAAATCAAAGAGTGCTGCCGTAAAGCTCACCGGTTGGGCATCACCCTCACCCAAGCCGCACGCTACATCGTGCCGGTTTCACGGTCGGCGGCTGAGCAGATCAAGGCACTGCGCCAGATGGCATCCGGGAAGTTTATCAGCGCCTCGACACCCGGCGTTTACCAGGACCAGGAAAATACACCAGCGCCCCGGCGACGCATCATGCGGGATCTGGAGGGGCCGCTTACCGTCATGCCCCCCTCGAATACCGAGGCCTGAACCCACATCTCCATTTTGAATTCCGTCCACAAATCTTCGGATGTTCGTCGGCATCAATATCTACGCAGGTTTGAAGCCGGACCAGGTAAACTTCACCGCGCCGGGGAAACCAGCCGCTAGTAATACTAGGTTAAGTAGTTTAAGACGTGTCATGGAAACTCGTCAAACACCATGGGCAGCGTCCAATGAGTCTAACTAACAGCGCCAATAGTCTCTTCCGAACCCGCGGTAGTGTCCAAGTCGCACCAGAAGTTTTTTTTAAAGCGCGCCTGTTCGGAGCGCAGGAAGGCGTAGGCCATGGTGACCAAGCACACGTGATGATGCCAGCCCAACCATTGGCGGCCTTCGTAGTGGTCCAGACCGAGTTCTTCTTTCAATTCGCGGTAATCCTGTTCAACTCTCCAGCGGGCCTTGGCGGTACGCACCGCCTGACGCCATCCCGGGGCTGGCTCGCCCAGTTGCATCATCCAGTACTTGGTCGGCTGCTTCTCCTGCTTCGGCCATTCGACCAGCAGCCCTTCCTGCACCCGCGGGGGATGGGCCTGCTCCCGCCAGTTGTGGGCTGCCCAGACCGGCAGCAAAGCGAAACGGGACCGCTGCGCCCCTCGACTGCCCTCCCGCCAAGTCAGCGTGCGCCAAGCCTTCGCCGGCAACCGCTGGGCGACTTTCTTCAGGCTTTCCGGTCGTGGCAAGGCCTCGAGCGGCGGATACTTCCGGGGGCGCCCCGTCTTTTTCGGGGGTGGCAAGGGAAGATTCGGATCGGTCGTCCAAACCACCGTGCTCGGCTCCACCTGCACGGCGTAGGGAAGGTGACGATCGCGCAGCCCTTGGCGAAAACCAAAATCGTTGCCATAGAACGAATCCGCTACGACCGGCAAGGCCGGCAATTCCCAGGCCAGGGCCTGATCGATCAGTTCCAAGGCCAGTTCCGTCTTGCTGCGATAGACCGCTCCCGGTGGCAGCTTGACTTCCTCGGCCCGCGCTCTGTCCTCGAACCACACTTGGGGCAGGTAAAGCCGCCACAGCAGCGGACAACTCACCTCCGCACTCGACCAGTGAAGACTGACCGCCACTTGACAGTTCGCCACTTTTCCCAACGTGCCACAGTACTGTCGCGCCACTCCCACCGAGTGCGCCCCGGCCTTGGGAAAAGCTGTCTCATCGATAATCCAGACTTGTGCTTCACTGAGCAGATCGACCATCTTGCGGGCCAAGCCCTGCTGCACTTTTTCCACCGCCCAGGGGCTCTGGCCCACGAACTGACGCAGGGCTTGTACGTCGGCGCCGGGGATGAACGCTGCCAGAGGCTCAATCGACTTGCGCTCCCCGTCCAACAACAGACCCTGAATATAAACCTGTGCCCAGTGGCGTCGCTCGCTACGCCCCATGGGCTCCACCAAGTCTTCGAGAAAATGCATGAGACGACTCTCGAGGCCTTTCAGGCTCTGCGGTGTCATGCAGGCACTGTAGCACACACCGCAATGAGGAGCAAGAACTACTTAACCTAGTATTACTAGGCGGAGTGCAAGCCATCATTCACCTTCCCGCGCGATCGACGTTTGATTCGCCGCAAAGGCTTGCACTCGCTGTGTTCCGTCTTTCTGGCGGCAGCATAAAACCCCGCTGCCTCCCTCTCCAGAGCTTCGTACTGCGCTTCGAGGATTGCCCGCCAGAGCAATTCATTGACGCGTTCAATCCGCGAAAGGCTGTAACCCTTACGTTTAAGGTAGTCGAGGATGGAACGATCAATAGTAATGGGCAAAACCATTATGTCCTGCCGAAGGTGCCTTCACGGGCCGTCAAAACGATATTCCTTCACAAGGCTGTCAATACCTTGCAAGGGAGAGAACAAACAAAGTAATTCCCGCGCTCATAATTTCATCGAGCACTTTCAAGAATTCAGCCACAACCATGGCGCATAGACACGACGGCATAGTGTGATTCTACGGGGCAAATGACGCAAAGTCAGTGTGAAGGCAAACATTCTCGTTATACGATCAAGTTATTTACCACTTGGTAATATTATCGCAAGAAAAGACTCACGCCCCGTCGGAGGTGACGCGGGAACTGTGGGAATCGAACCTGGGAGAAGCGTTGAAAGAGAGCTGATAGGGCCGTTTCTGTGTCTCACTCATCGGGTATTGGCGTCCGGACCGCCTTCATCACGTTCGAACTCGCATGACTATTCACGACGGCGACGATCTGCAGATTCAGAAACATGGTTCAAATTGGAAATGTGGGCTGAATCCCTCTTGGCAGACTATGCCGGGTCACAAGCAGATGGAGGCGAGTGCCTTGCACTCTGCCCAGAGGACTTCTCCACCTTGCCCGAGGAGAGTCCTGGGCTGGTGAAGGGGCTTCCCTAACGAGTGGCTAGTCTCTTGGCCAGATTGAGAAGGACATCGCGATCCCGCCATGGCAGACGGGTCAAGAGGTTCCTGAGTTTCACGAGGAATTGAGCATCCTCACCCTTATCGCCGTTGTCCGCCGTTATTTCTTCCAAGGTCTGCCGCGGCGTGAGGTTTGGGGTTGATGGAGCCTCTTCTCCAGAGTAAAACAGCTGATATAGCGGGACATCGAAAACCCCAGCAAAGCGTTCTAGGGTCTCCAGCGAAGGGACAGTGTGACCGTTTTCGACTCGGGAGATATAGCACCGCAATAACCCCGTACGCTCCTCAATATCCCCTTGAGACATTTGCTTCTGCTCGCGAAGTTGGCGCAGGCGAGTACCGATCAACATGGGTTCACTCTCTTTCATTATGTCTTTCGAAAGTCTTGTTCACAGCTATATCCCAAATGATCAGTTTCCGCCTCCTTTCTTTGACTGGGCAAGAGCACTGAGGTAACAGTACTGAGTTCGCGCAGGCGCACGCCTTACCAGGAGAATTCATCGGCACCCAGGGGACGCGTCATTCGGGACTTGGGCGGACCGCTTACCGTCATGCCACCCTCGAATTCCGAGGCCTGAAAGCGGATATCCATCATGGCCCGGAGTCACAGACTCGACCAAAGGTCGAATACATTGGCGCAGGCCATCTACCCTTCCTTGTTTTTCGCTCGCAACTCTGCGGCGAACCATACATTCCGATAAGCTGAGAATCCGCTAGAAACTCTCCTTCAGCTTTCCACAACCCCGCCTGTGGGCCTCGATCAGATCCGCGAAGGCCTTTTCATCAATTGGTTTCCTCCCTAGGCAGACATGGACTTTTCCCAGACGCATTTCGTGCGAACACAGGGATGCGCTATTGCGGGCTCTTCCCGCGGGGGGCAGGGGCGTTAGTTTGAATTGCCGGGGAAAGCCCTAATTACCACTACTATTCTACGATGCCGACGATGCCGACGATGATGCCACTCGGCACGGGGCGTGATCGTCTCGGTTGCGAGCGCGGGACACACGGCGCCCAACGTAAATGCCAGTAACAGTGCAGCCAAAATCCGTTTGTGCATGATTTTCCTCTCGCTCGATGGGTTACTCGGGGGGACCTCAGTATCTCAATCTAGACCCTCCCCGCGGCCGTAAAGCCGGAAACGCCGAATCACTTGTTTGAACACATTAGGAAGGGCATCCTCGCGTGAGGGCGCCCTCCGCGTTCCGATCGGTCTTGCTTATTGTGCGGGCGGAGCCTTTCGTACTGGTGCGGACTTTGTGGCCGGCTCAGGCGCCCAATATTGGGGATCAGCTTCGATCCAGGATTTCTCGACGATGCTCCATTCCGGAATCACCATCCAGATGTTGTCCTCGACGCTGGCCACGCTCTCCCCGGAAAGCTTGTCCATCTGGCCCCTTCCCTCGTCGCCCAGCGCAGCGCCGAAATCCTTCTTATGCGCCAAGGCAGTGTCCTCATCCTTGAGGGACGTCATCGGCACCAAGACAAGATAGGCGTTGGCCACACCCGTCAGTCCTTCGTAAGTCGCCCAGGGGGTGTTTTGGCCGATCTTGAGGTTGGCGTCGCGGTAAAGCTTCGTCAATTCCTCGAACTGTTCATCGTGACCGGAACGCATATGGAAGATGATCACCTCCCAGTAATGGGAGTGCGGTATGTCCGCTCCGGCGACGTTGTTGCTGAGGTCGGGGCGGTAATGCCAGATGGTGTAGTGGACCTCGGATACGCAAAGGCCCTCGCGCGCATCCAGCGCCTCCAACTTAGCGTCGGTCGCCTTGTCGCCGAGGAGCCATTCCTCGTTCTTTTGCAGCGCCTCGAAAGAATCGTGGCCGGTGAGGTAAAGCGCTCGAGGTGGGCCCGTCAGGGCTTCCATCCCCAGGACGTGCGTCGGGTCCTTGAGTTGCTGCGACAAGGCAGCGGATTCTGTAGCAAATTTGTCGTAGGGTCCATCCTCGTAGGGTTTTATGTTGTCCGTTTGGATGTTGAGGATATTGGGCGGCGGAACTGCCGGAGTTTGTGCTTGTGCGGCCAGGGAGCCTGCCAGTGCCAGGGACAATCCGGCGATGGAACAAAGCCATTTCTTCATGTTTGCCCACCTCCAGGGGGCCAGAAAAGGAATTGCGCAAGAGGAAAGAAGCGAAACCTGCGAATACTTCTTTCCCTCACTCGTTAGCCGGGTCTGGGATGGTGTGACTCCTCAGGCTCGGCAGGGAGATGATTCTGCGACGATTGGACACTACCTCTTGCAAACCTAGCTTCCGCGCCTCAAAGAGAATTGTCTGTCCACTTTTATACACTTGAGTGCGGCCACTTCTACGGCTAGCGCACTATGACTCGGACCTCCCCAATAACCGAGGTACCGTCTGAAGAATTCCCACTACACCAAGGAGGATCAAATGGCCACAACATTACCAGTCCTGGATATCCAGCAGCCTGGCGCAGACCTTGCCAGGAAAACCGTCTTCATCAAGCTGCACCTGGGCTTGCTGGGCAACAGTCGTAAGGTTAGCTCATCCCAGGTTGAAGTGGACGCCGATAAGGAACTCATCCGGGTGGCGAAAACGTTACTCGACTCGCCGGAGCTTCAGGCCATCCGCACTCTCGATGGCGATGTTCGCCGCTTTCTTTACGATACGTGCCTGCCGTTCGAGGTGGGTATTCACCTCCTCCCCTTGGGGTTGCTGGAGACGGTAGATGAGACTCTCTCTGAGTTCAAAGAGAAGCGCTGGGTATTAGTGGAGGTATTCCTCACAGCCTACCCGCGCCTGTGCCAGGAGGCCGCTGGCCGACTGCGCACCCTGCATAACCCGGCCGACTATCCACCGGTGGACGAGGTGCGTTCCCGCTTTACCTTCAGTTGGCAATACGTCAGTTATGGCGTACCGGAACAGCTCAGGGAGATCTCAGCCCGAATGTTTCAGACGGAGCGTGACAAGGCTGTCCAGGCCATGTCGGAAGCCTGCGCCGAAGTCCAGCAGGTGATGAGGGCTTCGCTGCTGGAACTGGTCAGTCACCTCCGCGACCGGCTGGCCGATCAGCCGGACGGCAAGCCGCAGCGGCTGCGGGAATCAACCTTACAGAAACTGCGTGATTTCCTGGGCACGTTTGACTTGCGCAACGTGGTGGACGACCAGGAACTGAAGGAACAGGTTGACAAGGCACGAGCCTTGCTGGAGGGAGTCAGCACGGATGCCTTGCGGAATATGCCCCTGATTCGTGCCCAGGTACGGGAAGGCATGGCAGACCTCGCCGCTCAGATGGATGTGCTGGCCGGTGATCGCGTCACTCGCAAGTTCAGGTTCGCTGAGGATTAAGTCTTATTGAGAGCCCCCGTACGCTGGGTCCGATCCACCCACGACAGAAGGAGGAACCTGACGGACGAGCACGCCTGTGCGTGCAACTCTGCGAGAGCCCTTGCAAACCAATGTCTGCGCCAGCCGTCGGTATTCCCACAGCTTCCTAGAGGTCCGACGAGGGGGGAGGGCACTTCGACCAAAGGCGAAGTGCCCTGTTTAGGGCTTGCAGAGGGTTTTGGAGCGGGGTTGCAGAGAATCATCCCTAGCTTATTAATTAAGCGTCCGAGTTGCACAACTAGGGTGTCTCCGCTCATAGGATTCGGACAATTTAACAGGTGGAGTTGTTACTGTCTGTTCAATATTGCACAGTTAGTAAGAATTATGACATTACGCCCACGCTCGAAAGCCTGAGGAGTGAGTCTCTATTGAGAGCCCCGCACACTGGGCTCGACCCATCTACGACAAAAGGAGGCACGTGACGGACCAGCAAGCTCGCTCCAGCCTGTATGTCCCACGGTACCCACATGGTACGCGTCCGGTGAACCCACCTTCCATGGTTGAAATCCCTGCCTGATAATTCCAGACAGTTAGATGTGGAAGGCCATATGCGCTAGGGAGAGGCTTGGCCTATTGCGGAGGTGTGGGATGAGCAGAGGCGAAAAGGGCGATGCTGAGAAGGCACGATATTGGACGAGGATGATCAGCGAGGCGGCGCGGAGCGGGGTGTCGATCCGAGCCTTTTGCCGTCAGCGCCGGTTGCGGGAGAGCCAATTCTACTGGTGGCAGCGCAAGCTCCGGGCCGGTCGGGAAGCCGGAACGGCGCCGCGGCCAAGTGGGAACGGCAGCGCCGCCAGCTTTGCCCTGGTGAGCGACGAAGCCGGGGGGACGGACGCGGGGATCGAGTTGGTGCTGGGCGAGGGACGGAAGCTGCGCATCCGGCGGGGCGTCGATGAGGAGACGTTGCGCGCTGTCCTGTCGGCCCTGGAGCAGCTGCGATGCTGAGTTTTCCGGCGGCCATCAAGGTGTACCTGTGCACGGTCCCCTGCGACATGCGGCGCTCGTTCGACGGGTTGTCGATGCTGGCCGAACATGTGATTGGATGCAACCCTTACGCTGGCCACTTGCTGGTGTTTTCCAACCGTCGTAGCGATCGGGTGAAGATTCTCTATTGGGACCGCGACGGCTGGGCGATCTGGTACAAACGGCTCGAGGTTGGCACCTTCGAATTCCCCTTTGCGGCTACGGGGCGGAAGGAGATCGCGGCGTGGGAGCTGGCGGTGCTGCTGGAAGGGATCGATTTGAGCCAGGGGAAGCGGCGGAAGCGCTACGCGCTACCGGCGGCGATGAAGGAGGAAGAGAGCGAAAAAGCGGGGCCGGAGACGTAAGCCTAGGGAAGAATATTTCTCTTTTTTCTCGTCTCGAAGGCATTTTTTTCTTGACAGATTCCGATAGCTCTGCTATGACACAGGACATGAGCCTTGCTGAAATCGAGCGACGGATCGAGGCCCTTCAGCACCGGCTGACTCAACTGGGGCCGATGCATCCAGGCAGCCTGGGGGAACAGTACAACGTGTGCGGCAAGGCCGGCTGCCGCTGCAAGGATCCCCAGAAACCGCAGAAGCATGGGCCGTACTATCAGTTGAGCTACACCTGGCGGGGGAAGAGCACGACGCGTTTTGTGAGGCCGGAGCACGTGACCGAGATGCGGCAGAAGGTGGCCCGCTACAAACGCTTTCGAGAACTGGTGAACGAGTGGGTGGACCTGGAAGTGGAGCGGGAGCGGGCCGAGCGAGAGAAGGAGCGACACGCCGGTGGCCATTGATCCAAACCAGTTGCCCAACGATCCCGCCGACTCGCGCCAGATGGTGATTGAGCCTCCTGGAAGAGGTGGAGACCAAGGAGCGAAGGCTGCGGCAACTGCAACATTGGGTGGAGCAACTGCTGCGGGCGCGCTACGGACCGCGACGCGAGCGAGTGAATGAGAACCAGCTTTTTCTCTTTGCGGTCGCCCTGGTCAGCGCTGGCCGAGAG
>CAWIUZ010000078.1:0-31397 GCA_963838915.1 uncultured Acidobacteriota bacterium
TATTGATCGGCCTGAGCTGAAAACAAGGACTCCGCCAGTCTTACCGCGGTTCTTCTTCGGGGGATATTCATCCAACTGGGCTATCCATGCGGTCGGCGCGGCGTCACTCGGAGCGCGGAAATCCCCGCGAGGGGAGAGGGAACCACCCGAACCGACCTTCGGAGCGTTGGGGATGCAGCTTCGTTTGTACTGACTGAACCTGATGAAGCGATCAATGAATATACTCAGCCAATGCTTGATTTCCGCAATTGTGTACTGATGCCGTTTTTCTTCGGGAATATTTGGCCAAGATCCGATTTCCCGATTTCTCCAGGCCGACCAGGCGAGAAACGCCACTTTGGGAGGCGCGTAGCCGAAGCGCAGAATGTAGTACAGGTTGAAATCTTGTAGCTCGAACGGGCCAATCACCGCTTCTGAATCTTGGAGACCCGGCTCGCCACTCTTAGCCGGAACGAGTTCAGGAGTGATTACCGTTTCGACGACGGCGTTCAGAACGTCGCTGACCTCTGACCCGAACTCGTTCATTTCGGCAACCCAGCGTATGAGGTACTGGATGAGAGTCTTGGGAACACTGGCGTTTACGTGGTAGTGGGACATGTGATCTCCCACGCCATAGGTGCACCATCCCAGGGCAAGCTCGCTTAAATCACTCGTGCCGACCACCATCGCGTCATGGCGATTCGCCAGCCGGAACAAGTGGCTGGTTCGCTCGCCTGCTTGGACATTTTCAAAAGTCGTATCGAACACGTGCTCGCCTCGCGCGAAGGGATGATCGATATCCCGGAACATCTGCAAACAGCTCGGTTTGATGTCAATCTCGAAAGCGCGGCAGCCTAACGCCTGGATAAGCTGTCTAGCCTGGAGCAGGGTTCTCTCAGTCGTTGCGAAGCCGGGCATGGTACAAGCCAGAATGGACTCGGACGGCGATCCCATAACCTTCATGGCCCGTGCGCACACAAGCAGCGCCTGAGTCGAGTCCAGTCCTCCGGACACGCCAATAACAACCTTTTTCACGTTCGTTGCCATGAGGCGTTTGACAAGGCCTTGCACCTGAATCTCATAGGTCTCGCGACACCGTTCATTGCGCTGCGACGGGTCACTCGGCACAAAAGGAAAGCGCTCCTGCGCGCGTTCGAGTGGAAGATAATCCCTGGAGGGCAGGCCGGCCTGGAAACGCACAACCCGAAACTCGCTCAACTCGTGGTGGTGGCGGCGCGCGGATTCGCCGAAGCTGTTCTGACGTGCCCGGTCCTGGACCAGGCGATCCAGATCAATGTCGGCTGCAATCAGCTGGGGACCATAACGGAAACGCTCCGTTTCGCGCAGGCGCGTACCATTTTCATAGATCATTCCATGGCCATCCCAAGCGAGATCCGTGGTTGATTCCCCGCTGCCGGCCGCAGAATAGATATAAGCCGCCAGGCAGCGTGCTGACTGGTCAGCAACCAGGAGCCGCCGGAAGTCTTCTTTACCGACGGTTACATTCGACGCCGAGAGGTTGATGAGCACGGTGGCGCCTGCGAGCGCGGCATAGGACGATGGCGGAATCGGAACCCAAACGTCCTCACAAATCTCGACGGAAAAAGTGAATAGTGGCTGGTCCGCCGATTGGAACAAGAGCCGGTTTCCAAACGGGACTTGTTGATCATCGAATTGGAAGCTGTTCCGCACTGCACAGTCTGCCTGTGCAAACTGCCGTGCCTCATAGAATTCGCGGTAATTTGGCAAATACGTCTTAGGGATGATGCCGAGAATCCGGCCGCCCTGAACCACGGCTGCGCAATTGAACAGGAGATTGTCGATCAGCAACGGCAGGCCGACTACCGATATTACGGGAATTTCGTTCGTAGCCTTGAGTATTCGGCGTAAACCGTCGCAAGTCGCATCGAGCAATGCCTGCTGGTGAAACAAATCCTCGCAGGAATATGCTGAAAGTCCCAACTCTGGGAAGACGACCAGCAGCGCATTTCGCTCAGCGGCTTGCTTCATCAGGGCGATGGTCTGGGTAGCGTTGAACGCCGGATCGGCCACCCGGACCTCAGGAACCCCTACCGCTACCCGGACAAAGTTATGGCGGTACAGGTTGAAGTAACTCGGTGTTCCTGCCATATCGCGACCCCCTCAGTTGGAGTTCCCCATCAATGTCTAGATGCCTGATGAACTACGAGAGGTCCGAGCCACCCGTTCGATCCCATCGCACCCCTCGCCCGCACAACTCTTGCGCCGCCGGTCCTTTGTTTTCTATAACATTCTCGCTTTGTTCCGGCGATTTTGAGATTTCGGGGACGTTCTCCCCTTGCGGACTGTCTGTCGTAGCGCTGGCCTTTAGGCCAGCACGTGCCGACCCTTCGCTGCTGTGAAAATGGCGGAAGCTTTTGTTGAAAATACACGAGTTACCTCCAAAGAGCCATTTTCATGCACAGTGGTGAGCCGAAGGATCATGAAGTCTGCGCTCAGGATGACACGGTCCCTCAGGATGACACATTCTGGGCTCTTTCACGCCTTCTCTCCATGCATGCGCCAAGTGCGCGTGTAGGGGCGGTTCGCGAACCGCCCCTACAACCCGACGCAAAAATAGAAACCTCGGGGTGGCGCAGACGTGCCGCTCTTTGGCATGTCTCGGCCCCTCTGACGCTTAAGAGGCGCATACATGCCGACAACTAGCGTCGGCACGTATGATGGCATAAGGTCGTCGGCTCCTGGACGGGGAGAGTAGACTGGGGTTGTGAATAAACCAGAAACTCTCAGCGAGGAGGAGCCGAGACATGATCATTATAGGCTGTGATTTGCATACGCGTAGCCAACAGATTGCCATGCTCGACACAGAGACGGGTGAGTTCGAGGAGAGGCGGTTAGAGCACGAAGACGGGGAAGCGCAACGATTCTACGCGGGGTTGAAGGAGCCGGCCTTGGTGGGGATGGAGAGCAGAGGCTACACGCGGTGGTTTGCCGACAGGCTGGCGGAATTGGGGCACGAGTTGGTGGTGGGGGAAGCGGGGAAGATTCGGGCGATGGAGACGCGCAAGCAGAAGCACGATCGGCGGGACGCGGAGCACATCCTGAATTTGCTGCTGCGGGGTGATTTTCCCAAGATCTGGCTGCCCAGCGCGGAGGAGCGCGATGTGCGGGTGCTGCTCGAGCATCGCCATCAGTTAGTGGAACTGCGCACCCGAGCCCAGAACGGACTGCAGGCGATCGCCCTCAGCTACGGACTGCGGCGGCGCCGACGCTTGTGGAGCGAGCGCGGGCAGGAAGAACTCAAAGAGCTTCCTCTAAGAGAAGGAATGGGGCGGCGGCGTGCAGACTTGCTACGCTTGGTTCGGCAACTCAACATCGGGATCCAGGAGTTGGACGGGCGGATCGAGCAGGAAGTGGCGCAACGGGAGGAGGCGCAGCGACGGATGACCCATCCGGGGGTCGGGCCGCAGACGGCGTTGGCCACGGTGCTGGTGCTCGGCCCGGTGGAGCGCTTCCCTGACGACCGCCACCTGACCAGCTACCTGGGGTTGATTCCCCAGGAGGATTCCAGTGCCGGACGGCAGCGCTTTGGCCACCTGACTAAACAAGGCAACCGGCTGCTGCGCTGGCTGCTGGTGGAAGCGGCGCAGACCGCCAGCCGCTCTGATCCCCGGCTGCGCCGTGCCTACCGCCGCTTGGCCTTCCGCAAAGGAAGGGCGATAGCCAAAGTCGCCATGGCCCGCAAGCTGGCCATCCGACTCTACATCATGTTGAGGGACAAGATTGATTACACAGAATTCTGTCGGCGAGGTTCGCATGCCGGGATGCTCGAGGATGTAGCGCTGGTCTAACCATGACCGAACGTATCATTGAGCTCCCGGCCTCCCTCCGCAGAAGAGGAGGGAGTCAGAAAAAGCCATCATGGTCCCCGCGTGGGATCGAATAGATGTGTGGTGGAACCTGGCCACCGTGAAGGCTAAAACCTCCAGGACCGACGGCACGATTTTGCTTGACGGAGCCGACGACCTTATAGATGCGCCACCTGACGCAACCGGAGGCTAGCCCTCCCGGCGAAGAGTCCGCACGTGCTGGCCTAAAGGCCAGCGCTACGAACGGCGCAACAGAACGTCGGGAAGAGGAAAACGCCGGCGAAATCTCAAAATCGCCGGAACAAAGCCAGAATGTTATAGAAGACAAAGCACCGGCGGCGGCAGAGGTCAAGGCATGAGATGTGGCGCGGGCGTCCCGCCCGCGGTCTTAGGGGGCGTCTCGCCCCCGCCGGAACTCGGGCACCAGCACTACCCTGGCCTGCTAGTCGAGACTATAAGGCAAATCCAATCGGCTGCATCCGAAACCGGTGTTATCATAATCGGCGGTCTGCCACACCCGGCAACGCCGTTCGCAGCCCACTCGAAAAGGGGAGACCCGATGATTGAACAGAGATTCAAGGCGATTTACGGCACTGCTCCTGAGGTAGTGGTTCGCGCGCCGGGGCGCGTGAACCTGATTGGCGAACACACCGATTACAACGACGGCTTCGTGCTGCCGGCGGCCATTGACCGAAGCATCGATTTCGCCGGGCGCAAGCGGGCGGATCGGACTGTCCGGCTGCATTCTCTCGACTTCGACGGTTCCGTCGAATTCAGCCTCGATGATATCCAAAAGGACGGCGCGAATCGCTGGAGCAATTATGTTCGCGGGGTCTCGAAATACCTCGAGGAGGATGGCCATCGGCTTTCGGGCGCCGATCTAGTTTTTGGGGGCAACGTACCGCGTGAGGCCGGTCTCAGCTCCTCCGCGGCCGTGGAAGTGGGCACGGCGGCGTTCTGGAAAAAGCTGCTCGGGCTCGAACTCGATCCGGTGTATCTCGTCAAACTTTCTCGCAAGGCGGAGAACCAGTTTGTGGGCGTGCCGTGCGGCATCATGGACCAGTTTATTTCCGGCCTGGGCCGCGCCAACCACGCGCTCTTCCTCGATTGCCGCGATCTCCACTACCGCCACGTGCCCCTGCGCGACGACGTGAAGATCGTCGTCTGCAACTCCGGCGTGAAGCGCGCCCTGGCCCAGTCGGAATATGAGGTTCGTCTGAAGCAGTGCCGGGAGGCGGTGGCGCGAATTGCGTCTACCGGACTGGCCGTGACCTCGCTTCGAGACGTGAAGCCCCTGGACCTCGAGTCGGCGCGTGCCGTCCTGAGTGATGTCCTGTTTCGCCGCGCCCGCCACGTCGTGACCGAGAACGAACGAGTACTCGAGGCCATCAAGGTCCTCGAGTCCGGCAACCTCGAGCGCTTCGGTGAGCTCATGAACGCCTCGCACGTCAGCCTGCGCGATGATTATGAGGTCAGCTCGAAAGAGCTGGATGTTCTGGTCGAGGTCGCCTGGAAACAGCCCGGCGTTCTGGGCGCGCGCATGACCGGCGCGGGCTTCGGCGGCTGCACCGTCAACCTGGTACGCCAGGAGGCCGCCGAGGCTTTTTCAGAGGCTATAATTAGAGGCTACAAAGAAGCCCTGGGTCTGAAGGCGGAGGTTTATATCTGCAAAGCCTCAGAGGGCGCGCTGAGCGCGTGAAATGCGCGAAGCGCCCTGGAGTGCGGCAGCGAAGCTGCCGCCGTTCAGCCGGAATTCCAAGGCGGCAGCTTCGCCGCCGCACTCCAAGGGGCCTACAGCAGCCCCTTCCACTTGATCTGCAGATAGTGATTGACGATTTCCGGTGACAATCGGCCAGGGAGAAACTCCATCGCCAAGGCTCCCTGTTCCCGCATGCGGCGCAGCAGGAGTTCGCGGCGCTGAATCACCTGCTGAGCGGCCACGTACTGGTACATCTGGCCAGGCGATTCCGGCCGGCGCGCCGCGAGCGCGCGCAACTCAGGCTCGCCCACCACGGCGAACAGCACCAAGTGCCGGCGAAGCAGTCGGGATGCGGCTTCAATCACATCAGGCGTCGCCGCAGTCTCCGCCAGGTCCGTGAGCCACACCACCAAACTTCGCCGCCTTTGGCGCGCCAGCAATGAATCCGCCGCCAGGCCGTGGTCCGCCTCGACGGCCTCACCCGAGACCAGGGCCAACTGCTCGAGGACATGGCGTAGGTGCTCGGCGCCGCGCGCGCAGGGCAGGTAAGACTGCAGCTTCCGGCCATAAGTCAAAAGCCCCGTGGTATCACCCGATTGCTGCGCCACGTGAGCCAACGTCAGCGCCGCGTTGACAGCGTAGTCGAGCTTCATGAGCGGCGGGGAGGCGGGCAGATCGGCAGATGGTGAGCTAGGCAGGTAGGCAGATGGGCAGGTCGGCAGATCGGCAGATGACGGGGTGGGCAGGTCGGCAGATCGCGAAGTGGTCAGGTTCGACTCCTGACTTCTGACTTCTGACTCCTGGCTCCTCGTTCTGGCAAGCATCAAGCGGCCTGCATCGACTACCAGCATGACGGACTGGCTGCGTTCCGTCTGATAGACCTTGCTGATCAGTTTGCCGCGGCGCGCGGTGGCGGTCCAGCAGATGTCGCGTGCCTCGTCGGCCTCGCGAAACTCGCGCAAGCTTTCGAACTCACGCCCGCGGCCCACCAGGCGCTTCAGCCGCTTCTCCTGTTCCATCTGGCGGCTCCGGGTCAAGTACAGGGTGTAGCGCTGTGGCTCCCGAAGGTTCGGGTAAATGCGCAGCGTCTGGCGGGCGTCGACCGCCGCCCACCGCTCCGCGAATCTTGCCGGGCCGTTGTAGCGCAGAAAGATCCGTCCCATTGCGATATTGCCGCGCGTCGAGGGATGAACCGAGTAGGCGGCCGTGGCGCTTTCGCGCGGGGGAACCGTCAGAGTGAACTTGGGAAGCGTCGGGCACAAGACGGCAGGAACATCGTCTTCAATGCTGACCTCCACCTCTCGCTCGCCGTGGTTGGCTACGCGCAGTTCGACTCGGGAATCGATGTCCAGAGACAGTGGTTCGAGCCAGCGCCGGCTCACTGTGATCTCATTGGGGTTGGGCAAGCGCGCCAGATCGGTGAGCCAGACGATCAGCGCCACGCAGTCCCAGAGCAGCAGGGCGTACAAGGCACGCTGGTCCCGCCACGCCGGGCCAATCCACGCCAAGCCTAAAAGCAGAGCGAGGAAAAACCGCCACTGGAACGCGACAGGCCATCGGCGGCTGCCGGTCGCAGCGGCACTTACGGTCGCAGGAAGCAGACGGCCCGGAGCAATGTCGGATTGAAAGGACCTCACCGGGCCGGCGCGTGAGGGGAGCAATTCCTGCGGCTGCTCGATCATTTGGGGACCTCAACCGCGGAAAGCACTTCGGCCACCACCTGATCGCTCGTGATGCCTTCCAGTTCTGCCTCGGGTTTGACCATCAGCCTGTGGCGGAGCACGGGTGGCGCCGCGGCTTTGACGTCATCGGGGATCAAGTAATCCCGCCCCTCCATCGCGGCAAGAGCCTTAGCGGCGAACATCAGGGCGACGGTGGCGCGCGGGCTGCCGCCCAGGCTCAGGGCCGGCCAGTCGCGAGTCCTCTGGACAATCGTGGCCATGTAGCGGAAGATTCCCGGCTCAACCGCTAAGGCCGTCACCTCGCGTCGCGCGGCGGGCAGCCAATCGGGGTCGACGGGCGCGAGACCCAAGGCGTCGATGTGATGCGGGTCGAATCCCTGCTGGTAGCGCTCCAGGATCTCGACTTCCTTCTCTGCCGCCGGATAAGGAACTCGAATCTTGAAGAGGAACCGGTCGAGCTGCGCTTCTGGAAGCGGGTAGGTTCCCTCGAATTCGATGGGGTTCTGCGTGGCGAATACCGTGAAGAATGAAGAGAGCGGGTAACCCGTGCCATCGATCGTCACCTGGCGCTCTTCCATCGCTTCCAGCAGCGCGGATTGCGTTCGCGGCGGCACGCGATTGACCTCGTCAACCAGCAGCAGGTCCGTGAAGACCGGGCCGCGGTGCAGCGAAAACGTGCTGGTCGAGAGGTTAAAGACGTTCGCGCCCAGCACGTCGGCGGGCATCAGATCCGGCGTGCACTGAACGCGTTGAAAGCTCAGCCGGCAAATATGAGCCAGGACTTTCACCGCCAGCGTTTTGGCGATTCCGGGAACTCCTTCCAGCAGCGCATGTCCGCCACAGAGCAAAACGGCCAGCAATTGGCTGATAGCTTCCTCCTGGCCGACAATCACTTTGCCTAGTTCGGTTCGCGCGTGGGAGATGAACTTCTGAACTTCTGCCGGCATTATTCCTCCTTACGGTCTAGGTCCCTGCACGCCTCATGTCATTCTGAGCGAAGCGAAGAATCTCCGCAGTTCTAGGGAGGCCCGGCCTTGTGGTCTCGTAGTGCAAGTGACCCCTCACCCGGCCCGCTCCGGCTGATGAAAGCGCCGGCAGCGGACCACCCTCTCCCCAAGGGAGAGGGCTGTGCAATCGCTGGCGATGTTCACCCGATCATCCGATCACCCGATCTGCCGATTACTCATCCTTCCAATCCGAGCCGGTGGGTGGCGTCGTAAAGCTCACTCACCCACATCAAAGCCTGCGGTTCCTCAACCTGCTGTCGTTTTACGGCAGACTCAATCCGCTCGAGCGTTTCGGCAAAGCCTGAATTCATACGTCCCGGCCTTTCGCGCATTCTGAGGACTAACTCTGCGGCAGGCGCGGTGGACGGTATTCCCAGCCGCCGGGCGAGCAGGAAATGAAACCGTGTGTAAGCAATTTCGAGCGCGCCAGCCGCCGCGCCCTTGCGCTGGTACAGGGCGCCCACGGTTTCGATGAACTCTAGCGGTGAAAGGCGCGGCAGGCGGGGAAGCGGCCGCAGTGCGCCGCTGCGCCGTGCGTAAGTGATCAACACGAAGACGGCGAGAACTAGAAGCTGCAAGAGGCCCCAGAGTAACGGAGTGCGCGCGAGATAATGCCATAATCCCGGGCGCACGCCGTGAAAGTACTCGTCCCACAAAACGCGGGTTCCGCGTGCGGCGCCCACCGAGTTCAGGAACAACGCCAGGTTCGACGCCCGGGTGATGCCGAGATTCGTGAGAGGTGAATCGGACCCCCACCAGATGATATCTCCCGAGCCGTCGCGCAACTTGGTGACGGTAGCGCCTTGCTCGCTGCCGTAATATCGTGCCTGGCCTGCGTCCAAATGAGCCCAATGGGCCGGGGCTTCCAGTGAGATCTCCGCAGCGTGACGCGTGAGAGGCGCGGGCGTTTCGGCAGAAAAGGTCTGCCACGCGTCTTCGAGCGGGGCCGGCGGTACTACGCCCTTTGCACCGATCATCGCGGCCCCCTTCACTCCGGTGACCAGCAAGCGGCCTCCGCTCGCCACAAACCGTTTCAGATTTCTAACGTCGTCCTTCGAAGGCGGAGCGAGCGGGCCGGCGATGACGAGCACGATGTTCCGAGAGGACTCCGGCAAATCCTCGGGAGGCCTTTCCCAGCGCTCCACGCTATGACCCGACTCCGCCAGGAGCGTGTAGGCAGCTTTGGCGCCATCCGGCGCCGCGGAGTAACTGGAAGGATAACCTTGAGACGAACCTCGGTTTTGGGGAGAAAACAGAACCGCCAAGAACGTCAGGAGCGCGAGTAGAAAAACGGCGAAAAGCAGGATCTTCTTGTCGGCGGAGTCGAGCGGCACGCTCATCGCAGCGACTCCAACTCCACCAGAGCAGCTTCATAATCGCTGGCTGATGCCTGAGCACGGCCGTAACAGACCCGTTCGAAGCAGTCGGTGAGCGCAATCAAGTGGGGGCGGCGCAGAGAATCTCGCGGCAGCAGACGCGTGTATTCCCGATGCGTGCGCGACGGGTCCACCTGCCACGCGCCCGCTTCACCGAGCGCCAGCACCGCCGCGCCGTAGATGATTCGTATCGCGTCGCGATATTCGCCTCGCGCGGCGGCGTTGTGAGCCTCCTCGACCCAATCGCGCGCAGGCGTAGCGCGCACCTCCCCTTCTGGGGCAGGGATGCGCCGGTTGGAAACATGGGTGAGAGTGTGGGCGAGCCACGCCAGGAGAATCAGGCCAAGAGCAATCACGATTCCCCAGCGCAGGAAGTTAGTCACCTTGGGATGATTCCCGGCGCGATTGAGGAGTCCCGTCACCCATTGCCAGAGCCGATCCAGGATCTGGTCCCAAAACGTTTCCGATTCAGCGCCCTCGCGCACGAAGCGATACTCGCGCCGCTTCAGGATCTGATCCAGTTTGGCGCGCTCCGGGGAATAATCGCTGGCTGAGGCCCCGGAAGTGGCGCGGGCGTCCTCGAGCAACCTTTCGATGCGGTCGGAAATCTCCCGCGCTGCCACCGCGGAGGCACTGGGGTCGCGAATGATCCGATCGATCGCCGCACCCAGAGGACGCGTCGAAACGCTGAAGCGCTGTTCCCGCACGACTACTAGCCAGGAGTCCGGCAACTGCTTGCGCAACGCGCGAGCCTGCTCCGGATGACCGTCGAGGCGGGCTGCCATCGCCGACCAGCGCTTCAGTTCCCCTGTGTAGCCTTCCAAGTCAAAGGATTCACCGATCAGTGACGGCTCCGCCGCCAGAGGTGGGGGACCGCTTCCGCTTCCCGGAGCACGGGCACCCAGAGCAGCTTCCCCCGCCGATGCCATACTGACAATGGCGTCATCGGATTCAGCTCTTGTAGAGTGCAGCAAGCCCTCCGCGGTGGCCACGCAGAGACCCCTCACCCGTCGCGCCACGGCTGACGAAAGCGCCGTCGCGCGACACCCTCTCCCCAGGAGAGAGGGCAGTCTGTTGATGACAGGTGAGTCTTTTAGGTCGGACTGCGCACCGAAGCTGCCCGGTGCGGCCAGGAGGAACAATACGGCGAATCGTGTGAGGTGCGTTATGCTCACGAAATAACCGGAGGAACGGGCATAGCTGAGGCCGGCGTTTTCACTTCATCATGACCGCCTGCATCTGAAATGAACTGGTCCAGCATGCCGTTGATCTTGTGCTGAAGGTAGAAGATCCCGAAGAAGAACGTACCCGTTCGAGAGAACAGCTCCTCGTGTTGCATTCGTATGCCTGCTGAGAACATTCCTTCCTGCCAGGGCGCCAAGTGGTCCAGCAGGATGCGGCGCACTTTAAAGCATTGCACGATGAGGGTGAGTCCCGCAACCAGCAAGATTGCGGGGTGCAGCAGCGGGTAGGCGTTTTCCACCTCGATCCAGGATCCCCACTTCAGGCTTCCCACGATGGGGAGACAGAGGCTCGCGACGAGCGCCGCCAGAGCGACGGCGATCGGAAGTACCTCCAGCTTCTCCTGCGAGCGCAGATCATTCAAAGCTCTTCGGCGGATCAGAAACCAGATCGGGGCATAGAGCCCCGCGGTGAGCAGCGTCAGGAGACACATCCCAAAGATGCCTGCGTCTGCAAGCGGCGCGTGGTCGCCGGAAGCCGACTGCAGGCCCGTGCCCTGCGGCTGGGACGCATCGAGATTCGACATCATCAGTTGCAGGTCAAAACCCTCTTTGCGGACCCGCAGGTCGTAATAGGCGAGGGCGAAACCGATCATGAACAATGGCGCGGTGGCGGTGGCGCAGGCGCCTCCCACCAACATGCTGGGAATCGAAAGCCAGATGCTGGGATACCCACCCTTGACGGTCACCAGCATGACGGCAATGGCGAACGGTGACTGGCAGAGAAAAACCACTACCATGCGAATGAGCAACGTCAACACGCCCACCACCAGCAAGCGCCAAAGGAAACCGCTGGTCAGCACGACGCTTCGTTTGAGGGCCTGTCTCGCGCTCAGATTCTCGAGCACCAAGGCGGGAACGGCGACGCTGTAACGCACCAGGA
Source organism: uncultured Acidobacteriota bacterium (assembly GCA_963838915.1). Classification (GTDB taxonomy): domain Bacteria; phylum Acidobacteriota; class Terriglobia; order UBA7540; family UBA7540; genus CAVROP01. Next base: position 11,716 of record CAWIUZ010000078.1, read on the forward strand.
AGATGATCAATAGAATTCCTGTGATGATGAACCCAACGAAGAGCCCCAATCCCAGCAGGACGGCGACCCACAACAGGGACCTCGGCAAGTTGCCCATTAGAGCCAGAGAGAATCCGAGCAGGACTAATGCCAGGACGAAGACACCGAAAGTGCGGATCATGATCGTCAGAGTCACGTTGATGAGCCGCCCCAGCCTTCGCCGCACGGCTCGGTATGACTCGCGTATCGTGGTCGCCCGTCCCAAGTGAATTTCCGAGAGCGCGTACGTCGTGGCCCCCAGGGCGAGCGCGTAAACGACGTAGTAAGCAAGCAAAATGGCCAAAGTGCTCAAACCGGCCCTGCCCAGAAAAGCGGCCATCTGGGTGGACGGCACAGGACGCGTGCCGGGAACGAAGCGAGGCGGCCTGAGGAAGACCTGCATCAAGAGATTCAGCCCCACCAGGACGGCTTCAGGCGCCACCATAATCCCGGCAAACAGCCAGAAGTGCTTGCGCAAGTAAGTGAAGGTTTGGTCGAGCAGCTCCCCGAGGCTTAAAGGAGCCAGATTGACGGTGGGCATGAGGTCCTCGTCGGAGGAGATGGTCTATTGCTTGGCTGGTTTAATAAGCGCAATTTCAAGTGACTCTCGGAAGGGCGGGGCTTTAGCCCCTCCCCCTAGGCGTCCACCGTTGGAATGGCCTTTAGGCCCTGAAACCAAATCGTTTCAGGGGCTAAAGCCCCCGACTTACCTCCCCTGGTCAGCGGCGGGGCTAAAGCCCCGCCCTGCCGCTTGCGGCGAATGACGTCGCTTACTAATTCTTCCAAGCACTATTGTAATCGGGCATACTCCGCCCTGGCCTGTTTGAGCACGGGTATATCCGGGTCGGCATTTCGCCACAACGTGAAAAACTCCTGATAGGCAGACCGAGCCTTGGCTAGCGATTCCGGCGGTGTGGCGTGGCTTGCTTGGCCCGCAGCCGTGCCCGCTCTGCCGCCAGCTTTCACGTCGCCCGAAAGATCGATGCCTGCCTCGAGGGCATAAGCCCGGGCAAGGCCCAAACGTGCCAGGGCGCCGATCGGAAACGTACCGACGAGGCCGGAGTGATCGATGATCTTCTGAAACTCGCGAGCGGCTTCGGCCCCCCGGCCCATGGAGAGATAGGTCTCTCCGCGCGCGTCCACTGGACACATGGTTACGTTCAGCACCCAGTACAGTGTGGGGAGCCCCAGTTCGTAGGGCTTCACAGGCTCGAGCAATTCGATCGCGGCACTCCCGCTTTTTAGTGCAGAAGCCGAAGGGCGGCTGGCCGGCCGAGCGTCGGGACCGAGGGTGTTCCAAGCGTGGATGGTTGGCAACCAATAGACATTCAGTAGAGTGTCCCAGGGGTCCTCCTGATGGAGGGAGCCGGCAACTTCGCTCGCCTTGGCGCTGTCACCGGCTCGCGCCAGGGCCAGGGCCGCCAGCGTCTGCATGGTCCATCCGGGAGTCATGGCGAGCGCGGCCGTGGCTTCGCGGCGCGCCTGTTCCCGGTTGCCGAAGAATGCCTCGCGCAGCGCTCCGGCTGCACGGAACGTTGCCGCGGCCTCCAGGCGTCCGTCACGCATTGAAGATTCGACCGTCCTCCGGGTAAGCTCGCGCGCCTTGACGAGACTACCCAGGTAGGCTTCCGTATCCGCCTGCTGGGCTAACAGTTGGTCTTCAGCCGGCTGCCCGGCGGCGGCGGCCACGCGGCGCTCCATCTCCGGCAGGTCTCCACGCAGAAAGGCCAGGCGGTAGAGAAACACCTGCATGGCGGGACTGGTGAACCCGCGACTTTCCGCCTGCGACAGGATTTGTTGAGCCTCCTCGAGACGGTTCATGATGAGGTCAATATTCGCGAGATTACCGTAGCTGGAGACGCTGTTCGGCTGCAGGCGCATCGCTTCGCGGCACTCCTCGAGTGCCTTCTCGAATCGTCCCAGAATCTGGTAGACATTCCCGAGCCAGACATGAGGCGCCACGTCGCGGGGGTAAGTCTGCTTCCACACTTCGCAGACCTGAGCGGCTTTCTCCATGTCACCTGTATAGCGAGAGTGGTAGAAGACTTCAATATTCAGCTTCTCCCTCTCGCTGACACGCCCGCGCAATTCATAGGCTTTCTTGATAGACGCCATCCCCTGGGTGGGCTGATTCAAGTTGGCAGACAGGTTGCCGAGGATAGCGTGAGCCAGGGCAAAATTAGGATCCAGTTCCGTAGCCCGCTTCAAGAACGGAATGGCCGACGCATCGCCCTGGGTATACAGCGTTTTCATCCCCAGGCTATAGGCCTGAAGCGCTTCGAGCGAGGCCGTGGTGACCTGCTCCACCGGAGCGTCATACTTCTGAATGCTGGCCAGCGATTCTCCCAGCCGGGCCCGCATCTTCGCCGCCGCTTCGCCGAGCGCCGTCAGGACGTGTTCGCGGCTGTCGGCCTCCGACATCTCGGTTCCCAGCGAGTCCCCGCTTTGGCAGTTCACCGCGTCGAGACTGATCACGTAATGGCTGCCCAACATGCCGATCGAGCCCAGCAGCATGGCCGTGCTTCCGGTGCGCAGGCAGACCTCCCGGGCCACGGCCGTCGTCAACTGTGTGTCGCGCGGCCGCCCCATGAAGCCGAGTGTCTGGCTCGCCTTCTCTTCGGAGAGGGCATTAAGGAAAGGTGACTGCTCGAGTTGCACGCGCAACGCTTGTTTCAGGGTGTCATCAAAAATCTTCTCCCCGGTGGTGTTGGCGAAGTCTGCGAGCACGATGCTGTCCTGCATGGTCAAGGGCGGCGTGGTTCGGTGCAGCCGGAAGTAGACGGCCAACACGGCTGCGACCAGGAGGCCTGCGGCGATCAGAGAAAACGTCCACGCATTGAAAATCCGCGACTGCTGCGCGCGCTCTTTCCAGCCCGGGGCGCGAACGCCTGGCGCCGCCAACGCTTTGCCTGAGTCGGTGTCACGGCGAAAACGTTTCAAGTCGGCGCGCAATTCGGCCGCCGACTGATAACGCATATCGCGGTCTTTCTCGAGGGCCTTGTTGATGATGCGCTCGAACTCCTGCGGAAGCTGCGGATTAAGGTCGCGCGGGGCAATCGGCGTTTGAGAAAGGACCGCCGCCAGGACGGCAGCGGTGCTTCCTCCCGGGAAAGCCTGCTGGCCGGTGGTCATTTCATAAAGCACGGCCCCGAAACTGAAGAGATCTGTGCGGCCGTCCAACGGCTCATCGCGCGCCTGCTCGGGAGACATGTAGGACGCCGTACCCATCATGATGCCGGGGCCCGTAAAGCTGTGGGAATCCGCGGAGGGAGTCGAGCCGGGCGGGGTCTGGCCGCTCCCTTGACGGCGGCCGCTGGAGCCCTCAGTCGGCGTGCCGGATGGGCTCGTCCTTTTCCCTGGCGTCGACTTCGCCAAGCCGAAGTCCAGGAGTTTCGCCTGGCCGGTTTCGGTGACGAAGATGTTCGCCGGCTTGACGTCGCGATGAATGATGCCGTGGTTGTGCGCTGCGTCGAGCGCATCGGCCACCTGGGTTGCCAGTTCCGCCATTCGCTCGGTCGTGAACGGCGCCGGCCGCGAGGGCGGAAATACCGCGCCATGACTGGCCTGGATCAGTTCCTTCAGTGTGTGGCCGCGCAGGAGTTCCATGACGATGAACGGCTGGCCCTGGTGCGTGCCGAAATCATGGATGGTGCAGATGTTGGGGTGATTCAAGGCCGAAGCAGCGCGCGCTTCGCGCTGAAAGCGGTCTAACGCCCGTTGGTCTTTTGCCAGCCTCGGGGGAAGGAATTTGAGCGCCACCTCGCGGCCAAGGTGCGCGTCCTCGGCCCGGTAGACGACACCCATGCCGCCTTCACCCAGCTTATCCAAGATCCTGTAATGGGTTATATCCTGTCCGACGATGGGCTCATGAACTCCCGCCGTCTGTTGCTGGGCCAGCGCCCGTGCCGCCACATCGATGGCCGGAGCTTCCATAAAGCCCTCGGCAGGCTTTTCGTAGTCGAGCAGGGATTCGACTTCACGCAGCAATTCCGGATCCCCGCCGCAAGCTTTTTGGACAAACTCCAGCCTCCGGCTTTCGTCCTGCTCGAGCGCCGAGTGGAACAGCTCTTCAACTTGCTTCCAGCGTTTGGATTGCATCTTGCTCCCCACACATCTCGCGCAGCAGCCAGGCTTTAGCAAGTTTCCAATCGCGCTTTACGGTTTCAGGAGAAACGTGCAGCACTTCTGCCGCTTCTTCCATACTCAGACCGCCGAAGAAACGCAGTTCAACCACGCGGCTTTTGCGAGGATCGAGGGCTGCCAGGGCTTTCAGTGCGTCGTCGAGAACTGTGAGGTCCAGCTGCTCTTCCGCCACGTCCAACCCTTCATCCAAGGAGGCCGGCCGGATTCCAGCTCCCCGCTTCTGGCTTTGATATGTGCGGGCAAAATCCACCAGAATTCGCCGCATCAGGCTGGCCGAGATGGCAAAGAAGTGCGCGCGGTTCTGCCAGTTTACCTGGCGGGCATCGACCAGCCGAAGGAAGGCCTCATTGACGAGTGCGGTAGTCTGCAGGATATGGCCGGAGCGTTCGCGCATCATGTAATGTCGCGCCAGGCGGTGCAACTCTTCGTAGACGAGCGGCATGAGTCTCTCGAGGGCCTCATGCTGGCCATCGCTCCAGGCCCGGAGCAGTTGCGTGACCTCATTTGGAGCCGGCGGGGTCATCGGACGTTGTTACCTCCACCACCTGCACCCTCCCCGGGTTGGGAGGGGCCGCAATAGTGGCAGACATTGCCGCCTACGGCTGAGCGCGCCCCAATGATACCACACCGGGTTTTCATCACAATCTCTTTCCTGCACCTTACCTTTCTCAGAGGCGATTTGCGCATTACAGGATGAGGGCGAGAAACGAAAGCCCTCAAGATTAAAAAGAGGAGGCTCTACCATGAACATCAATCGACACCTCAGGTTCTGTGGGCTCTTTGCTCTCGCTCTGCTGGCCATCTCGATCGTCCCAAGTGTGGCGAGCGCTCAAGCCTTTCGCGGCAAGTTCACCCTGCCCTTCGCGGCACATTGGGGCGGGTTGGCCCTGCCCTCGGGAGAATACTCCTTCACCGCCGACAGCCTCACGACCTCGAGTTTCATCACCATTCAGCATGACGGTCAATACTTGGGAAGCGTCATGGTCGCGGGTGTCTCATACGATACCCCTTACAACAACAACGAACTGGTCGCCGTACCCATCGGGCAGATATTCAGAATCAGCGTGCTGCGTCTGGGACACCAGTGTGCGGTCAGTTTTCCGATTCCGAAGAGAGAACGTGAGCAAATGACCGCTGCAATGCAGCAGCCAGTGCTTGCTCGGGTCGTTGCGGTCCAGCCAGACAAGGCCTAATACCCCACGGACTGCCCAAGAATGGGGGCCAACCTCAACCTCGTGGTTAGTGCGCAGAGAGAGAGGTTGGCCCCACAGTTCGTTTGTTCTGGAGGGGGACGGATTGCCGTCCCCGCATTTCCGCTGGGCCCGGCGAGGGTAGGGCAAGCCCTACCCCTACACCGCCAAGGAGGGAAAACGTATGAAGAGGAGAGACGCTGTAGTGCTGGCTTCCATGTTGTTCTGCGCGTTTGCTGTGACGCAGGTGGGCGTGTGCGCTTCAACCACCCACAGCACTCTCAAGGTGAAGTTGAATTATACGGGCGCAGGAGTTGTGGATGAAAACCACAGAATCTATGTGCTTCTGTTCGACGCCAACCCCTTCGCCGCGTCCTCACTTGTCGATTCCACCTCGGAGACGGCGCCTCCAACCACTACGGCAGGTGTCAGCCACATTCTGCGGCGCTTCAGCGCCTCGCGGAGAGACAGAATTATCACCTTCGATTACCTCAGGTCTCCGGCGGTTTATGTAGCGGCATTCGTCGATCGGAATGGTAGCTACGACGGCCACTCGGACCCCGCCTCCGGGGCGCCGATGGGTATGTACCGAAAAGCCCCGGACAAGATCGAACCCATCAGGCTGAGGAATGGGAAGAGCGTGAAAGTCGTCCTGGCCTTCGACGATTCGACAAAGACGCCGTAATGAGACAAATGGCCCCTCGGAAGGACGGGGCTAAATGGTCTGTGTGAGAACTCGTTTCTGCGGTCATTCCGAGGAGCCGCAGGCGACGAGGAATCTCGCAGTGCGTCGAAAATACTCAGAGCGAGATTCCTCGCTTCGCTCGGAATGACACCCTGAATGAGGTTTTCACACTGGCTCTAAAGTTTCGCCCTTCCGCGCAAGCAGGGGCGGTTCGCGAACCGCCCCTACAAGGATTCTGCAGAATTTGGAACTGCCGAACTTGCTCCAGCGTTTAGATAGAAGAGAGATCGGAACGACACGCTGGGAGGTCTCGTGCAATGCGAACCATCGTACACGATCTGAAATTCGGTATGCGGATGCTGGCGAAGAATCCTGCGTTTACCGCCGTGGCGGTATTGACGCTGGCGCTTGGCATCGGCGCCAACACGGCGCTCTTCTCCGTGGTGAACGGCGTGCTTCTTGATCCGCTGCCCTTTCCTCAGCCCGAGAGGCTGGTGGCGCTCTACTCGCGCACTGCGGCTTCTCCGTGGTGGTCCATTTCCTATCCCAACTTCCTCGACTGGGCGCGCGACAACCGGTCGTTTTCGTCGCTCGCAGGCTATCGGGAAGACGACTTCAGCCTGACGGGATCGGGCGAACCCGAGCGCCTGATGGCGGACATGGTCTCGGCGAGTTTCTTTCCCTTGCTTGGCGTGCAACCACGCATCGGCCGTGGGTTTCTTCCTGAAGAGGACCAATATGGTGCGGCGCACGTGGTGATGATCAGCAGCGGTCTGTGGAAGCGCAAGTTCGGCTCCGAGCCGAGCGCGGTGGGGAAGAGCCTGACGCTCGATGGCAAGGCGTACACGATTGTGGGCGTGGTGCCGGAGGATTTTCGTTACAGCGGCAATAACTTTGAAAGCAAAGCTGATGTCTTCGTCCCGATCGGACAGTGGGACAACCCCGTGTTTCGCGATCGCAAAATAGGCATGGGCATGGACGCCGTCGGCAGACTTAAGCCCGGCGTGACCTTCGAGCAGGCGCGCGCCGACATGGATGCGCTGGGAAGCCACCTGGCGGAGGCGTACCCTGACGCCGATAAAGGGACCGGCATCACCATGGTCCCGCTGATGCAAAACGTGGTGGGCGAGATCAAGCCGTTTCTGCTGGTGCTGCTGGCAGCCGTGGGGTTCGTGCTCCTGATTTCGTGCGTGAACGTCGCCAATCTCTTGTTGGCGCGCTCCACCGCGCGCGTTCGTGAATTCGCCATACGCGCAGCCTTAGGCGCGAATCGTGGCCGGGTTATCCGCCAGCTCCTCACCGAATGCACCCTGCTGGGCGTAGCCGGCGGCGGCCTGGGCGTGCTGCTGGCCTCATTCGGCATGCGGTTGGCGCTCAGTGCTCTGCCGCAGGCGTTGCCGCGTGTTGAACAAGTCCGGCTGGACGGGCGCGTGCTGCTCTTCACCTTCGCGACCTCGATCTTGTCGAGCGTCTTATTCGGCCTGGCGCCCGGACTGAAAACCTCGCGGACGAATCTTCAAATGACCCTGAAAGAAGGCGGACGAGGATTGAGCGGCGCGCGCCACGGCGCCCAGCGAGTTCTGGTGGCCGCGGAAATGGCTCTGGCGCTGGTGCTCCTGGCCGGCGCGGGGCTGATGATCCGCAGCCTCGTCAAACTCTGGAATGTCGATCCGGGCTTCGACCGCCACGATGTGCTGACCTTCCGGTCAGCGCTTCCGTTGGCCTCGAGTTCAACTCCGGATAGCGCTCGTGCCACCTGGCGCCGCATGGAGCAACAACTGAATGCCGTCCCTGGCGTTCAAGCCGCTTCGCTGACGGTCGGCGCGATGCCCATGGCCGGCGATGAAGAATTCCCGTTCTGGGTCGAGGGCCAGCCCAAGCCCGCGACCGAGGCGGAGATGAAGCAGGCCATCATCTACAACGTCCAACCGGAGTACTTGAAAGTCATGAGGACCCGTCTGCTTCGTGGCCGCTTCCTTTCCTCCGTCGACGACGAGCATGCTCCGATCGTCGCCGTCATTGATGAGCGCTTTCAGCAGATCTACTTTGCGAATCAGGATCCTATCGGCCAACGCCTCCACTTCACCTTCGTAGGGATCACCGCGGAAATTGTGGGAGTGGCCGGGCATGTGAAACAATGGGGGCTTGACTCTGACATGACTTCGACCATGCAGGCGCAATGTTACCTCGCCGTGGCCCAGATTCCGAGCAAGTTCGTGCCTCTGCTCGCCGGGTACACCGGGATCGCGCTTCGCACCGCGGGATCGCCGCTCGCGCAAATCGCTTCTCTGCGCCACGCCCTGCACCAGGTCAACGGCGAGCAAGTGATGTACAACATCCGGACGATGGACGAAATCGTTTCCGGCTCGCTCGCCGCTCGGCGCTTCGCGATGGTGCTTCTCGGAGTTTTCGCCGGCCTCGCTTTGATTATGGCCTGCGTCGGAGTCTACGGCGTCGTTTCGTATATCAATAGCCAGCGAACCCACGAGATCGGCATCCGCATGGCGCTCGGAGCGGACCGGATGGCGGTTTTGCGAATGGTGCTCGGGGACGGAGTGAAGATGGCGCTGACAGGTGTCGCGGTCGGCCTGGTCGCCGCTTTTGGGCTTACACGCCTCATGGCCAATATGCTCTTCGGAGTGAGCACTCACGATCCCGTGAGTTTTGCGGCGGTCGCGGGGCTGTTGGTTCTGGTTGCGCTGGCAGCTTGTTCAATTCCTGCGCGCCGGGCGACGAAGACCGATCCGCTGGTGGCGCTGCGCTATGAGTAGGGCTGGGCAGAATGCCTCAAGGGTTGCCGTGATGAGCCACCCTACTGATGACTGCACAATACTCTGACGGAGGAACTCCCTCACCCGGCGCTGCGCGCCGCCCTCTCCCCCAAAGGGGCGAGGGCGTCAATATCAGTGTTTTTCGCCCCTCCCCCCCTCGGTGGAGAGGGGGCCTGCAGCCGGTACCTTCATTAACTGAGGTTCACAGCCTGCTAGGGGGGGCCCTGCTCGAGAGGCAAAACGCCGACTTCTACTTCCACCGACTGCCCGCCACCGCCCAGCGTCAGACCCTTCATCGGCGTTACATCCCCGTAATCGCGCCCCCAAGCCAAGGTAATGTGGCCTTCAGACGGGATCAGGTGATTCGTGGGATCAAAACTCAACCACCCGTTTGCTGGATCGAACACCGACACCCAGGCGTGCGAGGCTGCGGCGCCCTGGAACTCCGCGCCGCTGCGAATGTAGCCGCTCACGTATCGCGCCGCCAGGCGAAGCGAACGAAGGACGCCGATCATGAGGTGAGCAAAATCCTGGCACACGCCCCGGCGGTTATGAAGTACTTCAAGCAGAGGCGTATCTATAGACGTGGACTGGGGCTGATAGATGAAATCGTCATGGATGCGGCCGGTGAGTTCTTCGAGCCCACTTAGCAGCGGCCGGCCGGGCGTGAAAGAAGGGCAGGCATATTCCTGCAAATCCTTGTGTGCGGAAACGTAAGGGGAATCGAAAAGAAACTCTGACGCGGCAGTGGAATCCGGATCAAGCGGCCGGGCCAGCGTATCGCGCACGACTTCCCACGGGGGGGACGTGCGAGGTTCCCTACTTTGCGGCTCGAGTTCAACAACACTCGAGGCGGTTGCCTCAAAGCGCGCATGCTTCTCAAAAACCGCAAAGCTGGCTACGGCGTTGCCAAAATAATCTTTGTGATTGTGCAGGTAAGCCGGAAGCGGATCAACGTGCAGTTGATGCTCGAGAACTCGTTGGGAAGGCATCGCCCGCGGAGTCAGACGCGCCTCACTGTAACACTGCGTCACGGGCGACGCGTAAGCGTATCGAGTTGAATGTGTGATCCGGTAGAGCATTCTACATCACCAGGACGCGGTCAGGCGCGAGGCCTTGGCCGGGCTCAAATAAAGCCCGGTCAAGGCCTCGGAGAATTCGTATAAGTTAGCCTTGATCTGCCGGAGAATCACTTCCAACGCCGCAAACCTTCCCTCACTGTCGCGCTGGGCGATCCTGGATGTGGACACTGCGCGGACATCACTGAGCGTTCGGGCCGCCATCTCTTCCAGCCGGCGGCGCTCGGGGTCGTTGCGGTCGCCTGGAGAATCGAATTGATCAACCAGGGCAGCTAACTGGAAACCGACTGAGCGGGGATTCAACTCATCCACCAACAGTAGTTGCAACACCAGGTCGATTCTGAGAAGACTGAGATAGCGCGTGCGGTAGGTAATCGAGCTGTCCGCCACCTGAAGCAAAATCTGGAGGTAGGGTTGGGTGGCGGGCGGGACTTCCACCACCGCAACGCGCAGCAACTCCGCCAATTGCAGAGCTCTCTCCAGCCGGCGCCCAACGTCCACGAAGCGCCAGCCCTCGCCGCGGGTGGTGTTTTCCATCAGCAAGCCGGACAAGGCGGAGAGCGTCATGACGGCGCGATCGAGAACATCAAATTGGGCGATATACCTGTGCTCCGGATTGACGGGCACGGCGCTTGAGAACTCCGCATCCAGGCGCCGCAGCGCATACCAGGTGTCGCTGGAGAGCCGTTCCTTCAATTGCCGGGCCACCCTTCGCATCTGCTTGAGATTCCATCCCAGGCTGGAAATCCGGGAGGGGTCGTAGACGATCTCGGTGAGAAAACGCTGCACGCGCCAGCGCCGCTCGGCGAGCGACGACGCGGCGTCCTCCGGCGGCAGAAAACCCAGCCCCGCGAGGAGAGCGACCGCGCTGTCAAGAGTCACTGCGCGCCCGAGGTCTTCCTCCGCGGAGAGCGCGGGTAACAAGGCGCGGAAAAGCCGAACATTGGCTTCCACCCGCTCCGTGTAGCGGCCGAGCCAGAAGAGATTGTCGGCCACCCGGCTCGGAAGTGCACCTCGACCGGCGTAGTCGCCGATCAACACGGCAGGCATGGCGGGCTCCGGTGAAGATTCTTCTTTGTTCCCGAGAACCCACGTGTCTTTACAAACGCCTCCCAGGCGCAGAGGAAGCCGCTGGGAGGATGATTCGGTGGTAACCCGCGCCAAGCCGCCAGGCATCGCACTGTAAGACTGGCCGTCCCAGGCAGCAAAAACTCTCAGGATGATGTGACGAGGCGCCAATCCTGTTTCTGTGCGGGAAGGCGCCGTTGAAAGCGCAAGCTCTTCTTGCGCTACGTATCGCTCAGGGTGTGCTTTGATTCTCGCAATCAGCGTTTCACGTCCTACCTCGCCCAAGGATGCTGGATACTCCGGCTGTTGGCCGAAACTGGAGGAGGCAGGCCTGACCACCAGATCATCGAGATGTTCGAGCACGTATTGGCAAGGGCTCTCCTGTCCGCACCACCAGGTGGCCACCGAAGGCATGTGTAGATCTTCGCCAAGTAGTAGCCGGCAAAGCCCCGGGAGGAACGCCAGGAAGGCGGCCCCTTCCACCAACCCACTGCCGAGAGCATTGTCAATCACCACCGCGCCGCTGCGAGCCACGTCGACAAGGCCGGGCACGCCCAGCAACGAATCTCCGCGCAGTTCGAGGGGATCGCAGAATGCATCCTCAAAACAGCGCACCATCAAATCGACAGGTTCTAAGCCCGCTAAGGTCTTCAAATAAACCCGGCCTTCACGGACCGTCAGGTCGTCCCCTTGAACCAGGGGCACCCCGAAATTCCCTGCCAGAAGCGAATGCTCGAAATAAGCGTCCGTGTGCAGTCCCGGAGTAAGCACTACTCCGCGAGGATGATCGCTGTGCCTGGCCGCCAGTGAGAAGAGCGCATTACGGCGCACGTCCAGGAATCGCGCCAGTTGCCGAACCCGGTGTTGGCTGAAGACACCGGGCAAAGCGCGCGCGCTCACCAGGCGGTTTTCCAGAGTGTATCCCATTCCGGAGGGCGCCTGAGCGCGGTCGGCAATCACCCACCAGCGGCCGTCAGGCGACCGGGCCAGATCCGCAGCGTAAGTGTGCAAGTGCACGCCTGCGGGCGGTGTAAATCCAAAGCAAGGCCGGAGGAACTGTGGATTGTCGAAGACCAGCGCCGGAGGAAGGAAGTGCTCATACAGCAGTTTTTGTTTGCCGTAAATATCGAGCAGAATCGCGTTCAGTAATGCCGCACGCTGGTTGACGGCCCGTTCAATTTGCTGCCATTCGTTATCCGCAATCAGCAAGGGTATGGGGTCCAGAGTCAAAGTGCGCTCATCGCCCCACGGATCGCCTGCAATGTTGTTGGAGGCGCCGGTTTCCCGGATCAGTTGCACGCCGGATTGCCAGTGGCTGTTAAACTGCCGGAATCCTATGTGGCGGATTGCGGCGGCGAGGCGGCGCCAAGGGCGGCGCGGCAAACCGGAGGGCAGCACGGCCTCGTCCCAGTAGCCATTAACGGGAGCGTATCGCAACTCCTCCGCCGGGGTAGGGTTCGCTGCCTGTGAGGTGTCGCTCACCTGTACGCTCTTGATGGCGAGACCTCCTCTTCCGGGGGTGCCTCGGAGACTGATTCCCCAGCGAAGAAGTCGCGGGTCAGGTTGTCATCGATGGCATTCATGCGAGCTTGCAAGGCGTCCAAATACTCGTGAAGTCCATCTTTGACAATCTTGCTGACGGAAATGTAGTCGAGTTCGGCGCGAAGCGCGCCCAAGGAACATTCCGCAGGGCACTCACACGAGCCCAGCGGCGTGCCGGTAATCGCGTGCAGCGATTCATCGGCCTCGCGTAGGCAGTGGCGGATGGTGCGGGGGAACTCGCGGTCAAGGATCAGGAATTCTACGATATTGCGGGGGATGATCCGGCCATACTTCTTCCGGTACATCTCGAATCCGCTGACCGATTTCAAGACCGCCGACCAGTGAATGTCATCATAGGGCGTGCCGATGGCGTTCGCGGAGGGGAGCAACATGAAGTACTTCACATCCAGAATGCGAGAGGTCTTGTCGGCCCGCTCGAGTTGCCTTCCCAAGCGCAGGAAATGCCAGGCCTCGTTGTAACTCATGGTGGCGTCGGTGATTCCTTCAAACATGTGGCAGCCCAGGCGAATGCCGCGCAAGAGTTCGGCCAGCCGCTCTGACTCCGCGAGCGACATCTGGGATTGAATTCTCAGGTACAGGCTGTTGACCTGCTCCCACATCTCGGAGGAAATGATCTCGCGAATCGAGCGCGCGTTCTCGCGGGCAGCGCGCAGGCAGGAGATTACAGAATTCAGGTTATCGCCATCGAGAACCAAGAACCTGATCACGCTGCGCTTGTCGGCATTGCCGTACCGCTCACGAAACACTGCGGCGTCGCCGCTGGTGTCAATCAGGGGTTGCCACTGGTGGGCGGGTTCGAGAGGCAAATCGAGTTGCAGATGCAGGTTTACATCGATGAAGCGGGCCACATTTTCTGCCCTCTCGATGTAGCGCGCCATCCAGTACACGGCGTTTGCCGCCCGACTCAGGAGCGGCGCGGCTTCACTGCTCATGCGTGGCTCCTTCTTGCGCCGGCGCGAGTACCCAGGTGTCCTTGCTCCCACCACCTTGCGAGGAATTGACCACCAGCGAACCCTTACGCAATGCTACCCGGGTCAGCCCGCCGGGCAGGACATAAATCTCCTTGCCGTAGAGAATGTAGGGGCGTAAATCCACGTGCCGGCCTTCCAGATGATCCTCCACGAGCGTCGGAACGCGCGAGAGGGCCAGCGTCGGCTGCGCAATGTAGTTCCGCGGTTTGGCGTTAATCCGGGCCGCAAATTCCTCGCGCTGCGCCGTCGTCGAGTGCGGTCCCACCAGCATTCCGTATCCACCCGCTTCATTGGCCGCCTTCACCACAAGCTTGTCGAGGTTCTGGAGCACATGCTGGCGGTCCGCGTCGCGCCAACAAACGAAGGTGGGGACGTTGGGCAATATGGGATCAGCGCCTTCGTAGTAGCGGATGATGTTCCGGCACATAATAGTAGATCACTTTATCGTCGGCCACACCGTTGCCGGGGGCGTTGGCCAAAGAGACGTGGCCGGCCCGATAGACATCCATGAGTCCCGGAACACCGAGCTGAGAATCGGGGCGGAAAGTTTTTGGATCCAGGAAGTCGTCGTCGATGCGACGATAGATCACATCCACGCGTCGCAATCCCTTCGTGGTGCGCATCGAGACCCAACCCTCATGCACCACCAGGTCGCGGCCCTCGACCATTTGTATCCCCATCCTCTGCGCCAGAAAGCTGTGTTCGTAATAGGCCGAGTTGTATATGCCAGGTGTGAGCAGCACCACCGTAGGCTTTGCGCCCGCGCGGGGCGGGGCGATCGCCTCGAGAGTTTCCAGCAGCCTGCTCGGGTAATCGTCCACCGGGCGAACGTGCAGCCCCGCGAAGACATGAGGAAAAGTACGCTTCATCATGTCGCGGTTCTCGAGCACGTAGGACACACCCGAGGGCACGCGGAGATTGTCTTCCAAAACGTAGATTTGGCCATCGGAGTGGCGAACCAGGTCCGTGCCGGAGATGTGGCACCAGACTCTGCCCGGAGGATTGATATCGCGGCACTGGTCGCGGAAAAATGCGGCCGACTGAATGATCTCTTCAGGGATGATCTTGTCTTTCAAGATCTTCTGGTCGTGGTAGATGTCGTCGATGAATTCGTTGAGGGCGTGGATACGCTGCTTGAGGCCCCGCTCGATCCAATCCCATTCTTCGGCGCGGACAATGCGAGGAATCAGATCGAAGGGCCAGATCCGTTCCGTGCCCGCCGAATCCCCGTAGACGTTGAACGTAATCCCCATTTGCAGGAGGAGGGTTTCGGCTGCTCGCTGGCACCGCAAAAGCTCACCGTCCGCGAGCGACTCAATGGTTTCAAGCAACAGGCGGGCTTCCGGGCGCGCCTTGCACTCGGCGTCGAATACTTCGTCATAGAAACCATCGGTTTGATACGAATTGAGCTGCATTCGCACCTTCCCGCCCCCCGACACTTATTGCGCCTTGTGAACCCCAGGGAATCGCTTGTTTTAGTTTAGCAGGTCAGCCGCGTTGAAGGCACGGCTTTTTTCGCACCGGCAGGCATGGGGCTTCTGCGAAGCGATTTGTGAGGCTATACTAGCTGGCAGGGAATCTGTTCGCCACAATTACGCAAAGCAGCAATCAAGCTGGCCAGTACCGCGGGTGCCCGGAACTTTGTGCTGAGATGAGCGGTGGGCCGATAGAAGAGATCTTGTGGAGTGGAGAAGATCGCATGAAGACCAACAGCAAAGCAGCTTCGCAAGCCAGCGCCTCACCCGCGCAACAACTCGAAGGGTTCATCGATAAGTTCGACTCGCACAACGCCGCCCTGATCCGTTCTGTGCGGAGAGCATTGCGCAAGCGGCTACCCACCGCCCATGAATTGGTTTACGATAACTACAACTTCTTTGTTATCGGGTATAGTTCGACCGGGCGGCCTTCCGATTGCATCGTCTCTCTCGCCGCCGCCGCGAACGGAGTTGGACTGTCGTTCTATTACGGAGTAGGCACGGGGCTACTGGTGGAAAGCCACATGGGCCGTCCCACGAAAGTCGAGGGGAATCCAAGCCACCCCGCCAGCCTTGGGGCCGCCGACATCTTTGCGCAAGCTTCTGTGCTCGGCCTCTACGACCCGGATCGCTCGCAGGTGGTCGTCCGTGACGGCCGGATTGGGAGTTGGAGCGCGTTCCTCACAGCAATGGATGATCTTCGGTTGCAGCTCAATGCCAACAAGGGAGAAGGTTTCCGGCTGTTGACGGAGACCGTTACTTCGCCGGCGCTGGCCGAGCAAATTCATTCTCTGCTGGCTCAATTCCCATCCGCAAAATGGCATCAATTTGAGCCCTGCGGCCGCGACGCCGCGCGCGAGGGCTCGCGCCTGGCTTTCGGTGAGTATGTCAGCACGGTGTATAGATTTGACCAGGCAGACGTAGTCCTTTCTCTCGATTCCGACTTTCTCTCCTCAGGGCCGGGCAGTCTGCGCTACGCGCATGACTTTGCCGGCAAGCGACGGATTTCCGATCCCCAATCGACGATGAACCGGCTATACGTTGTGGAGAGCACGCCATCGGCTACCGGAGCCATGGCCGACCATCGATGGCCCTTGCGCCCTTCCGATGTGGAAGCTTTCGCTCGCCTGGTTGCGGAAGGGCTGGGAGTTAAAGGTCTGTCGGGCGCGCCGCCAGAGGTCTCCAGTCTTCTCTCCGATTGGGTCCCCGCGCTCGTCCGCGATCTTCAGCAACACCGCGGGGCGAGTTTGGTGGTGGTAGGCGATCAGCAGCCCCCCCTCGTGCACGCGCTGGCGCACGCCATGAATGATGCGCTGGGGAATGTGGGCAAGACCGTTTACTACACCGCGCCTATCGAGGCAAACCCGATCGACCAACTCCAATCCCTGCGCGAACTGGTTTCAGACCTCGAAGCCGGCCAGGTCGATGTGCTGTTGGTGCTGGGCGGCAACCCGCTTTTCACAGCCCCTGCGGACTTGCAATTGCGAGAAAAGATTCTCAAGGTTGGCCTGCGAATCCATCTCGGGCAACACGAAGACGAGACTGCTGAATTCTGCCATTGGCACATCCCCGAGGCACATTATCTCGAGTCGTGGGGTGATGTCCGGGCTTTCGACGGGACCGTAAGTATCATCCAGCCGCTCATTGCCCCGCTTTACGGAGGCAAGTCCCCACATGAACTGCTTTCGGTGCTCCAGGGCCAAGCTGACCGGCAAGCCCACGCTATTTTGCAGGATTACTGGAAACGCCAGACGCCGGGTGCGAATTTTGAAGCGACCTGGAAATCCTGGCTCAACGAGGGAGTGGTTGCCGGGACGGTTTTGCCTCCCAAGCCAGTTAAGCTTGTGCCCGATTTCCAGGCACGAATCTCTCCAGATGCGGCCGCCGGCCACAGTCAGAGCCGCGGCCTTGAAATCATCTTCCGGCCGGACCCCGCAATTTGGGACGGGCAGTTTGCGAACAATGGCTGGCTCCAGGAATTGCCGAAGCCGCTGACCAAGCTCACCTGGGATAACGCGGCCATGCTCAGTCTCGCCACCGCAGAACGCCTTGGGGTGAAGAACGGGGAGGTCGTGAAGCTGCGCTTCGAAGGGCGCGAGGTTCAGGCCCCCATCTGGGTCATGCCGGGTCACGCGGATGAGTCTGTCACGGCGCACCTGGGTTACGGGCGAAGGCGGGCCGGCAAGGTGGGCTCGGGGATCGGGTTCAACGCTTACGCGATTCGCCCCTCGAGCGCGCCATGGTTCGGCTCCGGGCTTGAAATCGTCAAGACCGGCGATGTGTACAGCCTGGCGACCACGCAGCATCACCACATCATCACCGGCCAGAACCAGAAAAAAGAAGAAGAGGAAAGCGTAGCGGCGGCCCGGCGCGACCTTGTCAGGGTTGCCGCGATCGAGGAGTTTCGCAAGAACCCGGATTTTGCCAAGGACCCGGAGGAACAGACCACAAATGCCCCGTCGCTGTACCCCGGCTTTAAGGACCAGGGGTACTCGTGGGGCATGGCGATCGATCTGAATAGCTGCACAGGCTGCAACGCCTGCGTGGTGGCATGCCAGTCTGAAAACAACATCCCGGTGGTCGGCAAGGACCAGGTGGCGCGGGGGCGCGAGATGCACTGGATCCGCGTGGACACTTACTTCCGCGGCGGCCTCGAGAATCCGGAAACTTACCATGAAATCGTGCTTTGCATGCAGTGCGAGAATGCTCCCTGCGAATCCGTCTGCCCGGTGGGCGCCACGGTCCACAGTCCCGAGGGCCTTAATGAAATGGTTTACAACCGCTGCGTGGGCACGCGCTATTGCTCCAACAACTGTCCCTACAAAGTAAGACGCTTCAACTTCAAACTCTATCAGGATTGGACAACGCCCAGCCTGATGCCCATGCGGAATCCCAACGTGACCGTCCGCAGCCGGGGAGTGATGGAGAAGTGTACCTACTGCATCCAGCGCATCAACGCAAGAAAGCTGGAGGCGGAAGAGCAAAACCGCGAAGTGCGCGATGGGAAGATTCTCACCGCCTGTCAGCAAACCTGCCCCACACAGGCGATTGTTTTCGGAAACATTAAAGATCCGGACAGCCGCGTATCCAAGCTGAGAGCGCAATCCAGAAATTACGCGTTGTTGACGGACTTGAACACGCGGCCACGCACCACTTATCTGGCCAGGCTGCGAAACCCCAACCCGGAGATCAAGGAGTAATCGTTGAGTCCCGACGCGGCAGACAACCCAGCCGCCGCCCCGCCGGCCAGTCCCTTTATCGGGCCCGGCTATTCCTACGGGTCGGTCACGGACAAGATCAGCTCCATTGTCTTGGTGGAAGGCACTAGGAAGGGCTGGGTGGTGGGGTTTGCCATTGCCTTCGCACTTTTCATGGTTTTCAACATGGCGGTGGCTTACCTGCTTTACATCGGCGTGGGCATCTGGGGAATCAACATCCCCGTTGCCTGGGGATTCGCCATCGTCAATTTTGTTTGGTGGATCGGAATCGGTCACGCCGGAACGCTGATTTCAGCCTTCCTGCTGTTGATGCGCCAGGCCTGGCGGCAGTCTATCAACCGTTTTGCCGAAGCGATGACGCTGTTCGCCGTGGCCTGCGCAGGAACGTTCCCGCTTCTCCATATGGGCCGCCCCTGGCTGTTTTACTGGCTGCTGCCCTATCCCGACACCATGGGGACCTGGCCGCAATTCCGCAGCCCCCTGGTTTGGGACGTCTTCGCGGTATCCACGTACGCGACGATTTCGCTCCTCTTCTGGTTTGTGGGGTTGATCCCCGATCTGGCCACCTTGCGCGATCGCGCCAAGAAACGCCTGGCTAAAATCGTCTATGGCATCTTAGCCATGGGGTGGCGCGGCTCGGCGGTACACTGGCGCAATTATGAAATGGCTTCCTTGTTGCTCGCGGGGCTGGCCACGCCGTTGGTAGTCTCCGTCCACACAGTAGTGAGTTTTGATTTTACCGTTGCCATTGTGCCGGGTTGGCACAGCACGATTTTCCCGCCCTATTTTGTTGCCGGCGCCATCTATTCGGGCTTTGCCATGGTCTTAACGCTGGCCATCCCGCTGCGATATTTCTACAAGCTCGAGGACTTCGTCACCGAACGCCATCTGGATAATATGGGCAAAATACTGCTGGCGACGGGTTTGATCGTGGCCTATGGCTACATGATGGAAACATTCATGGCCTTTTACAGCGGGAATCCCTACGATCGATACATGATCATGAATCGCATGACCGGCCCTTACGCTCCTGTTTATTGGACCCTCATCACGTGCAATATTGCCATCCCGTTGACCTTGCTGTGGTCCTCTCGCCTGCGGAGAAAGCCGTTGGCCCTTTTCTTGATTTCCCTGGTGATCCAGACCGGGATGTGGCTGGAGCGCTTTGTCATCGTCGTAACCAGTTTGCACCGCGATTTCATGCCCTCGGCGTGGGGGATGTACTACCCGACGATATGGGACTGGGCGACCTTTGTTGGAACGATTGGGCTGTTCTTCACTTTGTTCCTGCTTTTCATCCGCTACCTGCCCATGATTTCGATCTTTGAGATGCGGGAGTTGGTGCATGAGACTAGGGACTAGGGACTGGGGGCTCGGGACTGGGGACTCGGGACTGGGGACTCGGGACTAGGGACTCGGGACTGGGGACTCGGGACTCGGGATCCGGGGCTCGGGACTCGGGACTGGGGGCTGGGGTGAAAGCAAACCGGAGGTATGCATT
>CAWIUZ010000079.1:0-9496 GCA_963838915.1 uncultured Acidobacteriota bacterium
CGCGTTGGCCATCTGCTCGGAGCGCGGCATTCCTCCCAGCTCGTTTCCTGTCAACACCACTAATTGCTTGCAATCCATCTTCTTTGCCGCCTCAATCGTAGCCTCGAGTTCGCGAAGGAATCCCTCGCGCTCGCGAGGGTTCACTAGTCCGCAACCAGGCGCCGTCACGCCTTTGTTAGCCACCAGGCAGGCACAGAACAACTGTGACTTGCTTTTCTCCGTCACAAACTTTTCGAGCGTCGCCGGGTTGCGCCAATCAAACATCTCGTAGGCGTCGTAGCCCAGGCGGTTAAGGAGCGCCATCGCCTCCGGCACGGGCATACCGTCCAGCATGCCCCAGGTGATCGACAACCGCAGGCCTTTTTTCCCTTCCAGGCTCGCGCGAAGAGCAGGAGGCATCTGGGTCAGCGAGAGAGCCCCTGCGGCAACACCAATAAAAGAACGACGGTCCATGATAAGCCTCCAGTCCGAAAGAATCGATGTGTGGGCGCTGATTATATGCGAGTTGAAGTGTCCGAACAATGGTCGGCGGAAATCACCCATTACAAAGCCAGACCTCTCCGAACGCAGCCTAGGTGAAAGCTTCATTCAGTCTGTCATTCCGAGCGAAGCGAGGAATCTGCATTTACTTGTTTTCATGGGGATAATGCAGATGCTTCGCTTCGCTCAGCATGACAGCTTGATTTCTTCTCAGCTTCTTGGGGAGAGGGTGTCCGGCGACGGCGTTTTCTCCAGCCGTCGCCGGACGGGTGAGGGGTCGCTTCCTCGCCGCTGGGGGCTAACGATTCGGACCGTCCGGGATCTCATGCCTTGACAGGCGCAGTCCGGGGCGAGAGAATGCCGGGTTGCAGTGGGGTTGTTGACGGAGGATTGGGGCTCGAAGTGAATCTGAGGAGCGGTACATCTTGTGAATCGGTGAGCCGTCCGGTTCTTTCATGTCAGCCGGAGTTTTGGCACGCAACGCTCCGCGGCCTGGGCTTCGGCCTGGGCCTCACTTTGCTCCTTCTTCCGTGTTCTTTTTCCGCCCGTGGGGCGCAGCTCAAGCGTTACGAGTATTCCCTGCCCCGCATGGGGACGATCTTCCGCATAGAGTTATACGCTGCGGATGATGCGACTGCATCGAAAGCAGCCGAAGCCTCCTTCGCGCGCGCCGAGGAACTCGAGCAGATCATGAGTGATTATCGGGAGGACAGCGAACTCATGCGGCTCGAGCGCGAGGGAGCGCGTGCGCCTTACCCGGT
This sequence comes from uncultured Acidobacteriota bacterium, assembly GCA_963838915.1. Classification (GTDB taxonomy): domain Bacteria; phylum Acidobacteriota; class Terriglobia; order UBA7540; family UBA7540; genus CAVROP01. The sequence goes on from CAWIUZ010000079.1 coordinate 1,242, forward strand.
AAGCGACGACCTCTACAATGTCTTGGCAAAATCAATCCGCATTTCTGATCTGTCTCACGGGGCCTTTGACGTCACCGTCGGCCCGCTGGTCGCGCTATGGCGAGAAGTTCACACCACAGGACGTTTTCCGGATTCCTCAGGCCTGGCGAAAGCAAAAGCGTTGGTAGATTACAGGAACCTTGAACTTGATCCCAGACGCCGGACGGTCTTCCTGAAGCACGCTGGGATGAAGTTGGATCTGGGCGCGATCGGCAAGGGCTATGCCGCGGATCAGATGCTGGCTTTGCTCGAGTCGCGCGGACTCCGCCGCGCCATGGTCGTGGCAGGTGGAGAAGTGGCGATAGGCGCCCCACCGCCCGGCGGAGCGGGCTGGAAGGTTGCCATCGATGCGGCTGACTCGGAAGCGGGGGATGCGCCCTGCACGCTCGTGCTGCACGACGCCGCCATTTCCACCTCCGGCGACTCCAAACAGTTTGTGGACATCAATGGCAAACGCTACTCGCACGTTATTAATCCGTTCACCGGCGTGGCGCTCGAAGGCATGGCCAGCACAACGGTGCTCGCCCGGGACGCCACAACCACCGACGCGCTGGGGACGGCCCTCTCCATCCTTCCGGTCGCTGATGGAATTCGACTTGCCGAATCGCTCCCAGGAGTGGCAGCCTACATGGTTCGCCAAGAGGGAAATGGCTTCAGGCGATATGCCTCTCGGGGATTTCCTAAAGGGTGTCCCGGGCGACAATGAAAGAACAAAGCAAAAGGCGAAGCGCAAAAGGCAAAGGGCAAAAGTAAAGTGAGGAACGCACCGCAATGATCGGGAAGAGGCGTGATCTCGATGAGCGCGTGTTACAATATGGGGCACGAATCATTAGACTCGTCGAGTCTTTGCCTAATACGGTTGTCGGACGACGGATAGCGGACCAACTCCTAAGAAGTGGCACTTCGGTCGGCGCGAACTACGAAGAAGCCCAGGGGGCAGAGTCCAAGGACGATTTTGTTCACAAACTCCAGATTGCCCTTAAGGAACTGCGAGAGTCGAATTATTGGCTTCGACTGCTCGTCAAGTCGGGCAAAATCCCTGCCCGCCGCATGAACGCTCTGCTCGACGAATCCAGCCAGCTACGCGCAATCTTGTCGAAATCGGTGGCCACCGCCAAGGGAAAGGCCAAACAAGGTGTGCATAGACAGTGCTAGACCAGAAAATGAGGATGGCGGAATGATAGGTAAGCCAACGTTTAGACCTGGCACCTCAGCCTTATTTTTGCATTTTGCACTTTGCCTTTTGTCTTTTGACTTGTCCGTCACGGAACTCGATCTAGGACCTCAATGAACGAACGAAAGCATTTCACCGGCGGTAAGGTATACCTCATCGCAACAGGCATCGTTCTGGGCTTCGTACTGTTGCTCGGTGGCAAGGCGGGCGTCGATGCTACCTCGACGGACAAGTTCTGCGACCAGACCTGCCACGCGCACCCCGAGGCCACGCAAACCTGGATCAAGTCGACGCATTTCACCACCAAGAGCGGGGTGGTGACGCATTGCATTGATTGTCACCTCCCCGGTTCGGGCTTCACCTATTACACCGAAAAGGCTCGGCTGGGCGCGCAGGACATTTACGGCAAGACTTTTAAAGATCTAACCAAAATAGACTGGCAGGCAAAGCAGCACCTCGATGAGGCTCGCACTTTTACTTACGACTCCGCCTGCATTCGCTGTCACGCCAACCTCTTCAGCGCAGGCCTTTCGAAGAAGGGCGTGGACGGGCACCTGCACTACCAGCGCTCGAAGGAGAAGATGCGCTGCATTAACTGCCATCTGCACGTGGGACATTTCAGAGGTAAGGAAGCTGAGGAAGTGGAAGAGGAATCCGAAACTGAGGAAAAGGGGCTCGACGCGGCGTTCCCGGCGAATCCGGAGGGATTCCGAAGTTACACCGAGACGATACCCGGCTCCGAGGTTAAAATCCGCATGGTGGCCATTCCCGGCGGACCGTTCCTGATGGGCAGCCCGGCGTCGGAACCGTACAGGCGGCCCGACGAAGGCCCCGTGCACCGGGTGAAGCTCAGCCCGTTTTGGATGGAACGGACCGAAGTGACCTGGAGGGAGTACGAGGTGTACCTGCTCGAGCGCGGCAGTCGAAGCCGAAGCCGTGATAATCCGGGGGCCAATAAACCCGACGCGGTGACGGGGCCTACGCCGCCCTACGGCTCTCCCGACCAAGGCTGGGGAAGAGGTTCGAGGCCGGCCATCACCATGACCCATTACGCCGCCACCAAATATTGCGAGTGGCTTTCTGAGATTACGGGTGAGAAGTTCCGGCTTCCCACTGAGGCGGAGTGGGAGTATGCTGCTCGCGCGGGATCAACGTCTGCCTACTTCTTTCCCGGCAGCCCCACGCAGTTCACCCGCGAGCGGTGGTTGAACCGGTTGCTGGGTGTGAAGACAGCGCCGCTCAGCGAATACGCGTGGTATTTGGAGGACAGCGCAAGTAAGACTTATCCGGCCGGCGGCACCAAAGCCAATGCCTGGGGCTTGGTGAACATGTTGGGCAACGTGCGGGAGTTCTGCTCGGATTGGTACGACCCGCAGGCTTACGCGCACCTGGCAGAGTCTGAGGTTGTCGATCCCCGCGGCCCGGCCTCAGGGCAAGAGCACGTTGTCCGCGGTGGTTCGTATCGCTCCGACGCGGCCGATCTGCGTTGCGCGGCGCGCGATCATACCCGGCACGACGAGTGGCTGCTCACCGACCCTCAGGTGCCTAAGAGCGTGTGGTGGTATTCGGACTGCGCTGATGTGGGATTTCGCGTGGTGCGGGAATCCGGTGCGGGGAGCACGACGACCGGCAATCGCTGATACGGCCCGCGGAGTTGAACTGATAGACAGCCTGCCAAGCAGGCAGACGACGTTTTGCCGGGGGTCCGGCAGTTGGACCGCGCGCCGTAGGAACCACCGCGTCCTGAAAGGACATAATATAGTAGCCGGGGGCAACGCCCCCGGAGCCCGAACCGGGAAACCGAACGACCCTGAAAGGGTCGCATGCGCGCCAGCAGACGTACCGCACACGGATCCTGCAAAGTTGATTCGACCCTTTCAGGGTCGGTTCATTGGCGGGCACGTTTACGGGGGCGTTGCCCCCGGCTACTTTATGAATCCCCTGCTGGGATTCTCACCATCGTGATTACGCCCGGCGCTCAGTCGAAGATGCTGGGCCGCGAGTCTTCAGGGGAGACGTTGAAGTTTCAATTTCCAGATATATTCGATTATTGCAAAGGAGAGCAGACATGAGCGACGAAGGGAAGATCGACCTTAACCGCCGGACTTTTATCGGCGCTATCGCGGTGGCGGGCGCGGGAGCGGTGCTGGCAAGTTGCAGCAAGTCCTATCCGACTCTGACTTTCGTGGACACGGCGCCGGATGGGCTTCCGCTCAAGGCAGGGCTGATCGGCTGCGGGGAGCGAGGCACGGGGGCGGCCACGCAGTTTGTCAAGGCAGGGCCGAACCTGAAAATCGTGGCGCTGGCCGACGTCTTAAAAGACCATCTGGATACCTGCCGTGGCAACCTGGCCAAGGCGGCACAACAGCAGATCGCGGACGACCATTGCTTCATCGGCTTCGATGCCTATAAGAAGCTGCTTGAATCGGATGTGGATGTGGTGCTGATGGCCACGCCGCCGCACTTCCGGCCCATCCACTTCGATGCCGCGGTGGAGGCCAAGAAACACTGCTTCATTGAGAAGCCTGTGGCTGTCGACGCGCCGGGCGTGCGGTCCGTGATTGCGACCGGACAGAAAGCGACGACCTACAACTTGTGCGTGGTGGCAGGCACTCAGCGGCATCATGACCGCGCCTACCAGGAAACGCAGAGCCGCGTAGCCAACGGCGCCATTGGCAAGATCACCGGTGCCGTTGCCCGTTGGAACCAGGGCCAACTCTGGTACGCGCCCAAGAAGAAAGAATGGTCGGAAATGGAAGCGATGATTCGAGACTGGGTGAACTGGGCGTGGCTTTCGGGCGACCACATCGTCGAGCAGCACGTCCATAATCTCGACGCCGTTCTATGGTTCACGGGGATGAACCCGGCCAAGGCTGTCGGGGTGGGCGGGCGGGCTCGCCGCGTGACCGGTGACCAGTTCGATTTCTTCTCCATCCAGTACACCTATGAAAACAACACGCGCCTGGCGAGCATGTGCCGCCAGGTGGACGGGTGCATCAACGATGTCTCCGAGTATGTGGTGGGGACAGAGGGCTACACGAATTGCAAGAACACCATCTACGATCCCGCCGGGAAGGTGGTCTGGCAATACCAGGAAGCGGGCGCCGATCCGGGCAAGACGAAGTTCGATCCGTACGAGCAGGAGCACGTGGACTTCGTCACCGCCATCCGCAAGAACCAGCCGATCAACGAAGCGGAGCACGTCGCCCATGCCACCTTGACCGCGGTGATGGGAAGAACCGCAGCGTACACCGGCCAGGAGGTCACCTGGGAAGCCCTCATGAGCTCGAACGATCGCCTCGGTCCGACCGAGTACGCCATGGGACCGGAGCCCGGCATCAAGGCCGTGGTGCCCGTGCCCGGCAATGGCGAAGAAACCGCCAAACACGCGCGGGGGTGAAGAACAGGTGTCAGGTTTGAGGTATCAGTTTCCAGATTTATAGTTGTTGGGTAGGGGCAACCGCGAGGGCTGCCCCTGCTTCCTGCGAGAGTTCTTCCTTGCGCCCAACGATAGGCTGTTCCATCAGTTCACTCTTCATGATCCGGACTGAGCGTTGGAGCTGCTGAAAACGAGTTTCTCCGACATACCTCCGATATCGACTGCGGTAATTACATTCGTGTTTCCACTTGTGTTCAGCTCAAGCGCTGTGTAAGGATTTTTCTGCGATTGGCTTTGCACCTTAGCGTCTTCCTTGGCGACGAGCTTGCCTCCTGCGTAAAACTCAACTTCCGGGGTCTGTGTGTTTTCGGCAACCTTCAAGGTGTAATTGCCGGCCTGAAGTTCTGCGCCGTTCTTCAGCTTGGCAGCGGAGTCGAGTGTCACAGTATATGATTTTGTCGAGGATTTTCCGAACCAGGAACGAGCGAAGCTCACGCTGGCAGCCATAACCAGCGCCGTGGCAAGCGAAAGGACAAACCTAACAGCTTTAGCGTTCATGAACGTTCTTACCTCCTTTGGTCTTTGTTGTGCCCATTTAATTGGACGCAATACGGTGCGAGCGGGTTGTGCGGCGGCAAATGGTTGGGGAGTTAGAGAAGGTAGATCAGTGCGAAACTTCACGGTAGTCGCGGTAAGTTAGAGTTGGGATATTCGATGCACGGGCAGCCGGTGTTCGTGGGAACGATACCCTTGTTAGTAGCGCGGGCTCATCGTCGTGGTTTCGCGCGTCTGGCGCCACGCATAACGGCGTGCTTGGGCTCGGGCCGTTCCGGCATCGCGTCACTCTCCCACCCGGCCACCGTCCCCAGAACGCGGGTGATGGTGTCGAACAAAGCGTAGACCTTTTGAGACTTGGCGCCGGCGCTGTCCACCAACCGCAAGCGGAAGCCAGGGAGCGTGCCTTCATGCGTTACGAGAATCGGGAAATATCCTTGCAGGTCCCCTTCCCTGTAAGCAATTGCATAGGTCTGCTTTCTCTTCCACCAAGTGAGGACCCGAATATGTGTATAGTCGTAGGTCTCAGTGCCCGCACGGTCCGCCACAATGTATTGGGGCACCTGCCGCCCGTTATCATCAATGGTGTTCAGCACCAGCCAGGCGACGAGATTCACGTCCTCAGTATAGGCCGAGATGTTCTTAGGAACGTCGAGTTCCACGAGACGGCCGAGAATCCAGCCCGCGCGCGATCCCGACCGCACCAGATACCACGCTTCGACAGGAGTCGAAGGAAGCGAAGGAATATCCGTCGTACTTCCCTCTGCCGGGCGCTCGACCATGCGCCGCCCGAAGATATCCAATCGCTGCTGCGGCTTCAATTGCGCAACCACGGCAGCTTTACGCGAAGGCTCGATATGAACATTGACCGAATCGGCGGCGTGCCCCGCCGCTTGGGGGGGCAGGTTCGACATCTCGCCGAGAAGATGTTCATCCGCGCCGTAAGTAGCGGCGGTCATGAGCGCGTCTTTATCCACCCAACCATCCTGCCCGTTCAACAAACGGACGTGAGCCCAAGTGCGAAATCGCGCCAGAGCATAAACCCGATCTCCGGAATTGAGAGTGGCGATTTGCATGCGAATCTCGGCCGGGCTGTCCCACACCCCCAACGTATCCGGCAAGACGTAAGCGGACTCGCGAATGGGCTGGAGAGGAGAGTAGGTGAGAAAATAGCTCATGAACGCCAGCACGGGTTCGCCGGCTTTGCTGTGTTTGGGGACGTAGACAAGAAGGTAATATGCGGCTGAAAGCAGCGTCACAAGAAGTAGGGCTAAGAACACGGTTCGGACTTTCATCTCTCGCGGACGTGGTTAGGCCAGGAGGTCAAGCTGCGGCGTCTGAAATGCGAGCGATAACAGGAGTCGGTAACACCCGACTCCAGGTCGTAGTTTCCCGGCTCGTCTCCGCACTGTCTTCATAACGCGTCTCTGCCGCCGGCTTCAAATCGTAGCGCGTCCTCCACTCGTTAGGCCCAAGCACGATGTTTCCTTTGTCGATTAGTCGAACGAGGGTCCCATTGCATTTTAGCTCACTTCCGCTAAAGTGCAAACGCGGTTGGAAGACGCCACCCTCGCGAGTAGTTGGCAAAACGCTTGGTTCTGTGTTTAACTACCCGATCACGGCTCTTATCCGGACTTCTTGAGGCAGCCATGAGCACAGTAAGCCGCCGCTCGTTCCTGGAAAAGGCAGGAGTGACTCTTGGGACTCTTTCCCAGGCATCAGGCGCGAAGGGCAACGTACTTTCAGCGAACGAGGCGGCAAAAGGGCCGGAAAGCGACCCCGCCGTTCAATACGGTACCGAGCGGTGCGTCGTTGAGTGGGCCTACTACTCTGGCAAAGCCTACGCCGACCCCTTCAATGACCTCGAACTGGACGTGGTGTTCACCGACCCTCGAGGAAACGAACAACGGGTTCCGGCGTTTTGGTCGGGCGACGAGGTCTGGCGCGTGCGTTATTCTCCTGCCACCTCGGGGCGGTACACTTATCGCACAATATGCAGCGACACGGCCAACGGGGACTTGCACGGGAAGTCCGGCACGCTCGAGGTGTCAGCCTACGCTGGCGATAATCTGCTGCGGAAGCACGGCACGGTGCGCGTCGCAGCGGACCGCCGGCACTTCGAGCATGCGGATGGCACCCCCTTCTTCTGGCTGGGAGACACCTGGTGGATGGGACTTTGCAAGCGGCTGCGCTGGCCGGAAGACTTCCAGCAACTTGCGGCCAACCGGGTGAGCAAGGGATTCACCGTCATCCAGATCATTGCGGGCCTGTACCCCGACATGCCGCCCTTCGACGTGCGCGGTGCGAACGAGGCTGGGTTTCCTTGGGAAGCGAATTATGCGCGCATTAATCCACGCTACTTCGACATGGCGGATTTGCGCATTCAGTATCTCCTCGAGCGTGGGCTAGTGCCCTGTGTGGTGGGATGCTGGGGCTATTTTCTGCCCCTCATGGGCATCCCGAAGATGAAAAAGCACTGGCGAAACCTGATCGCACGCTGGGGAGCATATCCCGTGGTCTGGTGTTTGGCAGGAGAAGGCGCAATGCCGTTCTACCTCTCCAAGACGAAGGCAGACGACGCAGCCGCGCAGCGGCACGGCTGGACGGAACTGGGAAAGTACGTGCGAAGCGTTGATCCCTATCACCACCCCGTCACGATCCATCCCACCGACAATGCCCGGAACCAGGTCGAGGACGCGTCCGTTCTGGATTTCGATATGCTGCAAACGGGCCACAGCGACCGCAAAAGTATTCCCAACACGGTCAACCAAGTCACCGGGTCGCTCGTGAGAGAACCGCGCATGCCGGTTCTCGTGGGGGAAGTCTGCTATGAGGGAATCCTCGAGGCCAGCCGTCAAGAAGTTGAACGCTTCATGTTCTGGACGTCCATCCTGAATGGAGCGGGCGGCCATACGTATGGAGCCAACGGTATCTGGCAGGTAAACACCGCCGGCCAACCCTTCGGCCCCTCGCCGCACGGGCGTTCCTGGGGGAATACACCTTGGGACGTGGCGGCCAAACTCCCCGGCTCGGCGCAGCTTGGGATTGGTAAAGAGCTGCTCATGCGATACCCATGGTGGCGCTTTGAGCCACACTCCGAATGGGTAG
>CAWIUZ010000080.1:0-4594 GCA_963838915.1 uncultured Acidobacteriota bacterium
AACCACGTATTGCTTATTGTGTCGAAGGGCCTGGCGCCACGCCCAGCATCTGCGCGCCGATGCCGATCCGCCCCTCGTTCAGAGTTTCGATCGCCACCTTGTAGCCCTTGCCCATTTCACCCAGCACATTCGCGCGGGGAAGGCGGCAGTCTTCCAGGAGCAATTCGCAAGTTGAAGAGGCGCGTATCCCCAGCTTGTCTTCTTTCTTGCCTACGCTGAAGCCCGGAGTGTCGCGCTCGATGAGGAACGCGGTGATGCCCTTGTAGCCCGCTTCGGGATTGAGGTTTGCGAAGACGATGAACAATCCGGCTTCTTTGGCGTTGGTGATCCAGAGCTTGCGCCCGTTCAAGACGAAGTGGTCGCCATCCTGGCGGGCGCGGGTGGCGAGCGCAAACGCATCGCTGCCGGAACCCGCTTCCGAGAGGGCGTAAGCCCCCACCGTATCTCGCACCAGACGCGGGAGGTATTTCTGCCTCTGCGCTTCGCTGCCCCAACGCTCGAGGGCATTGTTCACCAGCGTATTCTGGACGTTGACCACCACGCCTGCCGAAGCATCGACCCGCGAGAACTCTTCGATGGCCAGAGCGGCGATGAAGAACGTCCCCCCGCCGCCCCCGTAAGCTTCCGGAACGGCCAGGCCCATGAATCCCTGCTCGAAGAATTTCCCGATCAACTCGTGATTGAAAACGCCCTCACGGTCCATCGTTTCGACGTGCGCGCGGATTTCGTTTTCGGCGAATTCGCGCGCCGCCGCCTGGAACATCCGTTCTTCCTCGCTGAGGACCGTCAGCGGGGCGATCGAGGAAAGTGGTAAAGAAGCGATGTCAGCCATCCGAGCCCCCAGTTGGTAACGCGTCGGCCCGCCATCGACACTTGAGTGTTGACTTGTTAGGCGCGCTTGGCCTTTGGACGCATACGCCAATGCTACCCGCCGGCGACAGAGGAGGCAAGGGGTTTATCAGCCGGCGCTCGTTTCTTGCATTCTCAGCAGCATGCTGTTAGGCTAGTTGTGCTCCGCCGCTTCGGGGGCACCCCTGAGACCTCATCCTTTTGTGGTTTTTTGGGGGTGGTTTGCACAACTGAACCAACTTCCGACAAACACAGCGCATCGAAGCACCTGAGTTCCAGACACCCGGGAGGTTTGACCCGATATGACCGTGAAGAGACTTCTGCAAGGTTTGATCGTCGCAGCGGCGCTCAGCCTCATTGCCGCTGTGGGCAAGGCACAGACTAGTTTAGTTTTTGTTACGGGCGGAGGTAACAGGCTCAGCGATGCCCGGTCCTTCGAAGAGGCCTATATTCCCTATCAAACAAACTTTGCTGCCGGCGGAGGAGCGAACGTGGGATTCGAACTGCCGCTGAAGAGAAGCAAGATCTTCGGTCTCGAGCTTTCATACGGCTACAGCCAGAATAATCTTGAATTGACTTATGAGAACAGCCCCACCCTGCCCGTCACAAAATCCTACGGCCTTAGGGACAACAGGTTTGGCGGCGACCTGGTGGTGCACTCGCCATCGACTTTTCGGGGCATCCGCCCTTACGCCGTCCTGGGCGGCGAATACGACCGCTTTTCTCCCAGCAGCGCCGCGGTTGCTCTGGCTAACACTACGGGGTTTGCCTATGCACCTGTAGCTAAACTCACCGCCGAAGGCAACGGGGGCGTCAACTTCGGCGGCGGCCTTGATTACAATGTGACGGAAAAGTGGGGGGTGCGGATTGACGTTCGCGATCACATCACCAGTTCCCCAACCCTCGGCTTGCCCTATGTAAACACCACATCGTCGCCCGCGTACTTTCCGATCAGCGGCAACGCGCATAATATCCAATACACGATAGGCATTGTGTATCACTTCGGCTGGGGAAAATCATCGTCTTCCACGACCAAGTCGTCCCGCACCCCCTCATCGTCTGCGAAGGAGAAGTCCTCGAAGGCGAAGTCGTCCGGCAGTGAGAAGTCGTCGCCGACGTCCGTCTTTAACTAAAGGCGCGGTTTTCTGAATGAGAAGCTGGGACCGGTTCGACGCGCGCGAAGGAAAATGAGAGGAACGTGCCGCTCAATTCTCCGTGAGGCGGACATCCATGCAGAGGTTCATGACCGGGGTGACTTCGCGGAAGACGGCGAGCATCGATTCAACAAGGTCAAGTCCCGTTGACGCCTGAACTTCGCTTTCGGTCATCGGATAATAGACTTGAAAGCCTGCCCAGTGTGCCGCGGGCGCAGCCTCGAGTAGCCCTCGAAGTTTCATCGTGGAAGGAAGACTCTCGCGACCGAAGCCCTGGGCATCGCTTTCCCAACTCCCGCCGCGGAGCATAAAACCCTCGCGCAGCACCAGGCGTTTAAGTTCGCGCTCCATGGGACTGCGCGGGCGCAGTGCGCCTAGCAACCGGTGCCAATCCCAATCGGACTGCAATTGGCACTCGCGGTAATCGCGCGGCGCCTTCACATATCCCCGCTCCACCTGCATCCCGCATTTGAAGAGCTTTTCCTCCGTGTCGACGCTGATGAAGAACTTCGAGCAGCCAAAGCTGACCTTCGAGGAGAGCGGCATGGCTTCGCGATTGGCTCGAGGCAGGTAGCCAATCCATTGCCAGTAAACGCCCCGCCCCCAGCGCTCGGTCACGAAGGGTTGGGCATAGCGGGATTCGAGCTCGAGCTTCAGAATGCGCGTGATTCGCTCGTTATCCTCAAGATTCCCCACGTGGATGCCGCGGCGGAAATCGAGATATTCCGGACGAAAAGCAATAGCTGCCGGCGGCACCGGCAGAGCGGTGTGTGATTTTTGTGGCATGGCAATCAAAGCAGAAACTGGAAAATAGAAAATGGAAACCGGGAAACGCCGGATGCTGAGGTCGTTCTCCGGAGTCTAACTCTCAGCGACCAGTTGCTGTTTTCTATTTTCCAGTTCCCTGTTTCTAGTGTCCCGACTCAGAAGTTCGGCAAGAAAGTCTTTCGCGTGCGCAGTTTTTTCGGAGCCCCGTCAGGGGCGGCATAGAGTAGCCCAGGGCGTAAGCCCTGGGTTGGCCGGCCCTCACCTCGCCTTCGGCACCCCTCTCCCGCCTGGCGGGAGAGGGGACGGGGGTGAGGGAAGGTCTCGCGACCCACGGCTCACGCCGTGGGCTACTCGCTGCCGCCCGTCGACTGACGGGCTCAGATGTTCAACTTACTTCCGACTCAGGGCACCACTTTCTGATTTCCCTACGCCGCGCGGGCAACACTGGCGGAGCGTTTCGAATGGAAGCCGCTGATCAGCGTTTTGGACATCTCCTCGCGCTGGATCTGGTTGGTGCCTTCATAGATCTGAGTGATCTTGGCGTCGCGCATATACTTCTCGATCGGGTAGTCGTGCATGTACCCGTAGCCGCCGAAAACCTGCAACGCGTCTACGGTGACTTCCATCGCCACGTCCGAGGCAAAGCACTTGCACATGGCGGAGTAAAGCGTCGGCCGCTCCTTGGGTTGCGTATCGATGTACCGCGAGGTGGCATAAACGAGAGAGCGCGCCGCTTCAATCTTCATCGCCATATCGGCCATCAGGAAGCGCAGACCCTGGAAGGAGCCAATCGGCGCGTCAAACTGCTTGCGGGTGCAGGCGTACTCGAGCGCCAGGTCGAAAGCCCCTTGCGCAATCCCCACCGCCTGAGCGCCCACTCCGGGACGCGACACGTCGAATGTCCGCATGGCCGTGATGAAGCCCGTTCCTTCACGTCCCAGGCAGTTCTCGACCGGCACGCGGCAATCCTGAAAAACCAGTTCGCGGGTTGCCGAGGCGCGAATCCCCAATTTGTCTTCCTTTTTGCCGAAAGTGAAACCAGGCGTGCCCTTCTCAACCACAATGCAGGAGGCGCCGCGCGGACCCTTGGCAGGATTAGTGAGCGCGATGACGGAGTAGAGTTCTGCTTCGCCGCCGTTGGTGATCCACGTGCCGGGCACGCACAACGTGTTGAACGCGACGGCAGCGATTGCGGTCGGCACCGCGCTCGACATTTCGGCGGAGCAGATCCGTTCCGCGCTCGACGGTTTTCGCGGCGTCGACCGCCGCTTCCAGCTCAAGGGCAAGGCCGCGGGCGTCAGCGTGATTGACGATTACGGACATCATCCCGACCGGATCCGGGCCACGCTGGCCGCCGCTCGCCAGTGCGGATTTCGCCGCGTGCAATGGCGTTTTCCAGCCCCACCGTTTCACCCGCACCCGCGATCTGATGGATGAGTTCACGACCGCCTTCGCCGACGCCGACACGCTCTGTCTCCTCGACATTTACCCGGCCAGCGAGAAGCCGATCGAAGGCATCACGGCGAAGCTCTCACCAGCCGCATTAGTGGGGCGGGGAAGCGGAGCGTCGCCTACGCGCCCTCTTTCTCGGACGCCGTAGCCGCGGTTGCTGCCCTCGCTCAACCGGGCGACATGGTGCTGACCCTCGGCGCCGGGAACGTCTCGCAACTGGGAGCGATGATCCTGGAGAAGCTGGAGCCGAAAAAGAAGCTAAGAGCCAACAGCTAACCGCCAAAGAACATCCGAACCAACTTCGCACTGTCTCATTTCGCGAAAACCAGTTATAGTAATTTTGCTCAGCGGTTTTCTGTCGACAACTGACT
>CAWIUZ010000081.1:0-12881 GCA_963838915.1 uncultured Acidobacteriota bacterium
CACGGAAATCAGCGTTTTCAACCGGCGCATGGACCATGCGATGCGCGGTCATCCCTACGTAAAGTCTGCACTGGACATGGCCTGCTGGGACATTCTCGGCAAGGCCAGCGGCCAACCGTTGGTGAAACTATTCGGGGGGCGGTTTGGTGAAGACTTTGCCCTTTATCGCGCTATTTCCCAAGAGAGTGCCGCCGCTATGGCGGCGATGGTTGAGAAGTATCGCGGCGAAGGGTACACGAAGTTTCAACTCAAGGTCGGCGGAAATCCGGATGTTGATATTGCTCGCATTCGTGCGGCGGCCGCGCGGTTGCACCCGGGAGATGTGTTGGTCGCGGACGCCAACACGGGGTGGACTCAACACCAGGCGATCCGTCTTGCAGAAGCGGTTCGTGACGTCGACGTCTATCTCGAGCAACCTTGCGCGCGCTACGAGGAATGCCTTGCGGTTCGACATCACACGAACCGGCCTTTCATTCTGGACGAGGTGATTGACGACATATCAATGGTATTACGGGGCGCGGCCGATCACGCCATGGATATCATCAATCTCAAGATCTCAAAGGTGGGAGGATTGACTAAGGCTCGTCAGATTCGGGACTTGTGTGTTTCTCTCGGTATTGCGCTGACAATAGAAGACACCTGGGGTGGGGACATCATCACTGCAGCAATAGCTCACCTGGCGCACAGCACTCCCCCGGAATTGCTCTTTTCATCTACGGATTTCAACAGTTACGTCACCGTGAGCATTGCTGATGGATCGCCGCAACGTCTCAACGGACGGCTCCGAGCGCCAACAGGTCCTGGCCTTGGAGTGACTCCACGCCTTGAAGTGCTAGGCACACCGGTACTAACGGTAGGAGCATCTTGAGAGGCGTCTTCGTGGAGGAGATCATCCGGAGCGGGCGGGTGGGCAGCGCGCTCGCGGTTTTCAGGTGCCTTTGGCTAGCGCTCCCTTAGAGTTGACCCGATGATGAGAGGAAGAGAAATGCGACAACAAGAATGGCAGGGAGTTTTCCCGGCCGTTACGACCCCCTTTAACCCGGATTCTGTCGGTAAATTACGCTGGTCTGCGCCGGCATGTTTCGTGGCTTCTGGACTGCGGCTGTAAAGGAATCATTCTCCTAGGCTCGCTGGGCGAAGGTCCTACCCTGACCCTGCCTGAGAAAATTGAGATGCTTCGGCAATGCAAAGACCAGGTCGGGTATCGCGCACCTCTCGTAGCAGGGAGTTTCCGGTCTTTCCACGGCGGAGGCTGTGCAACTGGCTCAAGCCGCTGCAGCCGCGGGTTGCGACGCATTGATGGTGCTGCCCCAGTTTGTTTACCGGGGCGATTGGAGAGAAACCGAAACGCATCTCGGTGCGGTGTTCTCCGCAACTCCGCTGCCGTGCATGCTTTACAACAACCCCGTTTCTTACGATATTGACGTCACACCACCGCAGATCGTGGCGCTTGCTAGGCATCCCAACTTGTGCGCTGTCAAAGAATCGAGCGGCGACATCCGCCGCATCGCGGCAATCCGCGAACTGCTTGGCGAACGCGTGGCGATTTTTGCCGGCCTGGACGATACTGTTCTCGAAAGCGTCGCTGCCGGTGCCGTGGGCTGGGTTGCAGGGCTGGCCAATGCCTTGCCTGTGGAGTCGGTGCGCTTGTTTGATTTGGCACGCGCGGGCAACAGCGTTGAAGCCTGGCGACTCTATCAATGGTTCCTCCCCCTCCTGAGGCTTGATGTTGTTCCGAAATTCGTTCAGCTCATCAAGCTCGTGCAGAGCGAGATTGGATGCGGTAGCGCAGTGGTGCGCGGGCCGCGCCTCGAGCTCAGTGAAGGAGAGCGCGAAGGCGTATTGCATTTGGTTCGAGAGCGACTGGCGCAACGACCCGCGGACCTCGTGGCGGCTCATCGGAGTGCCAAGAGCCTGTAAAGCGGCAGAGTTCCATCCACACCAACGCCGCGAGATATTCGGCCCCGACGAGCGCCGAATGTTGTGCGCGATCAAGCCGCCGCAGAGCGTCCGTATCCCACAACTTTGATGCGAAGAGAAATGCAGCGTGCGAAGCGGGTGCCAGCCAGGCCCAAGCTGTCTTGTTTTCCAGCCGTGACGGCGTGCCTACTGATGTTTGGCGCTGTCGCCGTCATGGAACCCCGCGCTCAGACTCCGGTCGAATCGAAGTGGACCGCCCCGAAGCCCTTTCCCGCTTTGAAAGATTATGGGCTCAAAGATTATGTCCGACTTTCCAAAAATCTCCCCCATGTCGAAACTGCTCCCTGGAAACTGGTTTGCGAGATGCCTTATAACTGTCAGTTCCAACCCTGGATTGAGGTTGAGTCTCGGGGCGGCGAACTGATCAAGTTCAATTCCAGCAACCCATTGGTCCTTTATCTTACTCCGACCGAAACATGGACGACGGAGGCGGGCAGTCACGCCTACGAAGCGAAGAACTGGATCAGCGGAGAAGGAGCGATCTATACCATTCCCGCCGGTGTTACGGTGAAAGCCGCGAAGTATCACGAGACCGGTTACAACACTGAGATCGCTGGATCGTTCGAGTGCAATGACGAGGACTATAACATCCTGTGGAAGAAGGCGGCACGGACTGCTTACATCTGCATGCGTGATCATTTCTATGACTGCCCAGATCGTGAGCGGGTGGGTTTTTGGGGCGATGGCAAGCCGGAATTAAACCAGTGCTTCTATGTCTTCGATGCCAACGCGCACCGGCTAGCCAAGGAACTAGTGCTGCGGAGGCTGCAGCCTGAATTCTATCCGGGACAACATCTGGAGTTCCTCGGCGAATATGGTCTGTGGTTCTATTATCTGCAGACCGGTGACCTGGATTCGGTCCGAGCGATTTATGGGCCTACTAAGACTTTTCTGCTGGAGACCTACCAATTCGGCAATCGGCACACGTGGTTCGATTGGGGCACGCAAAGCAAGGATACCGCCATCATCGAGACTTGTTTCTACTACATTGACCTAAAAACTCTCAAACAAATGGCGCTGTTGACAGGGCATGAAACGGATGTAGCCATCATTGATGCGAAGCTCAACGCAATAAGGAGCACTTTTGACAGCCGGTACTGGAAGGGCGAATACTACGCGTCTGACGATGTCGAGTTTCCAGACGACCGGGCCAATGCCATGGCGGTAAACGCAGGGCTTGCGGATAGTTCCAAGTGGGAGGCGATCTACAACCGGGTTTTGACTCAAAAAATGAATGCCAGCAATTTTTTCGAGCGCTGGGTATTCGAGGCACTCTGCAAAATGGGTAAGCAGGAATATGCCCTACTCCGATTGTATTATCGCTACAAGACCATGATCCCGTGCAGCTTTACGACATTGTGGGAACACTACGACCGGTGGTGGGGAACTATTGACGCCTTTGATCCCGGCTCATCGCTGAATCATGGATGGAATCCCCCGGCTCTGCTGCTTTCCCGGACCATTGCTGGCATATCACCTGAGACGCCTGGCTGGGGTACTTATCATGTCTTTCCCAAAGAAGCGTTCTTGAAGTCGATAAAGTGCGTGGTGCCCTCGCTAAAAGGCAACATCACAGTGTCAGTGTGGAAGTCGGCCTCGCGATACTCATTGGCACTGGATTCGCCTTCCAACACCACTGCCATCGTGGGCATTCCAAGAAGGTCATTCAAGACCCTGAACAGAATTAGGATCAATGGTGCGGCGGTGTGGGATGGAAGCTATTGCGGCAGGTTGGCTGGCGTCACATGGAATGGCGAGGATGCTGAATACGTGAGATTTAGTGTGGGACCCGGCATCTGGAACTTTGTTGCATCCGGCACGCTCCTGCTCGCTTCGCGCAAGCCGGCTCCATCACCCCAGTCGAACGAGGTGGCGCTCGAAAAGAAGTCATGGATGGCCGCGGCTTCCGTGCCAGACGGCTTATTTCTCTTTACTGACGACAAGATTCCGATTGATGTATCCGCTGCCAATGCCATTGATGGCGATCATTGGACTGGCTGGCGCGATATGACCGGGCCTCAACACCCCGGCCAGTGGTTCCAGGTGGACATGCGGCGACAACAGTTTTTTGACAAGGTCGTGTTGGACAACACCTGGGCGCTTTGGGACTTCCCTGATAAATATGCGGTAGCGGTCTCCAATGATGGCAAGAACTGGGGAAAACCAATCGCCACCGGGAGCGGGCAATTGGGCATCACCACGATAGAGTTTCCGGAGCAGAAGGCGCGTTACATTCGTGTCACGCAGACAGGCATGAGCGCCCTTTATCATTGGTCAATCTATGAGTTCGATGTTTACCGGCGCCGATCTCGCAGTGCCGACCGCCTGACTGTTGCCGGAGAGCAATAGGTATGCGTCGGCGGGTAGTGGGCGCTGGATGGCGAGCGGTGACGAACATCAGCGGAGCGGGGTCGAAGCGGGAAAGAATCGGACACCTAAGTTGAAGCGCATCTGTCGTAGCACGATAATTATCACGATGACGCGCCGCGAGCCGGGGCAAGGCGTCGACGCTCACCGCCGTGCGTTTGCCTTTAGGCGTCGAATTTGCTTGATGCTTTTTGCTTCCTGCGCTTTTATGCTGAGCAATGCGAAGCATCTCTCCAGCGCCTGCCAACCCTGCGAGGATTTTGGATCACCGGCCAACCAAGCGGGAGAGCTGCGGACATCAAATCAGGAGGTCCAAGCTGCTTCGGAAGCCATCCCTTCTCAAGGACCTCCGACCCAGAGGCCACAGCCTACCCCGCAGGGGAGCAGCCAATGTCTCGCAGGTGTTCAGGGCCGGAACTCTCAGCTAGCGCCGGTGGAAATAGAACCTTGTTTTAACGTGGCATTGCAGTATCTGCGCAAGCGAGACTTTCGCGCGGCTTCGACCATTTTGGAATCGATTCTTCTGACGAAACCCTCGTTCGCCGAAGCTCACGAGGTATTGGGCGTGGCAAAAGAGAATCTCGGAGACTTGAATGCCGCCATCCGGGAATTCCGGACCTCTCTCAAGCTTAACCCCAAATCAGTGGCGACTTTATACGAATTGGCAGATGCCCTGACGCAGCAGCATCAGTACGATGCTGCAACTCTCTTCATTGAGCAAGCGCTCGCATCATCACCGACTGCGGATCAGACTTTTCACCTGCAACTCGCGCGTGCGAGAGTCTACGACGAGACTGAGCACTGGTCGGAGGCTATCAAATTGCTCCAGACCCTCGTTGCCCAGCATCCCGACTCGCTTGATGCCGAGTTTTATCTGGCCAACTCGTATGCCCATGCGAAGGTGTACAGGGAAGCTTCGACTGCGTATGCAAAGTGCATCGGCCTCGACCCGGAAAATGATGTGGCGCGTCTTTCTCTTGCGAAATCCCTCATTCTCGGTGGGGAGTTTGATGCCGCGGTTGCACCCTCGAAGGAGTTCATTCGCCGCCATCCGGAGGACTATGAGGGCTACCTCGTGGAGGGCCGCGCCCTGAAATGGCTGAGCAAGTTTCCCGAGGCCGCGGAGGTGCTGCAGCAGGCGGCACAATTGCAACCGAGCGACTATGACGTCCGTTATAATCTTGGGCTCGTCTTGGCGCGGCTGGGAAAAGCAGAAGAGGCAATCAAGGAACTGCGTGCAGCGGAGAAGCTTGAGCCTCAGATGCCGGATCCGCGATTTGAGCTCTCACGGCTGCTGGCAGATGCCGGTGACAATACTCAGTCCAAGCAGGAATTAGACACGTTTCGTTCACTTCAAGTTGCCAAGGAGCGGAAAGAACATGCTCAGCTCTTGGTGGCCAAGGGTAGCGAACTTCTACAGCACGCGGATTCAGAGGGCGCCCTTAAGGCTTATCTAGCTGCCATGGAGCAGGACCCTTCCAGCGCTCTCATTCACTATGATGTCTCGCTTGCCGAGGCGAAGCTAGGGAATCGTTCGGCTCAGCAGCGAGAACTGGAAAGGGCAGTTGAGCTGGATCCTCGCCTCGCGGCAGCCCGCAATCAACTGGGTTTGCTTTTATCCATGGAAGGGCAACTCAGCGAGGCCGAAGGCCAGTTCCGGGACGCTCTGCGGAGTAATCCGAGGTTTGCCGAGGCACAAAACAACCTCGGTGTTCTATGTGGCCGGCAAGGAGACACGTCGCAAGCCATCCAATTATTTCGCGAGGCGGCGGCAAACGATCCCGCTTATCCTGACCCGCATTTCAATCTCGGGTTAGTCCTGGCGGTTCGCGGGGAGTTAAAAGAAGCTGAGCAGGAGTTCATTGAGGCTACCCACTTGGCTCCGACGCGCGCCGATGCTTTTCTGCATTTGGCCATTGTCCAAACGCGGCTAGGGAAGATCAGCGAAGCCGCCCAGTCGTGCAAGAAAGTAATTCGGCTCGAACCCGATTCAGATGCCGCGCGACGCTGTAGCAGCGGTCTTTGATCGACATGGCCTAGCGAGGTAGTGCAGGTCCGCGTTAGCCGGTTCTAGGGAGGATACCGTGAGAAACATGTCACGCCGCGATGTCGGTAAAGTTCTGCTCGCCGGTTCGTCGAGCCTCTTTGCGGCACAGGCGCGGTTAGTGGCGAAGGCCACAGGAGCTTCAGTCAAGCCACCGAAACTGGAACTCTGGTACCGGCAGGCTGCGAAGGAATGGACAGAAGCGCTTCCCGTAGGCAACGGCAGGCTGGGCGCCATGGTCATGGGCGGAACTGAAGAGGAGCGCATTCAACTCAACGAAGAGACCCTGTGGACCGGTGCGCCTTACGATCCCACCACTTCCGGCGGTCCGGAAGCATTGCCGGAGATACGCCGCCTGGTGTTTGAAGGGAAATACTTACAGGCCCACGACCTCTTTGGACGCAAAATGATGGGGTATCCTGCCGATCAGATGATGTACCAGCCGCTAGGTAATCTGTGGCTCACGTTTCCGGGACACGCCAAAGTCAGCGAATATCGCCGCACGCTGGACATGGACGAGGCCATCGTCCGAGTAGCCTATCGAGTGGGAGACGTGCAATTCGAGCGTGAAATTCTGTCGAGTCCGGTTGATCAGGTCATCGTGGTTCGGCTGACCGCCAGCAAGTCCGGCAGCATCTCCTTGAGGGCTCGCATCAGCGGTGGCAAGAGGCAAGATTATAACGGGGACGAATACTACACGTCGGACGGCGTCCCGCCCGATGGCCTTGTGCTGCGCGGGCACAACTCCTCCGATCAAGGCATTAAAGGTAGATTGGACTACCAGGCGCGGGTTAGGGCCGTTGCCGAGGGCGGTGAAGTTTCCACCGGCTACCAAGAGTTGATCGTCAGTCACGCGGACGCCGCAACCTTGCTCATTTCCGCCGCGACCAATTTCGTCAACGCCAATGACGTAAGCGCCGACCCGGAAACGAGGGCCATGAAGTACTTGGCCGATGTTGCCGGCAAGTCTTACGTTGAGATCCGCCGGGCCCACGTGGCCGAGCATCAGCGGCTATTCCATCGTGTATCGCTTGATCTGGGCGCCACCGAATCTGCGCAGCAACCAACCGACGCGCGCCTGAAGGCTTTCGTGACCACGAACGACCCCCACCTCGCGACGCTGTTCTTCCAGTATGGGAGATACTTACTGATCTCCAGTTCGCGTCCGGGGACGCTGCCTGCCAACCTGCAAGGGATTTGGAACCAGGACATGAATCCCTGGTGGGGATCCAAATACACCACCAACATCAACCTGCAAATGAACTATTGGCCGGCCGAAGTTGCCAACCTTGCGGACTGTGCCGAGCCGTTGATGAAGATGGTGGAAGGAATTGTGGAGCCGGGCGAACGCACTGCCAAGGTTATGTATGGCGTGAAAGGTTGGGTGTTGCATCAGAACACCGACCTTTGGCTTGCCACAGCACCCATGGATGGTCCAACTTGGGGTACTTTCTCGGTGGGTGGCGCCTGGCTTTGCAGCCATTTGTGGGAGCACTATTCATTCAACGGCGATCGTGCCTTCCTCGAAAAGATTTACCCCATCCTCAAGGGATCGGCGCAGTTCTTCCTTGATACGCTCGTTGAACACCCAAAGTACGGCTGGCTCGTGACCTGTCCTTCGATGTCGCCGGAGAATTTTCCGAAGCGGGAAGGCAATGAGCGATATCTCGATGAAACTACCGGTATCTACCTTCCCGGAACCACCATCTGTGCTGGTTCAACGATCGATATCCAGATCCTGCGTGACTTGTTCGGCCACTACTTAGAGGCTGCGGAACTGCTGGGTATCGACTCCGATTTTCGCCAGCGCGTTCTCGATATCAGGCGCCGCTTGCCACCCATGCAAGTTGGAAAGCGTGGAAACTTGCAGGAATGGCTCGAAGATTGGGGAGATATCGAGCCACAGCACCGCCACCTTTCGCACCTCTGGGGACTTTACCCAGGTAATCAAATCTCACTTACCGGAACTCCCAAGCTTGCGGAAGGGGCCAAACAAGCGATCATCATGCGGGGAGAAGGCGGCCTGAGTTTTTCGATGGCGTGGAAAGTCAACCTCTGGGCCCGGCTTCTCGACGGGGAACGCGCCCACTCCTCCCTCAAGAAACTGATTGGGGAGGCCGTGTTTCCCAACCTCTTCTCCCGCGATGGCAAGGCGCTGCAGGTGGACGGCAATCTGGGTGGCACGGCCGGTATCGCCGAGATACTGCTGCAGTCTCATAACGGCGAATTGCGCCTCTTGCCGGCGCTACCGAAGGCATGGAGCGCGGGCTCGGTGAAGGGTTTGTGTGCACGCGGCGGCTTTGAAGTGGGCATCGCATGGAAGGACGGCGATCTTACTCGTGCCTCAATTCGTTCGAAGCTCGGGAGAGAATGCAAGCTACGCACGTCGTCGCGCGTGCGGGTGACCTCGAACGGCAAAGCTGTCGAGGTTTCCTCGCCTGAGCAAGCCGTCGTGAGATTCAGCACGGAGCCGGGCGCAGACTACGATCTCGTCGCTTTCCGTGGCGTAAATTGAACGATGAATTGAGTAGCGCGGCCCCGGGTGCTGAGGCCGAGGCTTGGACACTGCCCCGAAGAAAGGCCTCAGACTTCAAAACCGGGCGTCCTCGCTCCGCTCCGGTGACCCTGAATGACGAGGACCACAACATGGTTCGCAGGAGTCTTCTTAAACTCGCGTGCGCATCAATACTTCTCAAAAATGCAGAGCTGCCCGGTTTTCCAAAGGTTGGGCCGGAACTGGATGCGAAGAATGCGTCCGGCTTTTACGCGCCTCTGGTTTGGCCATCCACTCCGCCGGCCGATATTCCGTTTGCAAAATCGGACCTTCTCAAGGGGGTTCGATTCACCGGTCGCCACAAAGAGTACACCGAGTTCACGGACGCCGACACGTGGTTCCCCTCCTGGGCAGAGGACGGTGAGATGTATTCACCATTTGAGGACGGCTCTGTGAAGTCCGCCGGAGGGGGAAAAATCGAGGCCGATGGCGCACAGGGGATCAAGGCCAACCAGGGCTATGCGAAGATTACCGGCAGCGATCCCTTGAACCTGTCCATCGCCGCACTCGGGAACCACCACGCATCGGCATTGCCGTTCAGCGGGAGGTACGCGTGCGCTAATTTAAGTTATCAGGGGATCTGGTATTTCGGAACTTATTGCTGCGATGTGCCGTCAAGAACGGTGGACGGGGTTTTCTTTTCATGGGCCTCGCTCGAACCCTTCGTCGGGTTTATGGTCTCGCGGGACTATGGACGGACCTGGGAAGAGACACCGCATACACCTTGGGCCCCTTTGTTTCCGGAAGTTAGTGACCGATCCGCCGCACTCGAGGCGCTAGCCCATCAAGATCGCGACTGGCGCACTTCCGACGTGCGCCGCATTATTCATGGTTTACCGCAGGTGAAGATAGGCACTCCGCACTTCGTGGACTTTGGACGGAATATGCAATACTCACCGGATGGCAAAGCATACCTGTTAGCCCATGGCACCACTGAGCCCGATCCGAAACCGCGTTTTGCCAATAACAGCTGGATCGCCGGCGACCAGCTCTTTATGGCACGGGTTATGCCTTCGCCCTCAAATATCAATGATGCGGGCCAGTACGAGTACTTCGCGGGCAGTGACATTCAAGGCAGACCGAGATGGTCGTCCGAGTTCGCTAAAATGCAGCCCTTGGTCGACTGGAATAATCACTGCGGGTCTGCAACTATGACGTACAATCGTCCGCTCGAGAAGTACTTGATGTGTGCCGCTGACTCGTGGCCAGGAACCCGTGAAATGAATACGTACATCCTGGAGTCCAGCGACATCTGTGGACCTTGGAGGCTCGTCGCGTACATGACCAGATTTGGGGAACAAGGATACTTTGTGAACATCCCGTCCAAGTTCATCAGCGAAGACGGCAGAAAATGCTGGTTGTGTTACAGCGCCAACTACACCGAGAAGCAATTTCGAGTGAACCCTCCAGGCGGATGCTACTCGATGTGCTTGCACGAATTCGAGCTGCTCTAAAGGTGGATTGTTAGCACGAGAAAGCAATAAGTCAGCCGTTTTTCCCTTATTCGTAGTCACCGCTATAGAGTCTTCTTAGGAGACGGAGAAATGGAATCGAGATTATATCTAGTTACAATTCTTCTCTCTTCACTGGGCTTGACTTTGCTCGCTGGGCGGGCCTCTGCGCAAAGCCAAGGGTTGGTTGCCAAGTGGTCATTCGAAGAAGCGGCGAAGCCTGTCACCCGTGATACGGTCGGCGGGGCCGAGGACAAGATCGAAGGCTTCTACAAGTATGTTCCCGGGGTTGCGGGGGCAGGGATGCGATTCGATGGCTATACAACTTACGTGATTCGCGCCGCTGATAAAGCTCCCCAGGTCTCCGATGCATTCTCCGTGGAAGCTTGGGTTGCCCTGAACACGCTTCCCTGGAATTGGTTGCCCATCGTGGACCACGAACAATTCCAGCAAACGGGCTACTCCTTCGGCGTTGACGCGTTCGGCCATGTCGGGCTGCAAGTTTCGGTCGGAGGCGTATGGCAGTCTCTGATCTCGTCGGCTGAAATGCCGCTGAAGAAGTGGACGCACGTCATCGGCACATTTGACTCGGCAAGGGGTCTGGCCGTCTACATGAACGGTAAGGAAGTCGGAAGGCTGCCTGTGGTGGGCAGCATGAAGCCGGCCGAGCACGTGGATTTGTGGATCGGCAGGACCCGCCAGCCAATGCTTCCAGTGCCGGCTGAGGCCATTCACCCGTTCTATCCGGTTTGGTACTCGCTAGATGGTATTTTGGACGAACTCAAGATCTATTCCCGTAGCCTTGGTCCGGACGAAGTGCAAAACAGCTTCGCGAGCGCACACGCGCCTGCAGGCGAGGTTCTTCCCTGGCCGGTGCTTCCTTCCGGGCCACCTGGCGCCGGTCATTTCGGCGCGTACTACGCCACGCTTAACTTCGAGGATGTCTGGGACCGGCCGAGGCGGATCGGGCCGGACCCGGACGTGGTCGTGCGTTTCGACCAGGCGCCCATACGGCTGGTCTTCTGGCAAGGCACAAACTACGTTCCCGCTTGGGTCACTGAGAACGGCAAGTGGTATACCGATGAGTTCCTCGAATCGTGGGGTGCACCCATTTGTCCTGATGGCGAGGACTGTGAGCCGATGTCGGACAAGCAAAGTCACTACTCGCACGTCAGCATTCTGGAAAGCACCGATGCCCGTGCGGTGATTCATTGGAGATATGCGCTCTCTGAAGTGGAGCACTATCTTGGTTCGCACACTGACCCTCTCACGGGTTGGTTCGATTGGGCCGACGAATACTGGACCGTCTATCCGGACGGTGTGGCGGTGCGGAAACAGGTGATTCACACATCCGATCAGAACTTGACGGACTTTGAATGGCAGGAAACCATCGTCATCAACGGGCCGGGCCAGAAGCCCGAGGACGACGTCAATCTGGATGCATTAACGCTGACCAACATGAAGGGCGAGTCCGTCACCTATAGCTGGAAACCTAGGCCGGGCAGAGCTTCACGCGACCCGACGGCCCGGAGACCGTCACGGGGCCGCCGGGCGCCAACATGCAGATGGTGAATCTGAAATCGGGCTGGAAGCCATTTCAGATCGTTCCGCCCGCGAACGTCAAGTGGGATATCTATAATGGGGAGAAAACGTACTTTACTTTCGAGTGCTGGAACCACTGGCCGGTGGCCCAAATCGCTTCGAGCGGCCGGCCCTGCGTGGCGCCGGATCGCCCATCCCACTCTTCGCTGTCTCACATTGTTTGGGATGCAACCCAGCCTGCTGAGAACACTCAGAGCGAATTGTTGTTGAATGGGCTGACGGCGAAGTCGCCAACGGAACTGTTGCCCTTGGCGAAGTCGTGGCTATCGCCTCCAAAGGTCGATTTGGCTAGTGAGGGTTTCAAGAGCCTGGGATATGACGCGGCCGAGAGGGCCTTCGTTCTGGTGCGCGCCGTCCCTCGAGAGCCGGCAGCTCTGGACTTTACGATACAGGCCAGCGAAGGTTCGCCGGCGGTTAACCCTGCGATTGTGATCAAGAACTGGGGTGATGGCAATGCACGAGTGACTCTCGATGGGAAACCCATTGCGCCCGGAAAGGACCTCCGGCTTGGTCATGTTCGGAGCTTAGAGGGAACTGACTTAATTATCTGGATCCAGACGCAAACCACGCAGCCTCTTCGCGTCAAGGTGACTCTTGCTGGAACCCCATCGGGAACTGCGGATTTGATCGAACGCTAGGTGGCGGTCCTGTCTTGCTCTCACCCTGTGCGTAGCAGGAGATGTTTTGTTGGATTAGGTTGTCATTCCGACGGGGACGAGCAATCTGGCTCCGCACTGTTCAGAACAAGAAACCGGGACGAGGCTCCTCGCTTCGCTCGATTGACAGCTTGGTTTGCTATTAGCTCTTTGCCGTTTGAAATCCCTTTTACTGTCGAGAGGGTCTATATGCATGAATGGGTTGGCTTCTCATCGGTGGTGCTGGC
>CAWIUZ010000082.1:0-61353 GCA_963838915.1 uncultured Acidobacteriota bacterium
GGCATCGCATGGAAGGACGGCGATCTTACTCGTGCCTCAATTCGTTCGAAGCTCGGGAGAGGTCGCCGTTGCACGTCGTCGCGCGTGCGGGTGACCTCGAACGGCAAAGCTGTCGAGGTTTCCTCGCCTGAGCAAGCCGTCGTGAGATTCAGCACGGAGCCGGGCGCAGACTACGATCTCGTCGCTTTCCGTGGCGTAAATTGAACGATGAATTGAGTAGCGCGGCCCCGGGTGCTGAGGCCGAGGCTTGGACACTGCCCCGAAGAAAGGCCTCAGACTTCAAAACCGGGCGTCCTCGCTCCGCTCCGGTGACCCTGAATGACGAGGACCACAACATGGTTCGCAGGAGTCTTCTTAAACTCGCGTGCGCATCAATACTTCTCAAAAATGCAGAGCTGCCCGGTTTTCCAAAGGTTCTGTCCTAACTGGATGCGAAGAATGCGTCCGGCTTTTACGTGCTTCTGGTTTGGCCATCCACTCCGCCGGCCGATATTCCGTTTGCAAAATCGGACCTTCTCAAGGGGGTTCGATTCACTGGTCGCCACAAACAGAGACACCGAGTTCACGGACGCCGACACGTGGTTCCCCTCCTGGGCAGATAGGTGACGTGACGTATTCACCATTTGAGGACGGCTCTGTGAAGTCCGCCGGAGGGGAAAAATCGAGGCCGATGGCGCAACAGGGGATCAAGGCCAACCAGGGCTATGCGAAGATTACCGGCAGCGATCCCTTGAACCTGTCCATCGCCGCACTCGGGAACCACCACGCATCGGCATTGCCGTTCAGCGGGCAGGTACGCGTGCGCTAATTTAAGTTATCAGGGGATCTGGTATTTCGGAACTTATTGCTGCGATGTGCCGTCAAGAACGGTGGACGGGGTTTTCTTTTCATGGGCCTCGCTCGAACCCTTCGTCGGGTTTATGGTCTCGCGGGACTATGGACGGACCTGGGAAGAGACACCGCATACACCTTGGGCCCCTTTGTTTCCGGAAGTTAGTGACCGATCCGCCGCACTCGAGGCGCTAGCCCATCAAGATCGCGACTGGCGCACTTCCGACGTGCGCCGCATTATTCATGGTTTACCGCAGGTGAAGATAGGCACTCCGCACTTCGTGGACTTTGGACGGAATATGCAATACTCACCGGATGGCAAAGCATACCTGTTAGCCCATGGCACCACTGAGCCCGATCCGAAACCGCGTTTTGCCAATAACAGCTGGATCGCCGGCGACCAGCTCTTTATGGCACGGGTTATGCCTTCGCCCTCAAATATCAATGATGCGGGCCAGTACGAGTACTTCGCGGGCAGTGACATTCAAGGCAGACCGAGATGGTCGTCCGAGTTCGCTAAAATGCAGCCCTTGGTCGACTGGAATAATCACTGCGGGTCTGCAACTATGACGTACAATCGTCCGCTCGAGAAGTACTTGATGTGTGCCGCTGACTCGTGGCCAGGAACCCGTGAAATGAATACGTACATCCTGGAGTCCAGCGACATCTGTGGACCTTGGAGGCTCGTCGCGTACATGACCAGATTTGGGGAACAAGGATACTTTGTGAACATCCCGTCCAAGTTCATCAGCGAAGACGGCAGAAAATGCTGGTTGTGTTACAGCGCCAACTACACCGAGAAGCAATTTCGAGTGAACCCTCCAGGCGGGGCTTACTCGATGTGCTTGCACGAATTCGAGCTGCTTTAAAAGGTGGATCGCGAGCACGAAAGAGCCCACGCAAGGTCGGGAGGCGGGGAGAGTCTTCTTAGGAGGCGGAGAAATGGGATCGAGAGGATATGTAGTTACAATTCTTCTCTCTTCACTGGGCTTGACTTTGCTCGCTGGGCGGGCCTCTGCGCAAAACCAAGGGTTGGTTGCCAAGTGGTCATTCGAAGAAGCGGCGAAGCCTGTCACCCGTGATACGGTCGGCGGGGCCGAGGACAAGATCGAAGGCTTCTACAAGTATGTTCCCGGGGTTGCGGGGGCAGGGATGCGATTCGATGGCTATACAACTTACGTGATTCGCGCCGCTGATAAAGCTCCCCAGGTCTCCGATGCATTCTCCGTGGAAGCTTGGGTTGCCCTGAACACGCTTCCCTGGAATTGGTTGCCCATCGTGGACCACGAACAATTCCAGCAAACGGGCTACTCCTTCGGCGTTGACGCGTTCGGCCATGTCGGGCTGCAAGTTTCGGTCGGAGGCGTATGGCAGTCTCTGATCTCGTCGGCTCAAATCCCACTGAAGAAGTGGACGCACGTCATCGGCACATTTGACTCGGCAAGGGGTCTGGCCGTCTACATGAACGGCAAGGAAGTCGGAAGGTTGCCTGTGGTGGGAAGCATGAAACCGGCCGAGCACGTGGACTTGTGGATCGGCAGGACCCGCCAGCCAATGCTCCCAGTGCCGGCTGAGGCCATTCACCCGTTCTATCCGGTTTGGTACTCGCTAGATGGTATTTTGGACGAACTCAAGATCTATTCCCGCAGCCTTGGTCCCGACGAAGTGCAAAACAGCTTCGCGAGCGCACACGCGCCTGCCGGGGAGGTTCTTCCCTGGCCGGTGCTTCCTTCCGGGCCCCCTGGCGCCGGTCATTTCGGAGCGTACTACGCCACGCTTAACTTCGAGGATGTTTGGGACAGGCCGAGGCGGATCGGGCCGGACTCGGACGTCGTCGTCCGTTTCGACCAGGTGCCCATCCGACTCGTTTTCTGGCAAGGCACAAACTACGTTCCCGCTTGGGTCACAGAAAACGGCAAGTGGTATACGGACGAGTTCCTCGAATCGTGGGGTGCACCCATTTGTCCTGATGGCGAGGACTGTGAGCCGATGTCGGACAAGCAAAGCCACTACTCGCACGTCAGCATTCTGGAAAGCACCGATGCCCGCGCGGTGATTCATTGGAGATATGCGCTCTCCGAAGTGGAGCACTATCTTGGTTCGCACACCGATCCTCTCACGGGTTGGTTCGATTGGGCTGACGAATACTGGACCGTCTATCCGGACGGTGTGGCGGTGCGGAAGCAGGTGATCCACACATCCGATCAGAACTTGACGGACTTTGAATGGCAGGAAACCATCGTCATCAACGGGCCGGGCCAGAAGCCCGAGGACAACATCAATTGGGATGCATTAACGCTGACCAACATGAAGGGAGAATCCGTCACCTATAGCTGGAAGCCCAAGTCTGGCATGAGCTTCACGCGTCCGGACGGTCCGGAAAGTGTCACGGGGCCGCCGGGCGCCAACATGCAGATTGTGAATCTGAAATCGGCCTGGAAGCCATTTCAAATCGTACCGCCCTTAAACGTCAAGTGGGACATCTATAATGGGGAGAAAACGTACTTTACTTTTGAGTGCTGGAACCACTGGCCGGTGGCCCAAATCGCTTCGAGCGGCCGGCCCTGCTTGGCGCCGGATCGCCCATCCCACTCTTCGTTGTCCCACATTGTTTGGGATGCCACTCAGCCCTCCGAGAACACCCAGAGTGAGTTGCTGCTGGATGGTTTGACGGTGAAGTCGCCAACGGAACTGTTGCCCTTGGCGAAGTCGTGGATATCGCCCCCCAAGATCGATTTGGCCAGTGAGGGTTTTAAAAGCGTGGGATATGACGCGGCCCAGAGGGCCTTCGTCCTGCTGCGGGTCGTCCCTCGAGGGCCGGCATCTCTGGACTTTACGATACAGGCCAGCGAAGGTTCGCCGGCGGTTAACCCTGCGATTGTGATCAAGAACTGGGGTGATGGCAATGCACGAGTGACTCTCGATGGGAAACCCATTGCGCCCGGAAAGGACCTCCGGCTTGGTCATGTTCGGAGCTTAGAGGGAACTGACCTAATTATCTGGATCCAGACGCAAACCGCGCACCCTCTTCGCGTCAAGGTGACTCTTGCTGGAACCTCATCGGGAACTGCGGATTTAATCGAACGCTAAGTGGCGGTCCTGTCTTGCTCTCACCCTGTGCGTAGCAGGAGATGTTTTGTTGGATTAGGTTGTCATTCCGACGGAGACGAGCAATCTGGCTCCGCACTGTTCAGAACAAGAAACCGGGACGAGGTTCCTCGCTTCGCTCGAATGACAACTTGGTTTGCTATTGGCTCTTTGCCGTTTGAAATCCCTTTTACTGTCGAGAGGGTCTATATGCATGAATGGGTTGGCTTCTCATCGGTGGTGCTGGCTGGTAAGCTTTGGTATGGTTATCACATTATAAACAAAGAGAAGCTCTCCGACGCCTATCGAATCGCGTTTTCATTCATCGCCACCCATAGCCACTTTGTGATAGAGCCCAGTCGGAGGCTTTACAGGCAGACGGCCCCCATAATCGTTGTTCGTAACCTGAGTCTGGACATGTGCCACTTGTTGGGTGGTGCACTCCTCAACTCTAGCGCGCCACTGTTCTGGCTCAAACAGGTTTGTTTCAATAAGGGTGCGGGCGAAGACGAACATCGTGACCGCTTTGAATTTGCAAGCGGCAAGGTAGAGCAGTTGCCGATTCCGGGAGCCATCGCCGAGGGTTTGCAGGGTAAACCTAACTTGCTGGCCGAGCACTTGACCGAACTCGCCAAGGCGTGCTGGGAGCGCGGCCGGCAGATGCCCACCCTGTCTCTGAAAAAGCTCTTCGAGAAGCGGGGCGAGGCGTATGACGAATGGAACAGTTCGCTGCCTGGATACGTGTCGCCCAATACTGAACTTGGCGCCCCGTTCCAAACCGAAACTGATCTTCGTGATGCCTACCGCGGCACCCAAGCCGTTCGTGAACGGCTGCGTGTGGAAATGATTGCCTTGCAGGAAGAAATGGACTGGCTGGTGTATGCGGCCTACGGCCTATTGCCCGAGAGTCATCCCGCCGTGTCGACCTCCGTAGCGGCGGGTTTACCCCGCCAAGATGACAATGGCGGCATAAAGCTTCCGTTACCACTTGACCAGGGGCAACGCCCGTTCCGCCTCTGGCAGCAAGTGGAAGGCAACTACACCAAAGCTGTTGCGCTGATCCCGGCAACGTGCCCCGCCGAACGCCGTGCGCTGTGGAAAGCCCGCCTGGCCGCCATCCGCGATAACGAACACATCCGACGCATCGAGCAGCCGGTTTACAAGCGCCGCTGGGACGAACAGTGGAAAGTCGGCAACCAGTGGCGCTCTGGCCCCGTTGCCTACGCCGCGGAGTTTGTTGATGCCTTCGAATGGTGGCTGAGCGAGAAAGCCGAATGGTGGCTGGAGCACAAGAAAAACGGAGGCCCGGTGGAACTTGACGATTGGGCAGCGGAACTCTGGAAAGACTCGCGCGTCCAGGCTGCTTGGCCAGTGTTGGCGGAGAATTACGCCTTGCTGGAATACGAAAAGGCAAAGGCAAAAGCGGAAGCAAACGGCGGACCTGTGCCCACTCCACCCACAGGACCCGGCGCCAATTTGTTTCCCAATGCTGCCGATTTTGAGCGGAGCTTTAAGCGAATTATCGACGGCGAAACCGTGCCCGAAGGCATCCCCTTCGCCGTGCCCTATGACGATCTGGAAAAGCGCAAGATCAAGATATCGCCCAAAGTAAAAAGCATTCGAGGAAAACTGAATGTCCCCCGCGAACGATTTCATTTGCGCGACAGAAGTGCCTATCTCTGGGCGGGGCTTCAGTTCGACTAGATAGCCATCACCATCTGGGCTCTGGCATTGGATAAGCTCCCAGCGGGTAGGACATACAGCACCCAGAGAAATTCTTAGGGGAAAGTCAGAAGATGCCCATCCACGATATCATCGACAATCGCAACGAAAAGCTGGTTGACCACATCAAGAGCATCCTGAGTTCCACAGACAGAGCGCGGTTCGCGGTGGGGTATTTTTTCCTCTCTGGCCTCACTTCCATTGCGGAGCGGCTTGCGACGGTCAAGGAGTTGAAGCTCTTAATCGGTAACACCACCAACCGTGAAACCTTGGAACAGCTTGCCGAAGGATACCAGCGGCTGGAGATGGTGGTTGATGCGGTGGAAGCACAGTCTTTTCCAAAGCGTATGGATACCAAGCGCATGGCGACGGAGACCGCCGAAAACCTCCGCACTTCTGTCGAACTTATGGACCAGACCGACGAGGCCGAAACTCTGGTGAAGGTGATGGTCCGCATGATCGAGGAAAAGCGCTTAAAGGTACGCGTTTACACGAAGGGCCGAATGCACGCCAAGGCTTACATCTTCGACTACGGAGATGTCTTCGATCTCTTTGGGAAAAAGCTGGACCGTCACGAGGAGGGCATTGCGATTGTTGGGTCATCCAATCTCACGCTCGCGGGAGTGACGCATAACACCGAACTGAATGTGATGGTGCAAGGCAATAGCAATCACGCGGAGTTGGTGCGCTGGTTTGACGATCTCTGGGAGGAATCCCAGGACTTTGACGAAACCCTGATGGACGAAATGAAACAATCTTGGGCCATTATTCCGGCCCGCCCCTATGACATTTACATGAAGACCTTGTACGCCCTGGTTAAAGACCGCCTGGAGGGTGAAGACGACAAGGACGTTCTCTGGGATGACGAAATCACGAAGCGTTTGGCTGATTTTCAGAAAGTTGCGGTCCGCCAAGCCGTACAGATGATCCGCGATTACGGTGGAGCATTCGTCGCGGATGTGGTTGGGCTCGGGAAAAGCTACATTGGAGCAGCCATTGTCAAACACTTCGAGCGCACGGACCATGCCCGCCCTCTTATCGTCTGCCCGGCCCCTCTGGTGGATATGTGGGAGCGATACAACGAAGTCTATCAGCTTAATGCCCGAGTCCTTTCCACCGGCTACTTGAGGGAAGACAGCCAAGGGGTGGCGAATTACCTCCAGGATGACGTGAAATACAGGGACCGGGATTTTGTGCTGATCGATGAGAGTCACAACTTCCGCTATCCTGACACGCAGCGCTACAAAGTCGTTCAATCCTTTCTTTCTACGGGGCGACGTTGCTGTTTTCTCACCGCGACTCCCCGGAATAAGAGCGCCTGGGATGTTTACTTTCAAATCAAACTTTTCCACCAGGATGACAAGACCGATCTTCCGGTAATTCCCCCCGACCTCAAGGAGTATTTCAAATTGGTCGAAAAGGGGGACAAAAAGCTTCCTGATTTGCTCTCCAACATCCTTGTTCGCCGGACTCGCGATCACATTCTGCGTTGGTATGGCATTGACTCCGTAACGCATCAGCCTATTGATCCCTCACGCTTCAAGGAATACGTGGACGGGAACCGTCGGGCTTATGTGATGGTGGCCGGCCGACATCAGTTTTTCCCAAGGCGCGAACTTGAAACCATCGAGTACAGTATCGAAGATACGTATCGGGGTCTTTATCAGGAATTGCGTGGATATCTCGGCAAGGCTCGCAAAGCGATCCCGGATAAACCACCCGCTGGTGAACTTACCTACGCCCGGTACGGCCTATGGCATTACGTGGTAAAGGACAAGCAACGCCAGGAACCTTACGCCAGCTTACACCGAGCCGGTGGTAATTTGCGCGGGCTGACTCGCGTTCTCATGTTCAAACGCTTTGAGTCAAGTGTGTATGCTTTCCAAGAAACGGTTCGCAGATTACTTCTCATTCACGAGCGATTCCACGAAGCTGTGGAGCAAGGGATTGTCCCCGCAGGGGATGACGCTCAAGCTATTCTCTACGAACCAAACCTGGATGAGGAACAGGACTTGGTTGACGCTCTGCGCCAGGTCTCCGGCAAGTATCCCGCGAAGGATTTCGACCTGGACAAGTTGCATCAGCATATCGAGCATGACATCGGCTTGCTGAAGAAGATGCTCTATCTGGTCAAGCCGATTACCCCGGCGGAGGACGCCAAGCTCCAGACGCTTGAGAAGAGATTGGCCACGCCCCCCCTCAAGGATGGTAAGCGCCTGATCTTCACCCAATACGCCGACACAGCGCGGTACTTATTTGAAAATCTGAATCCCGGTGCGATACGCGACGATATTGAGGTAATTTACAGCGGCGACAAGAGCAAGGCGCGTGTGGTGGGACGGTTTGCCCCAAAGGCCAACCCCGAGTACCGTTTTGAAGCGGGCGAAAGCGAGTTGAACACCGTTGTGGCAACCGATGTCCTGGCCGAAGGATTGAACCTCCAGGACTGCGATAAGATCATCAACTACGACCTTCACTGGAACCCCGTGCGGCTGATTCAGCGGTTTGGGCGCATCGACCGGATTGGCTCTGAACATGATGTGGTTTACGGATTCAACTTTCTGCCCGAGACAGGCATTGAGCGCAATCTGGGGTTGCAACAGAAGCTCCATCATCGCATCCAGGAAATCCACGATACCATTGGCGAAGACTCCGCGATCCTCGATTCCACCGAACAATTGAACGAAGAGGCGATGTACGCAATCTACGAAAAGAAAGGCGGGCAGCTTGGTTTGTTCGAGGACGAGGAACAGGAAGCCCTGGACCTTAATGAGGCGGAAGAGATTATGCGGCAGTTGCGCAAAGAGAATCCCGCCGAATACCAACGCATCGCGGAACTCCGAGACGGAATCCGCGCCGCGAAACTCGCTGACGTGAGCCAACTTTACGTATTTTGCCAGGCAGGACGCTACCAGCAGCTATTTCTTGTGGATGAAAAAGGTGACGTCGTATCGCGCGATATCCCGCGGGTCCTCGGGGTTGTCAAATGCGGACCCGCCGTCCCCGGCCAACCACTGCCAACCACCCACAACTCAGCCGTGATGCGCGTAATGCACCACTTCACTGAAGAAGTGAAGCACCGCCAAGCGGAGCGCGAACACACCTTATCCCTTACCCACGGCCAGCGCTATGTCCTCCGAGAATTGCGGGTCCTCTTTGGGGCGGCGGCCGATGAGGATGCAAAAGGTCAAATCAACATCCTCGAAAAAGCTTTTCGGGGGCCGGTCACCACCGCAATCAACCGCGAACTGAACCTCTTACGTCGAAATTCGGTAACTGGCCAAGACCTATTGAAGAATCTGGCGCGCATCTTCCACCAGCACAATATGCGAGATTGGATTGACCGCCGAGCCTTACAGCTCGAAGAGATGCCTACTCCCAGGATCATCTGCAGTGAAGCCCTCATTCGGTGAGCCAATCCTTCGCTGGCAGCTCCCCAGCTACCTTCTTTGGCAAAAACGAACTGGGCAATAGCTAGAGCCATTCAGGGCCTCAGCAGTTTCTTTACATGACGGAAGCCCCAATCTCGGCTGTAGAGAATTGCTCTACCGAGTCCCTACTGTAAGCATCTGCGAACCAACTGTTAATTTGTCGCTGCATCTTCCCGCTGTCGCCCAACAAGCACGTTCCGGCGCTCGGAATAACGGGTGTTTTGGTAGGATCCATCACCTGTCCTCCATGCCCTGGCTGGGCAACAGGCTAACGTTACCAAGATCACGCGGGCTCAGTCATGCAAGTTTGCCGATTGACCGGCCAATCTTTCCTCATTTTTGTCCCACTGAAAAGTTCTGGAGTTGTTGTGCGACGTCCAGGAGCCGTCGATCAAGCCGTTGTAAGCGGCGGCGGGCCTTGTCATCGGAGAGTTGCCGTCGGTACATTTCGAGGAGGTGGCGTGCAGCTGCGAGTGCCTGGCGGATTCCGGGAATATCGGCAGCCGCGGCGGATGCGGAGAATGAGGGAGCCTTGCAGCCTGCCATCGAGAGCGTTGCAATCAAGAACACGACGACCGTCATTCTCCGAA
The DNA here is from genome assembly GCA_963838915.1 of uncultured Acidobacteriota bacterium. GTDB lineage: Bacteria > Acidobacteriota > Terriglobia > UBA7540 > UBA7540 > CAVROP01. The sequence continues at coordinate 9,662 of CAWIUZ010000082.1, forward strand.
CTCTCATGAAAGTCCGACCACATGAACCACAAGGATAGAGCAAGACGGCCCACCGCACCAGCCGCACCAGTAGCCACCGTTTAGGGATAGTACTTCGAGCACCTTCCACACCCGCTAACTAACAGCCAAAAGGACCAAAAATCTTTTAGCCCCTGCGTTGTCGTGGGGAACCGCCTTCCCTTTCCTGCTGTCGGCCTTGATTTCTTCGGTCATACCCCTTTTCTGACGCCCTGCTTCTCGCGGGCACGGCAGGGGGCGACAAACCCTGCGCCCTGCCGACGCAGGCTCTGCCTCGGCTTCGCCGCCCTTCGGGTGGTGGTCCCCCCAAGAAAATCTAGCGGTAGGGCGAGATTTTCTCGGCTCCCCCGCCAATGCAGCGGCGGGAGCAGGTTTGCCCCCTGCCTTTTGTGCCCCGCGAGAAGCAGGGCAGAAAAGGAGAAAAAACCATGACCGAAGAAATCAAAATCCAGCCGACAGCAGGGGAGCCGAGCGTTGCGGTTCCCTCAAGCCCGCAGGGGCACACAGGCAGCGCGCGCTATGACGCTGAGAGAAACAACCAAAAACCCGCCGTCTTTTGGCCGGCTCTGCTTGAATTGCTCGAGAGTAAAAAAATTCCACCGCTCGACGCCATACAAATGCTGGCCCTACTGCACCATCTGTTCAAGGCAGCGGACCGCCCGCTTCGCTTCCAGATCGCGGAGGTTGTTTACCGCTATGACCACGACCATCCGAACGCACAGGACATCTTTCTTGCTTGCACCCTACCTACGGCAGAGAGGGCCGCGCGGCGGAAGGCGGAAAAGTTATTTGTTTACCCCTCGGATTGGCAGGTTGAGTTGATGTACGACGGTGCAGTCACCGCAGCCATCGAGATGTTTCAAGTCAACCCTCCTCTGAGTTCCATCCCAAACGCTTTTCGGCGCTACTTCCTACGTTCGATGTGCCTCGGGATGCTACGGCGCTGTTTCACGCGAGACGAAAACAGCGGGATTCGCTCGGCTGGGGATGTCAGGGCCGTTCGCACTCGCAAGACGGTAGCCCCTAACACCGCCGAGCGGGAGGTTATGGCGAAAGACCTTCTGGACCAGGTCACTAATTACACGAACTTGCGCCCTCCAGTTCGGGCGACACTTCAATGCATTGCGGCTCTCGGCCCGGATTTTGCCCTGAAGGAGCACGCCTACACGGCATCGGGTGACCCCGACAAATGGAAGCGCGATCGGGACCGCAGGCCGATCCTCGATGCTGACGCCATAGCCGAGGCTATGGGAATTCCGAAGCCGGATGTACATCGCTATCTCCGCGAGGCGAGAGTTATCTTGCGCCAGGCGTTTAATGCCGACGGAAGGTTATTCCAGATGCACTGAGGTCCTACGCGGGGGTGCGCGCCGAGCGTGCCCCCGGCAACCTTATAGTAAGTCCCAAACAAATTTCCGAAAAAATTGCCGGATGCCGCAATTTTTTCGTGGAACGAACCCCGAATCAAGGAGAGTGCGGAATGAATCGTGAATTTCAGCAGTATCGCTTTGCGCGGATCGAAGCCCAGAACATCACAAGAGCGCGGCTTGAAACACAGTTCAAGGATCGAATCGGCGCACTCGAAGAGGTCGAGAAGGCCATCGAGCAACTCATATTGACGGAGCCGACGTGTACGCCTTGGCGCCAGTCTGAAGTGGAGCAGACCGGCTCCTGCGACGGAACGCGAATGGCCGCACTTGAGTTCTACTGGGCGTATCGGCGCCGACCTCCGTCCAGTTCTGAGCCGCAGTGAAAGCACCCCGCCTGTCGCGCGCCCCGCGGTTCAAATCGGACTCCACGAGGCTTAGTTGCTCCGACATTGCCTCCGACAATTTTCAAACCTGCTCGTGGACACGCGCGCCGGCGGCCATCTCCTCAGCGCACCCAGGGCCTGACTCACTTCCTCTCCGCGCCCGCGCCGCCAGAGCTAAAATTATCCTCGTCGATCCCATCTAATTTACCCACTTTTAAGATGAAAACGACACCCGGCGCGCCACCCAAAAAGCACAATCCAGTGCTCGGAACGGAAAACGCGCTCTCGTTTTAGAACCAGCGCCGCGCTTCGCGTTGCCTGCCCTGACCTTCCTCGGTCAACCTCCTTTTCGGCCGCCGGTTCTTGCGGGCAGGGCGAGCGGGGAACACGCCTGCGCGCTGGCGACTCGGCGGGCTTCTGCCTCGGCTGACGCCGCCATGCGGGTTTTGGCTCCTCCGTTCCGGCCCCTCCAAAAAAGCAGCCCTGGATTCTTGCGAGCAGTCGACCGCCTCGCCTGTTTTTTGCCCCGCAAGAAGCGGCGGCAGAAAAGGAGATAACAACATGACCGAGGAACTCAAGATCAGCCAGACAGCAGCAGAAGTGAACGGCGCGATTCAAACCGGCCAGCAGGCCTCCACAGAGGGGGCGCGGTACGGCGCTGAGAGAAAGGAGAGAAAGCCCCTGGTTTCATGGGCAGCATTGTTAGACGAAGCCGTGAAGAAGCCCGGCTTCATTCACGAGGCTTACACCCGCTTCCATTCGTTCTCGATCGGAAATCAGATTTTAGCCTTGTTTCAGTGCGAGCAGTTCGGGCTCCAGCCGGGTCCTATTGCGACGTATCCGAAGTGGAAGGAACTGGGCCGATACGTCAAAAAGGGCTCGAAAGCGTTAACGCTCTGCATGCCGATCACTTGTCGGCGTGCCAAAACGGTCAAACGCGAAGATGGCACGGAGCAGGAAGAAGAGTTTGCCTTCACACATTTTTCCATGCCCCGTCTCTGGTTCACCTTGGCTCAAACGGAAGGAAAAGATTACCAGCCAGCGCGTCTCCCGGCGTGGAGCGAAGAGAGAGCGCTCAAGGCCCTGGGTATCGTACGCGAAGAGTTCCAAGCTCTGGATGGCAACATACAGGGGTATGCCAAAAAGGGCCGCAAGATCGCCGTGAGTCCCGTCGCAGCTCTCCCGCTCAAGACCCTTGTGCATGAATGTGCGCATGCGATCCTCGGCCATTGCGATCAAGGTGATCTCACCGACACCGAGGTGATTCCTCGCGATGTTCGGGAAGTCGAGGCCGAGGCTGTCGCGTTACTTTGCTGTGAATCACTGGAATTACCCGGCGCAGAATTCAGCCGGGGATACATCCAGGCGTGGGCACAAGGGCAGGCCATTACCGAACGTTCCGCGCAGCGTATCTTCCACGCCGCCGACCAGATTTTGAGGGCCGGAAGGCCTGTCGCCGTATCTACGCTGCAGAGCGAATCCGAAATGCGGTAGCGGCGGCGATACGGCCGATGGTCGGTGCTAGGCCCCAGAGGCCATCCCACCTGGGGCCTTCCCCGTTGCGACGCGGCCTACCGATGGGCATCGATGCAAGCGGGAAACGAAAGGATCCTGGTGCGGCGCCTGTGAGGTTCTTGCGCTGGGTGTCTCGAGCCTACGGCCTTGCCGTTGGGTCCTCCGCACACTGTCGCTGGGGGGGTTAGCCCGCCCCTCGGAACATCTCACGCTAGGCCGTTATACGTCCAAGTCGAGAGGGGCGCAGATCCAGACATCCCAGAACCCCGTTTCTGGGGGGTTTGCATGATTGCTGGTGGGAAGGGCGTTTCACAGGCTCAATCTGGCAGAGGTGGTGGGAAAGACTGTTCTCCCTTGCGGCCATGTATGCCAGTCGATTCCGCAATTGCGTATATGCGGAACGGGATCGAATCGGAGGCGAACGCAAGAAAAGGGGAAGCCAAAAGACGCGGGCGACCTTGCGGCGGGAAGTTCACGAGCCGCAGGAAGTCCTACAAGCATGTGGCGCTCAGTCAGTTTCCTGGCCGCTCCAGCTGCACTTGCGAGCTGCTCCGAGGCCCGGATGTCCACAATCCGGGATGTTTTGATGGTGCGAAATACCGGATGCCAGAATTCCAGGTGCATTCCTCGTCCGATAAACCGTAGTTTCAGCATCGAGCCACCCCACGTGGACCCCGCGATTCTCACCGGGACGGGATCAGGACAGTATTTCGGATGGCCGGAAATCAGGTCCCGACCTCGCCCGCGAATGACGATGGTGTACGCATGATGCTGCGTCTCAACTTCCAACACCGCGCCTTCGCAGAGTCCCTCCAGGTACACGCCACCTTCGATCTCCGACTGCGCGATGTTCCGGTTCACCTCATCACTGAAGTTAGCCGAACTTTCGCAGTTGAGGGCATATTGAAGTCGTAAGTGTTTTCTTTTCATCAAAGCGATCTTGCAGGTCGGCACTACATTTTCAGCCTCGGCGACTGGGGCTGGGCAGCCTCCTGGGGGGCCTTGATCCGGGGTGGGGGCTGGGAAGGCAAGGTGAGGTTCAGCTGGTGCAGCATCAACGACTGATCCGGTTCTGGCTGGGTGTAGCGGGGCATGATCAGCCAACGACCGTCGGTGGTGGGCAGGCAGACATCGAGCATCTGCAGGGTGGCCAGTTTTTCCAGCACCGCGCGGGGCGTCAGGCCCGGCGCTAAGGCGGCCAGCCGTTGCTTGAGGGTCACCGAAAGGGCGTAGGCCAGGAAGGCCACGAAGATGTGGGCTTCCACCCGCTTCTCCACCTGGTGATAAATCGGACGCAGTCCCAGTTCGCTCTTCAAGGTTTTGAAGGCCGCTTCAATCTGGGTCAGTTGGATATAGCGTTCCCAGAGTACTTCCGGGTTCTCCCCCACCAGGTTGGAGCGCAACAGATAGTGTCCGTCGCGAAGCTCCGCCTTCCGCAACTTCTCTTTGTGCAACTGGAAGGTGAACGTCTGGGGGGTGACTTCCTCCCCCTCTCGAGGCAAGCGCAGGGATACGAAGCCGAAGGCCCGCCCCGCTTGCTTCTTGGCCGCCCCGAGGCGCAGCAGCAGTGGATCCCGCGCCGGAGCACTGCGGCGCAGCTTGCGCAAGGTCCTCAACAACCCCACCAGCTTGCGCCGTCGGATGGCGCGCTCCTTCACCCGTCGGCCTTCACTCTTGGCCAGCACATAGAGCTCGCCGTCCTCCGCGAACAACTTCACCTCCACCGACTCGCGCACCTTCTGCCAGGGCAATTCCAGCCACTGCTTTTCGTACTGCTGAATCTTGCCCCGCGGCGTGCCCACCAGATAGAACATCTCCCGCCCCGGCTGGCGCATCTCTTCCAGCACCTCTTCGCTGGGAATTCCCCGGTCCATCACCCACACCCGCCGCGCCCGTCCGTACTGCGCTTCGATCTGGGCCAGAAAGCCCCGCAGCGTCGTGCGGTCCGAGGTGTTGCCCTCCATCACTTCGTAAGCCAGCGGAAATCCCTCCGGCGTCACCACCAGCGCGATCACCACCTGCCGGCAGTCGCCCCGGTGATCTCGGCTGTAGCCGTGCTTCGCTTTGGGAATCTCCTCGCCTTGGCCCTCGATATAGGTGCTCGTCAGGTCGTACAGCAAGACGTTCGAAGCGCGCCTGGAAGAGGTCTTGCCAGCGTTGCCGCAGGTGATCGAACAACGCCGCCTTGTGCTCCACGATGCGATCCAGACAGCGATACAGCCGATCCTTCTCGGCCACCGCGAAGCCGCTGCCTAATAGATCTCCCATGGCGCTCTGGTCAAATCCTTGCCGGTGCAAACGGAACTCGCTGCCCGGCGCGATCAGCCGGCTCACCACGAGCAACTCCAACACTTTCGCCCACGGCACTTCCTCGCGACCGACCTCCAGCCGCCCTCCCCAAAACGCCCCCAGTCCCAACTGCCGCCACAGCTCGCAGCCCAGCCAGTAGTTCCCAAACGCCCGCGGCCGCCGCAACTCCATCTCCCGCAACTTCACCTGCACGCCATCCAGCGCGTCGGCGGGGATCGCACAATCTTCTGGAAACAAGCTCAGCGTGCGGGCCCGCTGCTCAGCTTCATCAAATACCTCCAACCTCTGTCGCCAGGCCCCCTGCTGGCGGTCATTGATCTCTCCCAAAAACAAAACCTGCCGCTGCACCACCCGCCCCGAACGCACCCGGCGGTTCTCCACCACACTCCAGTAGCGGTGCTCCTTGCCGTCCTTGCATCGACGTTTGCTGCGCAGAAACATCGTCAGCGCGCATCCTGACAGCTTCCTGCAGCATTTGTAAAGAGGGTAGGTCGGCACTACAACGGCCTTCTGAAAAGCCAGCTTTGATGGATAAGAGGTTAGACCGATAGGGAGGTCAACTTTCCCTCACAAATGTGCGGAACTGCGAAGGTGAGGTTAGGATGAGGCATGAACGGCCTTGGAACGGGGACTGCCGCCGTGGTATCCATTCTCGTTGTCTCTGCCTGCCTTCAGCTTGCTTCCTTTCCTCTGGCCCGGACCTCGAATCCCCGACAAGTGGGAACCTGTAGCCTGCCCTTGCGGCCGGAACTTCACGCGCCCCAAGAGGTCATGAAAGCGCGGGGATTATTTCAGCCTTGCGTACTCCGCCTTGGCTTCCCTCAGGATGGGAACATCCGGGTCGGCGTCTTTCCAGACCGTGAAGAAATCCTGATAGGCGGTGCGGGCCTTGGAAGTGTCGCCCTGCATGGCGTAAGCACGCGCCAGTCCGACGCGGGCCAGCGCACCCCAGGGAAAGTTCATCACCAGTCCTCGGTGGTCGATGAATCTCTGAAATTCCGCTGCCGGTCGGTTGCCGTCGCCGAGCATGAGATAGGCTTCCCCGCGCAAATAGACCGGGCACAGCAATATCGTGAGGTTCGAAGGTGAGCTAAACTCGATCGTGCTCGCCGCCTTTACTCTCCGGTTGCACGATGTTTCGATTCACCTCGGCACTGCCCTTCAAGGCACTTCCCAGTCGAGGGCGTAGATCTCATCACTCCCCGTGCCGCGCAGGATCAGAGGCGAATCATCCGGACCGACACCCAACCAACCCCCGAATCGCGACACGCCCTTCAGGTCTGCTACGCGTTCTGGCCTGCGGTCACTTATCCCTATCCGGAGGATGCCCGGCTCCGCTCCACTGATGTCGAAGTACACGTACTTTCCATCCCGCGACCAGTTTGGACAATTTATGGGAGCTTTGGCCAATTCGCTCCACTTCTGCGTCGTAAGATCAAACAGCAAGAGTATTTGTGAATCGACTTGCAAGGCTGCGACGTACCGACCGTCGGGCGACCAGCGAGGAGAGGAGAGCCCGTCGGACCCTGGCACCTTCGAGATCTGCCGGGTCTGTACATCGAGAAAGCATATGGCAGGAGCGCCACTTCCGAGAGTCTGACCAAACACGAGTCTGCGCCCGTCAGGTGACCACGTGGGCTCCCCACCTACGAGCTCGGATGGTGTCACCCCTTCGGCGACCCCGCCCTGTGCTGAGACGAGGTAAATTCTCCCCGGCTTGTGTGGAAGATTGCCCGTGAAAGCAATCTGTTTCCCGTCTGGCGACCAACGAGGCTGAGCTGCTTGCAACGGGGGAAACGTGAGTTGAACCCGCTCGCTGCCATCTACCCTGCTTCTCCACAGATCGCCCTCGGGTGCCGAGGAATAGACAACCCACTGTCCGTCATGGGTGAAGTCAAGCCCCTCCCCCAGAATGCCGGACGGATCAGGCACAAACTGGCGGATCCTCGAATCGTAACGCACCAATGCATCGGGTTCTTCCCTGAAACCGTTCACAAAGATCCTTTTCCCATCTTTGCTGGGCGTGGGTCGCCCGAAGTGCATCGGGCCATTGGTCAGCTGTACGGGTTTGCCCTCGCCCTTTCTGAAAAACCCCTTTCGCTCCCGAATCGCCCAAATCTCGTCGAGCTCATCCCAGAACGAATCGAAAAGTAAATACCTACCATCAGGCGTCCAGTGGCCGTAACAGGAACCGCCGGTGAAGTTCCAAGTCGGGAGCACAGAATGGAGATTGGTTCCGTCGGCCGTGAGTTCCCATAGATGGCCCCTGCCGAACTCGTCGGCTAAGCTGAAGCTGATTCGCTTTCCGTCGGGCGACCAGCTGATGAACCAGCGAACACCGGGCGGAGTGAGAAGCTTGCGCGGTTCCGTCCCGTCGCCTCTGGCAATCCACAGGTCGTTGCCGTGGATGAAAAGGATCTTCTGGCCATCGGGAGACCACCTCGCCTCCTGCACAGCAAGGCTTCCCACTGGCCGCGGCGAACCTCCGACGCTCGGCAGTGCCCAGAGTTTTCCTTCTGTTCCTTGCGCGTGAATCTCCCGAACCATAAGCTCCGACCCGTCGGCAGAGACGTCCAACAGCCTCGCCTGTTCTAGTGGGCTATGTATGATCGTCGTCTCACCGCCCTTCACCGAGACCATGGCTGGCGTCGATGCACCTTGTGTTGAAGTAGCGGAGAAGTAAACTCAGATGCCGTCCGTCGCCATGATCCCCGTCCCTTTTCCTAGGTGGTCGTGCGTGAGCTGGACGAGGTGGGTCATTTTCGGCGCGGGCTCCGTCTGCGCCAGCCAATAAGCGAGAGCAGCGCCCAATGAGACAATCGCGGCAACTCCCAGCCACCAGCGCCAGCTCAGGCGGAACTCAACCGGAAGCGGCGCTTTCGCACCCACCTCGGGCTCCACCGCCGCGCGCCCTGATTCAGTGTCTCGCTTCAGGCGTTTCAGATCGCCGCGCAGGTCGGCGGCGCTCTGGTAGCGCAGGTCGCGATCCTTTTCCAGCGCCTTGTTGATAATCCGTTCCAGTTCAGGCGGACATTGAGGATTCAAGCGGACCGGCGAAGTGGGCGCTTGGTGCAGGATGGCGTCAAAGATGAGCGCCGACGTGCTGCCTGTGAAAGCCTGATGCGCCGTCGCCATCTCGTAGAGCACTACCCCCAGGCTGAACAGGTCCGTGCGGGCATCGAGTTCTTCGCCCCGTGCCTGCTCCGGCGACATGTAGGCCACCGTCCCCATCACCGTCCCAGGGCTGGTCAAGTGTTCCTCTGCCGTTCCAGCCGTCGCGGTCGGCAAGGCTGAGGCCCCCACCGCTTCGGCTGCTCGCCTGGCCTTTGGCGCCAGCTTCGCTAGCCTCACCTTCGCAGTTCCGCACATTTGTGAGGGAAAGTTGACCTCCCTATCGGTCTAACCTCTTATCCATCAAAGCTGGCTTTTCAGAAGGCCGTTGTAGTGCCGACCTACCCTCTTTACAAATGCTGCAGGAAGCTGTCAGGATGCGCGCTGACGATGTTTCTGCGCAGCAAACGTCGATGCAAGGACGGCAAGGAGCACCGCTACTGGAGTGTGGTGGAGAACCGCCGGGTGCGTTCGGGGCGGGTGGTGCAGCGGCAGGTTTTGTTTTTGGGAGAGATCAATGACCGCCAGCAGGGGGCCTGGCGACAGAGGTTGGAGGTATTTGATGAAGCTGAGCAGCGGGCCCGCACGCTGAGCTTGTTTCCAGAAGATTGTGCGATCCCCGCCGACGCGCTGGATGGCGTGCAGGTGAAGTTGCGGGAGATGGAGTTGCGGCGGCCGCGGGCGTTTGGGAACTACTGGCTGGGCTGCGAGCTGTGGCGGCAGTTGGGACTGGGGGCGTTTTGGGGAGGGCGGCTGGAGGTCGGTCGCGAGGAAGTGCCGTGGGCGAAAGTGTTGGAGTTGCTCGTGGTGAGCCGGCTGATCGCGCCGGGCAGCGAGTTCCGTTTGCACCGGCAAGGATTTGACCAGAGCGCCATGGGAGATCTATTAGGCAGCGGCTTCGCGGTGGCCGAGAAGGATCGGCTGTATCGCTGTCTGGATCGCATCGTGGAGCACAAGGCGGCGTTGTTCGATCACCTGCGGCAACGCTGGCAAGACCTCTTCCAGGCGCGCTTCGACGTCTTGCTGTACGACCTGACGAGCACCTATATCGAGGGCCAAGGCGAGGAGATTCCCAAAGCGAAGCACGGCTACAGCCGAGATCACCGGGGCGACTGCCGGCAGGTGGTGATCGCGCTGGTGGTGACGCCGGAGGGATTTCCGCTGGCTTACGAAGTGATGGAGGGCAACACCTCGGACCGCACGACGCTGCGGGGCTTTCTGGCCCAGATCGAAGCGCAGTACGGACGGGCGCGGCGGGTGTGGGTGATGGACCGAGGAATTCCCAGCGAAGAGGTGCTGGAAGAAATGCGCCAGCCGGGGCGGGAGATGTTCTATCTGGTGGGCACGCCGCGGGGCAAGATTCAGCAGTACGAAAAGCAGTGGCTGGAATTGCCCTGGCAGAAGGTGCGCGAGTCGGTGGAGGTGAAGTTGTTCGCGGAGGACGGCGAGCTCTATGTGCTGGCCAAGAGTGCAGGGCGGCGAGCCAAGGAGCGTGCGATCCGACGGCGCAAGCTGGTGGGGTTGTTGAGGACCTTGCGCAAGCTGCGCCGGAGTGCTCCGGCGCGGGATCCACTGCTGCTGCGCATCGGGGCGGCGAAGAAGCAAGCGGGGCGAGCCTTCGGCTTCGTATCCCTGCGCTTGCCTCGAGAGGGGGAGGAAGTCACCCCCCAGACGTTCACCTTCCAGTTGCACAAAGAGAAGTTGCGGAAGGCGGAGCTTCGCGACGGACACTATCTGTTGCGCTCCAACCTGGTGGGGGAGAACCCGGAAGTACTCTGGGAACGCTATATCCAACTGACCCAGATTGAAGCGGCCTTCAAAACCTTGAAGAGCGAACTGGGACTGCGTCCGATTTATCACCAGGTGGAGAAGCGGGTGGAAGCCCACATCTTCGTGGCCTTCCTGGCCTACGCCCTTTCGGTGACCCTCAAGCAACGGCTGGCCGCCTTAGCGCCGGGCCTGACGCCCCGCGCGGTGCTGGAAAAACTGGCCACCCTGCAGATGCTCGATGTCTGCCTGCCCACCACCGACGGTCGTTGGCTGATCATGCCCCGCTACACCCAGCCAGAACCGGATCAGTCGTTGATGCTGCACCAGCTTAACCTCACCTTGCCTTCCCAGCCCCCACCCCGGATCAAGGCCCCCCAGGAGGCTGCCCAGCCCCAGTCGCCGAGGCTGAAAATGTAGTGCCGACCTGCAAGATCGCTTTGATGAAAAGAAAACACTTACGACTTCAATATGCCCTCAACTGCGAAAGTTCGGCTAGGCCAAAGTCTAGAATCTTCGCTTGGCCCCGCTCGGTGATGAGGATATTCCCCGGCTTGATGTCGCGATGCACGATGCCCTTCGTGTGCGCGGCGTCTAGTATTACTATGTTATGTAGCTCTTGCAATTCTCCTTCGTATGACTTAGCATGGGCGCATGAAACCCATCGTCTGGAACGCCAAGCTTTGGAAAGAAAGCGTGACGCAATTCCTGGAGTTTCTGAATCCGCTGATTGCCGGACTCGGCCGAAGTGAACGGCGCGTGGCGGCCACCCGTTACGTGGAGGGCCTGCTGATGCCCGGTCAACGCAAATCGATCATCCCCATGGCGGAGCGGCTGGGCGTGGACTCGCAAAGTCTGCAACAGTTTGTTACCGACAGCCCCTGGAAGGAGGAAGAGTTGTGGCGGGCGATCCGGCAGGAAATCATTCCGCACTTGGAGCCGCTGGAGGCTTGGGTGGTGGATGAAACCGGTTGGGTCAAGCAGGGTTCGCACTCGGCGGGAGTTGGGCATCAATATTGTGGGGCGGCTGGCAAGCAGGCCAACTGTCAAGTGAGCGTGGAAGTGGTGGTGAGCGACGGGTGGATCGCCGCGCCGGTGGGCGGGCGGCTGTATCTGCCCGAGCGTTGGACCGCCGACCGGGAACGCTGCCAGGCCGCCGGCGTCCCGGAGGAAGTGACGTTTGCCACCAAGCCGGAGCTGGCGCTGGAGATCCTGCGCCAAGCGCGGTGCGACGGAGTTCCCCCGGCCCCCGTCTTGGGGGATAGCGCCTACGGCAACAACGCGGAATTTCGCGCCGGGGTGCGCGACCTGGAGCTGGAGTTTTTTCTGCAAGTCGACGGGCAGGCGCTCAAGGGATGGGACCGCGAGGTACGGACCGAGGTCAAGCGGGTTCGCCGTTATGTCTGTGAGGGGGAGCCTCCCGCCGCGACCCTGGCGGAGTTGACCGACCGGATCCCGGAGAACGAATGGAAGAAGTGCTCTTGGGTGACGGCGGGCGGACAAACCCGGCGCACGCGTCTGGCTTGGCGCGAGGTTTTTCTGCAACACGACTTGCGCCACGCGGGGGGCGAACTGGAAAAAGTCTGGCTGGTGGTGGACTGGCCGACGGGGGATCCTGAACCCTATCACTATTATTTGGCCCATCTCCACCGTCCCCCCGCCAAAGCCCGCTGCTTGAAACTGAGCCGTTCCCGCTGGCACATCGAACAATACTTTCAGCGCTCCAAGGATGACTTGGGGTTGGACCATTTCGAAGGCCGCTCTTGGAGAGGCTTTCATCATCATCTGGTACTTTCCGCCGTGGCTTATCTCTTTATCCTGACCGTCTACTTACGGCGTAAAAAAAACTTTTGGTGCGACGTGGGAACAGATTCTCCACACGATCCAGCCTTGGCTGGTGAGATGGAGCGGACTCTGTCCCTTCTGCGGAACGAAGTTCAATCGAGTCTTTGAGGACACTACTTAACATAGTAATACTAGAGCATCGGCGATCTGGATCCCCAGTTCCAGCAGTTCGTCGGCCTTGAGCGGCTTTCCGGCGATCCGACGCCTGAGGGTCTGGCCCTCCAGGTACTCCATGGCGATGAACGGCTGGCCTTCATGCTCGTCAATATCGTAAACGGTACAGATGTTGGGATGGTTCAGCGCCGAAGCGGCGCGAGCTTCACGCTTGAAGCGTTCCAGGGCTTCCCGTTGTTGAAGAGCCGCCCCCGGGGAGAGCGCCGCCAGCCCCGACTTTCCATAGGCGAGGAATTTGAGGGCCACCGGGCGGTCGAGCTTGCTGTCGTGGGCTTTGTAAACCACCCCCATGCCGCCCCCACCCAGCTTCTCCACAATCCGATAGTGAGACACGCTCTGGCTCGGCGTCAGTGCGAGCGCGGCGTGGGCCTGGTCCTGGGCCAAGGCCCTGGCCGCCAAGGCCACGGCGGGGACTTCGATGAACTTCTCGGCGGGTCTCTCGCAGGCCAACAGGGACTCGACCTGGCGCAACAGTTCAGCGTCTCCGGCACAAGCTTCGCGCAGAAACTCCGGACGCTCGCTGTCCTCGTGCTCCAGAGCAGAATCGTACAGCTCTTCAACTCGCCGCCATTGCTCGGGCGTCATACCGCTGCTCCCGCCGCATCTCGTGCCACAGCCAGACCTTGGCCAGTCTCCAGTCGCGCATCACCGTTGCCGGTGAAACCTTCAGTACCTCGGCTGCTTCTTCCACACTCAGCCCGCCGAAGAACCGTAGTTCCACCACCTGGCTCTTGCGCGGGTCGATGGCTGCCAGACCCTTCAGAGCATCATCCAGGGCCACCAGATCTGCACGGTCGCCCGACCCGAGCCGCGATTCGTCCAACACAACTGGCGTGGCGCCACCCCCACGCTTCGGACCCTGGCGGGCGCGGGCGAACTCCACCAGAATCCTTCGCATTAACTGCGCGGAAATCGCAAAGAAATGGGCGCGGTTTTGCCAGCTCACCCGGCTGGCGTCGATGAGCCGAAGGTAGGCTTCATTGACCAGAGCCGAGGTCTGCAAAATGTGGCCGGGTTGTTCGCGGGCCATGTAGTGCTGCGCCAGTTGGTGCAGTTGGTCATAGACCAATGGCATCAGCTTTTCGAGCGCTGCCTGATCCCCGTTGCTCCAGGCCTGGAGCAGGAAGGTTACGTCGTGAGAGGAAGGCTGCATCATGCGCCCCCTTTCGGGCTGCGCGTTTACTCTTTAGATGACGGCACACTACCACATACCCCGGGGGTTTTCAACGTGAAAGCATACCCACTTCCGCCTTCTCCCCCTGGCGGCATTTCTGACATCTTGTCCATCGGCGTGAAATATTTTGCATCGGACGTTGAAGTTTTGTGCCTCGATTTTCGCATATAGAGACACGAGCGAGTTGCCGATCGGCCGCTAACGGCGTGAGGGCGAGGAAGCAAGCCTGTCGCCGTCGTGGCAAACCGACGAGGTATGCGCAGCCAATGCCCCTGCGTGTGCTTGTAAGTCGACGGCATCGACCGGCGTTCCATCACCGCCGTACAACCAGAATAAGGAGGAACACATGAAGTCTCAAACTTCGACACCTGAAGGCCAAACCATGACTCAACCGACCCCAGCTACAGCACCCTCCCCACAACGCACGGCGCCTCCGACGCTGCCATTCCTGCCAGCGTATTACTTCTTCCGCCTCGATAACTTCAGAATCACAAACACACGTTCTTGGGACGAGGACACAGACCATGTAACGTTTGCGCTAAAAGTCGGCGATAACGTGTATGGTCCGCAAACCATACACACGGGAAATGTCGACAACGGAACTCACCAGATTGGCCTTCAATTTGGCCCCGTACTTGTTGACAGTGCATCCGAGTCGGTGGTTTTCAATTACCTGATCGTGAACAGCGGACACGAGAGTACTTCGGACATCGAAAAACAAATGGGATCGGCTGCATTATCAATGCTCGGAAACGTTTTTTCGCTAGGTACACCATGGACAGCGATTATTGCAGTTGTTTGGAACATTCTCTTCGGGATTTTCGACGCTAACTGCGACGGTGCCGTCGCGTCTGACCAGATTAACCTCAACGGTGGGACTCTGTGGGCCCGGACACACGGGGCCGGCGTGCGCGCACAAACTAACTACTATCCAGGTACAGATTCGCCGGTCGGATGCGGAGATAATTCCCAGTACTATGTCACTTGGTCCATTGTTGGAGGGGGCATCGCCATCCGACCCATACACACGAATGTCGTCCACGAAGTGAAGTTGCCGTAACGGGAATAAAAGTCTTTGCGCACGTACGCGCGGTACGTGACGATAGAAGCAGGAGGCAGTTTTGGGCGCTGGAATTTCAGTTTCGCTAGGGAAGTGATTTCTCTCTGAGTGCAGTGTTGTCCTCCACTGAGGGAGCGTGTGCGTTATGAAATTCTACTGGCTCGTGCTCGGCACATTCGGCGTGTGGCGTATCACACATTTTCTCTCATCAGAAGATGGACCCTGGAGTGTTGTTGTCTGGGTCCGGAGGAAAGCTGGAACGGGATTTTGGGCGAACTTACTCGACTGCTTCCTATGCCTAAGCCTCTGGGTGGCGATCCCATTCGCACTTGTCCTTGGAACCGGGGTGAGGGAACGATTCTGCTTATGGTTGGCCTTTTCTGCGGGTGCCATCGTCATTCAGGTACTTACTCGTGACAATCGTGTGGGTGCACTCTCGAACTATGCCGAAAGAGGAGGTCAAGAAGATGGCGTGTTGCGGCAAAGCGAGATCTCAACTAAGAGCGCTGGCTCTAAACCAAATCAATAGTGCACCTGAGAGCGCAGTATCCCAGCTCAAGCCGCGGTCCCGTGAATCGGTCTATTTCAGTTATCTTGGGAGTACATCTATAAATGTAGTCGGACCAACCTCGTTGCGCGTGTATCGTTTCCAGGCTAACGCTCCTGCCATTGCGGTGGATGCCACCGATGCTGATGCCCTCGCGCAAGTGCCCGGTCTGACGCTGATTCCGAACATTTAAGACCCCGGCACCCACACGGCCTGCGAACTGGTAGCGCGGAGGTGGGCGCAGTCAGCCCTCCTCCGTGGTTCTTCTCTTCTTGCCGCAGGATGGTTTCCGTAAATGGCGGTTTGGGCAGCATGGCCTCTTTACGAACTCCTTGCCGCTCGAATGACCGTGTCAAATATCGCAGTTGCCGTAGCTTCGATTCTGTGGCTGATCCCCGCTTACGGCGGCCAAGCGGCAAGTCGGCCATCGCCACAACCGGCGGCGGAAATGACCGCGCCAGCTCCAGAGCTTACAGTCAGACGGGCTAAGCTGCGCGAAGGCCCTGGCACAAGGAGGCAAGCATGAAACGGCTGATCAGCACATTGTTCGTTTTGGTGTTCCTGCCGGCGCTGGGGTTTGCACAGGCAAGTGACTACTCCAAAGGCCACGGGTATGCCTACTTCGCGCCGGGCGCCAGCAGTCCCAGCAGCGTGGCCTATGCGCACGTCGGCGCGGGTGGGGAGGGGTTCTTCACCAGGAACCTCGGCGCCGGAACCGAACTGGGCTACCTCACTCCCATGCGAAGCTGGAGCGACGGGATCGGAACGCTTTCTCCGAACATCGTCGCACGGTTTCGCGCCAAGGACAAAAACCACAAGCTCGAGCCCTTCGTGACCGGAGGCTACACCCTCTTCTTCCGTTCCGGCACGGCCAGTGGCGTCAATTTCGGCGGCGGAGTCAACTACTGGTTCAACGACAACGTCGGACTGCGGCTTGAGTTTCGGGACAATGTCTGGACCCAAAACGCGACCATTCATTTCGTAGATTTTCGGGTCGCAGTGACGTTTCGGTGAGCGCGCGGAACGAATTGTGTCGAGCCGTGATCTCCAAGACAGGCATCTGGGCCGCGAACAGCCAAGCGCAGTCTTGCTCTGGAAGGCAGCGGCTCTTCGGTCGTGATTCCAGGTGGCGTGCTTTCAAGCGTGGGCTTGTGTCTTACGAACCCACGGTTGACTCCAGACCTTCCAAGGAACAACGCACCCATGGCACCTGGAGCGAACCGCGGCGAACCTGAATTCGGATGGAGCAAAACATGAATAACTGGAGGAAGCATACGGTCATGGGGCTGGCTATTTGTCTCAAGCAATTATCGTTGGCCGACCTAGCTTTGTCGGCGGACACCGCGGTACCCAATACGAAACGGCGATAAGACATCGCCGCCAGAACCACAAGCCCAACCGACAGACTCGCTCGTTGAGCCTGCGGCCCAAGCCATGGAGGGAGGCTCTAATGAAATACAAGGTCTTAGGTCTTCTTTTTCTGTGTCTAATTTGCGGAGTCGCACTCGCTCTTGTGCTTCGCAATACGGCGGCGAAGGAAACGTTGCAGGCCGGCAGGCCTGACGCGTCACTTCCGCCTGTCGTCGCAACCTATGGGAAGCTGCCACTGGCTTTCGAGATTAATGAAGGGCAGACAGATTCCCAAGTGAAGTTCCTCTCGCGGGGTAGCGGATACACCCTGTTCTTGACTGGAAGTGAAGCCGTGCTGGCGGTACGCGAGCCATCCGCCTCCAGACCCCAGGGAGGAACGAATTCCAAACCTGAAATACGGGACCGCCAACCCGGCTCAACGACGAAGTACGCAGGCCCGCCCGCCGGACTTGGGAATCCGGACGCTGGACTTGGGGCTTCTGCCGATCGACCTTCGTCAATCGGCAATGGGTAATTCCCCGGCTCCCAGCCCCCAGCTCCAAACACCCGCGGTCCTGCGGATGAAGTTGGTGGGCGCGAACGCCGCCGCTAAGGTTGTGGGTGCTGAAGAGTTGCCCGGCAGGAGCAACTACTTCCTCGGCAAGGACCCGAAGAAGTGGCGGACGGGCGTCGCCAACTACGCCAAGGTACGGTATGAAGGCGTCTACCCGGGCGTGGACGTCGTTTACTACGGCAAGCAGAGGCAGATAGAGCACGACTTCGTTGTCTCGCCCGGGACCGATCCCGCCACCATTAAGCTGGCTATCGAGGGAGCCGATTCCCTGGGCCTCGACAAGCAGGGCAATCTCGTGGCTCAACTCACCTCCGGCATGGTTGTTCTAAACAAGCCTGCCGTCTATCAGCCGGGCAATTCGAACTCCGAGATCCAAAATCCCAAATCGGTGGACGGGCGTTTCCTTCTCCTGGCAGACAACCGCATCGGCTTCGAAATCGGCTCCTACGACAAGACCAGACCCCTGGTCATCGATCCCGTCCTTTTATACTCGACCTACCTGGGGGGCAGTGTCAGCGACGGGGGGTATGGCATCGCGGTGGACGCGGCGGGCAGCGCTTACGTTACGGGCTACACAGGATCTCCCGATTTTCCCACTGCCAATCCCTTGCAGCCCAGTCTTAGCGGCTACGACAACGCCTTTGTCGCCAAACTGAATCCCACGGGTTCGGCCCTGGTTTACTCGACCTACCTAGGGGGCAGTGGTGGCGACATAGGGTATGGCATCGCGGTGGACATGGTGGGGAACGCTTACGTGGCGGGCCTCACGAGTTCGTCCGATTTTCCCACTGCCAATCCCTTGCAGGACGCCTATGGCGGCGGGGACTACGACGGCTTTGTCGCCAAACTGAGTTCCACAGGTTCGGCCCTGGTTTTCTCGACCTACCTGGGCGGCAGTGGCAACGACCAACCGATTGGCATCGCAGTGGACAAAAAGGGCAATGCCTACGTGACAGGCGCCACATCTTCCCTCGACTTCCCCACCGCCAGTCCCTTGCAGGGTGCCTATGGCGGCGGGTCCTTCGATGGCTTTGTCGCCAAACTGAATTCCGCAGGTTCGGCCCTCGTTTATTCGACCTACCTGGGCGGCACTAATGAAGACGGTGGTGGTAGCATCGCCGTCGACACGGCGGGCAGTGCTTACGTTGCTGGCTACACGGGCTCCCGCAACTTTCCCACTGCCAATCCCTTGCAGCCAAGCCTTGGCGGCGGCTACGACGTCTTTGTCTCCAAGTTAAACGCCGCCGGGTCAGCCCTGGTTTACTCGACTTACCTGGGCGGCGGTGACTACGACTTGGGACTTGGCATAGCCGCGGACAGGTGGGGAAGTGCGTACGTTACGGGCTGGACGCGTTCAGCGAACTTTCCCGCCGCCGGCGCCGTGCAGGGCAGCCTGCTAGGATATCAGAACGTGTTCGTGGCCAAATTGAGTTCCACGGGGTCGGTCCTGGTTTACTTAACCTACCTGGGCGGCAATTACTACGATGGAGGGAACGGCATCGCGGTGGACAGGGCGGGAAACGCTTACGTGACGGGCTACACGGGTTCTTCCGATTTTCCCACTGCCAGTCCCTTGCAGCCAACCCTTGGCGGCGGCTACGAAGTCTTCGTCTCCAAGTTCAATGCCGCCGGTTCGGCCTTGGTTTATTCGACTTACCTGGGCGGCAGTAGCGGTGAAGACTATGGGTGGGGCATCGCCTTGGACACTGCGACCAACGCGTACGTGACTGGCTACACGGCTTCACACGACTTTCCCACCGCCAGTCCATTGCAGGGCATCAACGGCGGCAGGACATACAACGGCTTTGTTACCAAGGTCAGTCCCATGGACGTTGCGGGTGCCGGTGTTTCTGCCAGGAGTGTCTCATTTGGTGAACAGAAGGTGAGGACAACGAGTCAAACGCAGACCCTCACTCTTCGGAGCGTAGGCAGTAAACCGCTCCCAGTTGCCTGGGTTGCCACCTTGAATCCTTCGGTGTTCAAACAGCGCAATTCGTGCGCTAGGCAAACCCTGGACCCTGGACAGAACTGCACCATTGATCTCACATTTACGCCCAAGGCCCCCGGGCCACAAACGGGAATCTTGCTGATATCCACTCCGAAGCCGCTCTCAATCCCGTTGTCAGGAACCGGCATAAAGTGAATGTCGCCATGGAGCGGCTACGTCCGATCGTTTAGGGTCTCCGGCACCGCGACGCCTGAGACCACAGGAGGTCTGGCTCGACGACTCTACGTTGCCATGGCCTGTTGCGACAAAGCGGAGACTGGCGCACGCTCGTGACCGTCAGGGCCAGACGGTCTTTGTGGCCGTCTGGCACGGCCCGAATTGTGGCCGCAGCATCGCCTGAGAGAAAGGCTATGCGGCGGCGAGGCACACGGGCGCGGGTTCTCGAAGGCAGACGCGAAGGTTCTAATGTCGCAACGGGGTTGCCGGCGCGGGTTTTCAGTGTCAGCGGATTCTTGCTCCCTTGCAGATTGTTGCTCATTAGATTGGGAGTTCATCCTTCAAACGGAAAGAGAGCAAAGGACACCTGCCATGCGCAGAGTGCCACCGGAGGCGCACCATGGACAAGTCGCGAACGACTAACCTCCTGCGGTTCACAGTTCCACAGGTTCTGACAGCTTCCAGGCTCATTCTGGCGATGTTCGCCATTCATTGGGCCGCACAGCATCAGTTTGACCTTGCCGCCAGGATTCTCGTTCTCGGTTTCATGACCGATGTATTTGATGGGGCCCTGGCCCGTAGACTGCGAGTCACGAGCGCATTCGGACTGCTCTTCGACCGCTTTGCCGATTACCTCTACTATGTGATTTCCCCAACTTGCCTCGTGCTGTTCCTCGTGGCGGAGAAGGCAGGGTGGTTCTCACTCTTCATGCTCACTTTGCCCACTGTGGGCGGAGCCTTGCGGTATGCTCAGGGCCTGGCCCGGAGTGATGTGCCGCACCCAGGCATCCGAGGCACTCCTGGCTTACCCACTAACGTTTGCGCATTCTACGTGCTCACGCTCATCTTTCTATGGCGGGAACAGATCCTAGGCACTGATTCGCTGCGCCAGATCCTATCCGTCACCCTTCCGCTCCTCGCTCTCCGCATGGCGGGGCCGCGGAACTACCCATGGCTCACAGACTATCTCTGGATACTCGTCCCCACAGCCGTGGGGTTGTGCGCGATGCCATTCTTTTGCACCACCGTTTTGGCCAGCATCAACCTCGGGATCATCGTCATCTATGTGTTGTTCTCTCCGCTACTGATTGCCCAAGACGCGGTACACGCTGCCGCCCAATCTGGGGAGGCGCCGTCTAGGCATGCTGTGGTGCACTAGCCGGCTGATGCAAGAGGGCGTAGAGGCGGTTTTACGCCCGCATCGGTCGTTGAACTTATTGGAGATATGGCTGGGGAAACCCGCCGCTTCGCCGGCTGAGCACAGAACAAGCAGATCCGCCGAGGAGGAATCCCATGTCCCTCAGTCAAGAATTCCTGGAAGCCTTGGCAGTGCCCGCTCTCTGTCGTTTCCTTACGGGTCGGCCGGAAGACCTTCGCAAGCTGCTCGTCCTCGAAAAGATCCCGTACCCCAGTCCAGTTCTCCGGGCGTTCCTCAGACGCCTTTCGCGAGATTTGGAAAACGGTTCAGGAATGTTCCGCGATCTTCTTTTGCGCATCGGCCGGTTCGCCAACCCCACCACCCGGGAGAAACTGATTGCTAACATCCTGTTCCATTGGCTGGTAAAGGGTGCAGGCACCCGAACCCGCATCCGCAGCGAGGGCATGTGGCCGCCGTTTCTTGTGGCCTTCAGTCCCACGATGCGATGCAACGTGAAATGCACCGGGTGTTACTCGGGCCTCTATTCCAAGGATGGAGAGTTAACTGAACAGGAGCTGGATCGACTCTTCAGGGAGTGCAAGGAGCTGGGGGTTTACTTTGTGGTTCTGACCGGAGGCGAGCCCTATCTGATGAAGGAATCCTTGCTGCGACTGTTCCGGAAGCACAACGATATATTCTTTCTGACATTTACAAACGGTACGCGGTTCGATTCGCCTCTCGTGGACGAACTCGCGGAGCTGGGCAATGTCGCGCCGGCGGTCAGCTTGGAAGGATTCGAACGCGAAACCGATGGCCGCCGCGGCGCGGGGGTCTTTGCCCGGATTCTACGAGGCATGGAGCTACTCAGAGAAAAAGGAGGGCTGTTTGGTTTTAGCGTTACGTATACGAGCGAAAACGTGGATGTCGTGACCGACGACAGGTTTATCGAGTTCATGCTCGGCCAGGGCGCGCTCTTCGCGTGGTACTTCATGTTCATGCCTATCGGCCAGGATCCCGTATTGGCACTGGTCCCGTCACCGGAGCAGCGTGTTCGCTGCGGGCGCCGTGTCGCCGAGTTAAGAAGAAAGTACGGCCTCTTCATGGCTGACTTCTGGAATGACGGGCCCGCGGTGGCGGGTTGTCTCGGCGGGGCACGTCGCTTCATGCATGTTCTGAACTCTGGGCGCGTAGAAGCCTGCGTCTTCGCCCATTTCGGCGTCGACAACATCCGGGAAAAGACCCTTCTAGAGGCGGCAAACTCCCCCTTTTTCAGAGCGATCCGCGAGGCCTTCCCCTACAACGAAACCGGGAACCTCAAGCGCCCGTGCATGATCATTGACAACCCTCAGGTTCTGCGCAACCTGGTGAATCAGTTCATGGTTCCGCAGGGTCATCCGCATTCGGAAGACATCATCCACGATCCCGTTGTCATGAAATTCGTCGATGATAACGCCGCGAAGCTCAAGGAGTTGACGGAGCCGGAGTGGCTGAGCATGATCGAGAATCCCGAATCCCGCTGGTACAAAGAAAAGGATGAATACAAGAATCTGTTCACTTTCGGGAAGATCGGCAGCACAAGGTACAGCGCAGCGCAGATGATATCCCTTGGCGAACGTATAGCGTAGGTCCCGAGTGCAGGTGAGACCTTCCACTGTCAGCGGATTCATGCTCCCGTGCGGTCACTTTTCTCACGGCTGCACAACAGAACGCCGCGTTTATGAAGGAGTTAATGGAAGAACCCGTTTGGAATTCAGCGTGCCGGATAGCCGGCAAACGTCTGGGACTGCGAAAGCCCAGGCTAATAGGAGGTAGTCATGAAAAGAGTAATTGAAACACTGTTGTTTCTGCTTCTGATCCCAGGATTCGGGTGGGCCAAATCTGCACAGAATAACTGGGAAAACCTCAAAGAGTTACACCCGGGACAGAAGATCCAGGTGGTGGACTCGACGTTGAAGACACTCAACGGGAGCTTCGTCTCCGTCTCTGACGAAGCCCTCTCGCTTCAGGTCGGCAAGAACGAGGAATCCGTTCCACGCGCCAAAATTGTGCGGGTCAGCGTCCGCGATAATTCGCACCGGACGCGCAACATGGCATTGGCATCGGGCATTATTGGCGGCATCACCCTCATACCAGCCCTTATTGGCCTTGGGATAAACAGCAACGAAGGTCATAGCTGCGGCGCCTGCGTGGCTGCAATCGCGGCCGGGTTCGGTGGTGGAGCCGCCTTAGGAGCAGTCCCCGGCAGTCGGACCCTCTACCGAGTCAAGAAGTAGTGAACTGGAATGCTTATCAACTGACCCGACGACGGCGTTGACGGGCCCTGGTTTCCGGCCTTGGCCCCCCGACACCACGAGCATGAGGAGAGTCAAGAACCTGACATCCGCAGGAGGTGAAACATGGATCGACGCAGACCTTGGTCTACCATAGGAATGATCGTCATGATGTTCAGTTCCATCGGGGTCTCCACCGTGCACGCGGAGCAGGGCAAGTCAGCCCAGGCCAATTGGAACATCCTCAAGGGCCTGACGCCCGGCGATGACATCCGCATTGTCCTCAACGACAAGAAGTCCTACAAAGCCAAATTCCAAAGCGTGACCGACGAGGCGGTAGTGGTTCGTCTGGCGACGGGCGATCAATCCTTTGAGCGGCAAAACGTTCTGCGTGTCTCCACGCGAGGCAAAAGACATCGCGGCCGGAACGCGCTGATCGGCCTCGCCATCGGCGCCAGTGCTGGTGTAATTGTCGCTGTTGCCTCCCCTGAATTGGGAACAGGGAAATGCGTGCAGGGGCCCTGTGTCGATGCTGGGACTGTCTCCATGTTAGGGTTTGGGGGAGGCGTTCTAGGCGCTGGCCTGGGAGCCGCCATCCCCACCGGCGGCTGGCACGACGTTTATCGCGCCGCGACGAAGCCTGGAAAATGAGCCTGAGCTGAAAGGGGAATGCGATGCTCAAGGCAAGCCTTGGATTGCTGATTATGCTACTCGCTTCTTTGCCGGCCTCAGGCCAGATGTCGAGCGGCTATGTGTACGTGTTTGGCGGGCCGGTGGTCGTGCCCAAGAGCGCCTACACACGCTGGAACGGGGACTTCGTCCATGTGGGAGGAGGGGGTGAGGGCCACCTCACCGACCGGTTCGCCTTGGGCGGTGAAATCGGCGTGCTCAAGCCAGTAACCAACCTGTACGCGGTCACGACGGGCTTGGCGTCGGTGACCCCCGCCTTTCATTTCATCTCGAAGGATTCGAAGCGCAAATTCGATCCTTTCGCGGACGGGGGGCTCTCTCTACTGGCCGGAAGAGGCGGAGCAATAGCGATTCACTATGGTGGTGGAGTGAATTACTGGCTGCGCCGCCGCATCGGCCTGCGATTCGAGTTCCGGCATCACATTTGGTCAATCGAGTCCGGAGAGGTCGTGCACATGGTCGGCTTTCGAGTTGGAATTATCCTCGGCACGGGCTGAATGCGGTTTGGCGGGGAGGCGTGGCCGGAGTGCAGAGCGACGGTCAAACCGCCGCGCCAACCTGCGGCCAAATATCGGGGGTAAGCATGAGCAAAGCCAATTGAATTCGGCCCGATGCCAATTTGGCGAGGCGTGGGCGTGAGCTCCTGACACCGCATCAGTCCGCGCTGCTGCAAGCCAATGTGCTTCGCAGGCAGTAGGAGGCCATTCGTGGTACAGCATTGCGGATGGCGTCGGCGTCCCGCGGTGCAGGACCGTTAAGAAGCCAGGACAGGTCGCACGTTGAACGGGGTGACACAGATGTTGCTCGCGTCAGTGGGGTGCATACATAAAACGAAATGTATCCGACTCCCTCGAAACAGTTGCGAACCCGCTTGTGGATCTGGAATGAAAAGTCGGCTTCCCGGAGAATGGCTGCCAGCGAAGATCAACACTATGTGACGCCGTAGCGTTTAGATTCCGCCGAGATCCCGATGTCGTTGGCGTCCCGCCGAATTATCCGGGGCACGCGACGACCGAGGTCTAGGAAGGCGGCTTCGCGAGCAACAGACACGATAGGATCGCTGCAGTGATGGGAGGCTAAATCACAGACCAGGAGGCTCATCCCCGTCGAAGTGCGGATCGTAGCCAGAGAAGAGCAAGCATTCCAATCTTTCGGCTTCGAGCAAGACTTCGTCCGGCACCCTCTTGCGTTCGCTTTGCAAATACTCGACCAACCCGTTCACGGCCTGGACAACACTCCGGTGTAGCATCTTGTCGGCGCGAGTGGCCTGTACGTACTGTCGTATCGCCGTAGCGAAGGACCTGAACTCATGCGTCGGATTGCGCCTCTGGCTCCCAGCGAGTGCCTGTTCGAAAGCGCAGTGCTGATCGACTACTAATGCCGCGAGCCGGTCTTTTTCCGTGCCTGACATTTCGTGTTGCCGCCGAGATATAAGCGTAGCCGGAGAGTGGGGCCGATTGCAAGGAGCCTCTCCAATTTCGTCGCCTTCGAAGATTCGCAGGCCGACACTCGTTTGGTGGTGGTTTGAGGCCGTTATCGACAGCTATTGGTAAACATGCCTTGGCCATAGAGCAGGAGTAATATGCGATGGCGTGAACCAACTTCCGAGTCGCCGATATGCCAAGTGACCAGCCGATTCTCGGTTGTACGCGCTAACGCGATTTTGTGACTACTATCTTAGGGTGCTTCATTGGGTGGCGACGAGAAGATCCTGCGCAATAAGCTGCATCTTCTCTAACCTATGCGTTATCATTTGCTCGGGCGTATCCTGATAGCCGATTCAGCAGCTAGGCCAACGCCGCGATATCCGTTAGGTGTGCCGTGAAATGTCTCCTGCGACTATGGTCTCCCCTCGCCATCCTCTGCTGTGTCAGCTTCACGCCCGCACAACCTCAGATCGATTCCCGTCTTCTTGTGACCATTGATTCCGGGACGCTCAAAGGCGCGTAGTTTGGGCGGCACCGGATGACGTCCTGTTCCTCGGCATTCCATTCGCCGCGCCGCCCACCGGGGAACGACGCTGGAAGGCCTCCCCAGCCCGTCGATAAATGGCCCGGCAGTCGCCGGGCAAACTCGTACGGGGCGGCTTGTCCGCAGCAGGTCCCGGCAGGATGGATGGAAGCCTACACAAAGGAAATGAATCAGACCTTCGAACCTTATTAGACGTACCACACCGACGAAGATTGTGTCTATTTGAACGTGTGGACGACGAACATGGCGGGAGATCGTCCCGCCGAGAAACTCCCCGTCATGGTCTGGATTCACGGGGGCGGCAGCATGGGCGCCAGCCACTTTTGGCCTATGGGCCCCACGCTGGCCCGAAAGGGAGTGGTTTTGGTCAGCATGAACTATCGCCTTGGGGCCCTTGGCTTCCTAGCCCATCCTGCCCTCACCGCGGAATCTCCGCATCACGCCTCGGGAAATTACAGGATTCTCGACCAGATCGCCGCACTGCAATGGGTTCAGCGCAATATCGCCAAGTTCGGCGGAGATCCGGCAAACGTTACCATCTTCGGTGAGTCGTCGGGCGGAATGATGGTCTGTTTCCTGATGTCGTCGCCGTTGGCGCGTGGCCTGTTTCAACGCGCTATTTTAGAAAGCTTAGGCTGCGCCGACACCATTTCTCCGGAGTTGATGACTCCCACCTATTACGAGGGTGGCGTCGGCGCGGCCGAAGAGATCGGCCTGCGCATGATGCGGGACTTGGGTATTCCCCGCATCGGTAGAGGTGTTGCAGAAACCGCGACAACAAGACCTCTCAAGCTGCCACACTTACCCTCTGAGGAGACTTGGAGAGTCTCGGAAGAGCATCTGGAAGGCGATGGCCACTTAGGACCTGCTGCCGCCCCCCACAGATGTCAGCTCGTCCTTGTAGGCACTCACAAGTTGCAGGCGCATCGTCTCCAGGCGGCTTCCGGAAACACGTGCAAATCGCTTCAACAGTTCGTACGCAAGATCGTGGTCCTGCTCAGCCTTGCCACGAAGGCACAGACCGTCGATAGCGAAAGCGCGTGTTGGTTCGAGGGCCTTCACCGAGAACTTCCACCGATACGGAGGAAACATCCAGGACCAGCCCAGAATTTCACCCGGCCCGAGAGTTAGGAGGGTGAGAGGCCCGCGGCGCTCGGAGGCTATGTGCAACCCAACTTTGCCCTCACGAAGAAGATAGAACTTGTCGGCGTCTTCGCCCTCGTGGAAGATGAACCTTCCCGCATCAAAGTGCACGTTCCAGGCGCACCCGGCAACGAGCTCGACATGGTGTGGCGGGAAGTCAGCGAAGAACGGATGTGCAGTTAGGACAGTCTGAATAGTTTCCATGGCAACACCTCTAGCGATAATTAGCTGACAAGCGGCGGACTCTCGCAATGGAGCTTCCCCGCCATAATCGACTTGCCTCGCGCCAACTCCTCGACCGTTTCTTGACTCAGTTTCTCCTCGGCCACTTTCTTGGGTACCAATCCCAAGGCATAGGCCACCCCATAGAGGATGGCTTCCGGCCGGGGAGGACAACCTGGAACATAAAAATCGACCGGAATCACTTTGTCCGCGCCCCCGAGTACATTGTAGGTGTCGAACCAGCAGCCTCCGCCCGTCGCGCACGACCCAATGGCGAACGTGAGCTTCGGATTCGGAACGGCTTCCACAAGTCGCTTCAGGGCCGGGGCGACCTGGCGGGTGACAGGTCCGCAAACCAACAGCACATCCGCATGCCTCGGAGAACCAACGAGCTTGATCCCGAATCGCTCAGCATCATAATAAGGGGTGAGGACATTAATCACTTCGATATCGCAACCGTTACATGCCCCTGTGTTAGCGTGGTATACCCAAAGTGCCTTGGTAAAAGCCTTTTTGCAAAGTCGTCTCAACATGACAACACCTCAGCGAGTCACCTTCCCAGGGTTGCCAAAACCGTTGCCGCGCGGTCCAGCAAGGGCCAGGGCGCCTGGGGAAAGACTCCTAGCAACACACAGGTAGCGGCGAGCACTACCATGGGAACGGACATCCGAGCTGGGACTCCCTTGGGGTTTGCCGCTGCGGCACCTTCGAGCACGCATTTTCCCCAAAAGACTCTATAGCCCGCGCGAACCATAACCACCGTGGTCAGCACACTGGTCAGGATGGCGATGACCGCTGCCCACCACAGTCCGGCGTGGGCAAACGCCAGATATAAAGTCAGTTTGCTCCAGAACCCATTGAGGGGAGGAAAACCTGACAAGGCCAGCGCCCCCAGGAAGAAACACCCACTCGTGATCGGCATGCGGCTGGCCAGTCCTCCGAGCTCGGATATTCGCCTGGCGCCGGTAGCGTACATGACAGCTCCTACGCACATGAACAACAGGGATTTGTAGAGCGCGTGATTGAGCAAGTGAAAAAGGCCGCCATAACAACCCAGATAAGTTCCGAGTCCGATTCCGGCCAGAACATAGCCCATCTGGCTTACGGATGAGTAGGCCAGTAGGCGTTTCAGGTCATTTTGGGTCAAAGCCAGGATGATGCCGAGGAGCATTGTCAGTGTCCCCAGCGCGACGAGGAAGATCGTGATCTGAGGCAAGGCAGGATAGAATATGCTCACCGTGCGGGCCAAGGCATAGGCTGCCATTTTTATCATCACGCCCGATAACAGTACGCTGACAGGGGTGGGCGCCTCGGCATGCGCGTCAGGCAGCCAGGGATGGAACGGAGCAATTCCGGCCTTCGTCCCGAATCCGATGACTAGAAATGCGATGGTGATGGCTGCGGTCCCTCGCGGGATGAATTGAACCACGCCACGAATGTCGCTGATCAATAATGCGCTTGCGCCGGCGAGCTTATGAGTACTCGCTGCGCCGGCGTAAAGCAACACGCACCCGAACAAAGCAAATGTAATCCCAATGGTTAACAACATCAGGTACTTGTAACCGGCTTCGAGCGCACGCCGATCCCAATAGAAAGCCACCAGCAGGCCGGAGGTGAGCGTAGTGGCCTCAATGGCCACATAAAGCATGATTACGTTGTTGGTCACACACCCCCACAACATGGTCCCCAGGAACCACATCAGAAGACCGTAGAAGACCCGCGTACGACTAGCGGAAACGCCTTCCGTTTTGCCTTCCCCGAGGTATCGTGTGGAGTAAACAGACGCCAGCAGTCCGATACCGGAGATAATAACCACCATCAGCGCGCTCAAGGCATCGACGCGAAGCTCACGGCCCCAGGTGATAAGCGCGACGCCCGAGAGCGTGCGGTATGCCATCCAGCCGCTCAACCCGGTGACCAGAGCCGCCGTCAACACGGAAATCCATTGTTGAAAAGTTCGACCCAGCCGCGTCGCCGAAAACACGATCACGCCCGCGAACACCGGTAAGAGAAATACAGCAGCGGGCAGAACCGATACCTCGTTGAGCACTTCTCCAGACATACTCACCACCTTAATTCCCGCAACTCAAACGTATCGGTGGAGCCGAAAACCTTCCGCACTCCAACAATGACGTAGAGGAGAAGGAAAACCGTCACGACGACTTCTGTGGCGACACCAAAGAGCGCGGTCTCGGGCAAGGCGGGCGCCAAGCTCACCAGGCTCAGATGCACTCCGTTTTCGAGCAGACAAAGCCCGATCACTGTCTTGATGGCATCCCGGCGCGTCAGGACGGCGAACAAACCCAGTGCGAAAACGGTGGAGGCGACCGCCAAATTCGTTCTGAAAACCCCAAGTTGTCCCAGTTCAGTGGGCGATAGAATGGCCATTTGGCCGTGGGTGAGACGGAAGAAACTTAACATCAACAAGGCAGCGATCACGGTGGAGGGGCCAAAACCGATCACCGGCTTCAATTCGCGGTCATCCACGCCGCGGATGGCACGGAAAAGGAACCAGGGTGTAAGGACGGCCTTGGTGACGAATGCGGTGGCGGCCCACCAATAAAGCGCCTTGTTGACCGCGGCGAAACTCAGCAGCAACCCCACGATCAGCAGCGCCTGGCAGAGGTAGGCGAAGATCGAGAGCCTGAGCCTGCGCGTCTCGACCGCCGCCACGGAGGTAATCACCATCGTCAAGCTTAAGGTTTCGATCAGACCGCTGTGCAGCGCATTCGGGCTCATGCGCGACCTCCTCCCAAGCCCTCCCTGAAGCCGGTTTTCATCATCCGCTCGAGCGCCGTGGGAGGTGGGAAGCACCTGCCGCACCTCTGGCAGGGTCCCATAAAAACCTCCAGGCGCATGTACATGTCCTGGGGAGCGTTGGTGGCAGTTTCGAATTGCTGGCTTAGGCGGATGGCTTTTTCGGGACAAACCTCTTCGCACTTGCCGCAATACGTACACCTTCGCCAGAAGAACTCGAGTCTCCTCATGTGCTGTTCGAGATCAGACACGACGATTACGCCTGCAGGACAAACATTGGCACACCCACCGCATCCGAAGCATAAATCGGCGTCGATGGTCAGCTTGCCGCGGAACCCAGGTTTGGGTTCCTGCGGCACAAACGGATATCCGAGGGTGACACGCCCGGCTTTCAAGCAAATCAGCGCTTCTCGCAGCTTGCTGAGGAACACCGTAACCTCCCGCTATCTTCCGATCACTGCAAACGCCAGGGCCGCCAGCGATGACACCGCGACGCGCATGAAATATCCCATGGCTTGATCCACGCGCAGCCTCGGATTTACCACGTCAACAACCGCCACCAGGATCAGCAGGACAAGCACCTTGGCGATCGTAGCGATTAGATCAATCAAGTAGATCCCGGAGTGCGGCCAAGGAAAGAACACTTCGACCAGCAAAAAAGTGAGCACGAGTTGCTTCGTCCATATCGACCATCGGAAGAGCGCCAAGCGCGGACCGCTCTGCTCCACCAGCGGGCCTCCCATGATTTCCTGGTCGGCCTCGGCAATGTCGAAGGGCAATTTACCTACCACCGCTTGCAGAGCCAGGAAGAACGCCACGCCTCCAATCGCCAAGCTGATGCTCGGTCCGTTCTGCACCTGCCAACTCGCGATGCCGCCTAAGGTCAAGGTCCCCGCCTTGAACGCGCCTACGGCGAGGGCAATGGCCATGATCGGCTCGACAGACAAGAGCATCATCATTTCGCGCGAACTGCCTATGGAAGCATAAGGGCTGGCGCTGGCAAAACCTGCGAGCATGAGCAGTACGCTGCTCATTGCCGCCACGTAGAGCACGACGATCAAATCGCCCGCGAAGGCCAACGGTGCATCGCTCCCCATGGGAACCAGCGTCGCGAGAAAGAGCACAGAACCCAGCGTGAGCGCCGGCAAGGCTGCGTAGACGGCTCCTCCTGTGCTGCGGAGGTCCTCCTTACCCAGGAGTTTCAGGATGTCCCAATAGGGCTGGATGACAGGTGGGCCCACTCGGGAGTGAATCGCGGCGCGAAGCTTGCGCATCACGCCTTCGCAGAGCGGTGACAATAGTAAAGCGGCCGCCACGTTCAGCACGCTGAGCAGGAAAGTCTTCATGAGCCAGACGGTCATTGCGACCCTCCTCGCCCAACGGTCTGCTTTGAGACTTCGCTGGACCTTTTCTTCCTGGAGATCTCCAGAAGTTCCGCGTGGGAATAAACCCGAACGCTATTCGTCCTCCGGTCGACGGTCTCCAGGCGCTCCGTGCATGAGAAGCATGGGTCCAGGCTACCCAGGGTAATCGGCACATCTGCGATGTTCGCATTGGCGACCATCGCCGGCATTGCCTGCAGGTTCGGGTAGGTGGGCGCACGCACTCTCCACCGGTACGGGCGGTTATCACCACCCGTCAGTACAAAGTGGACTGCCTCGCCCCGTGGCGCTTCGACCACCGACACCCCAACCCGGCCCGGCGGAATCTCATCCTTGATTTCGGCACAAATCGGACCATCCGGAATCACCGAGAGGGCCTCGCGAACCAGCCGAATCGACTCCAGCAACTCGGTCACCCGCACCACCACGCGAGCCCAAGTATCCCCTGCCGTCTGCGTGGCGATCTGAGGAGGTAGCTCATCGTACGCTGCGTAGGGATGATCGAGACGGGCGTCAATGGCCACCCCGGAAGCACGCGCCGGCGGGCCGACGGTGCAAATCTTCTTCGCCCACTCGTTCGACAGCAAGCCGACTCCCCGGGTCCTGGCGTGCAAGGTAGTATCGCCTATGATGGCGTTTCGAACTGCCACGGACTCCTCTTCCACTGTGGCCAGCGTTTCGAGGAGCTTTGGTTTCATTTCGTTGGGGAGATCGCGCCGTAGTCCGCCCACCGTATTCATGCCATATGTCTTGCGGTTACCGGAGATCTCCTCGCAGAGCCACATCACCGGCTCGCGGATGCGCCAAGTCTGCATGAGTACAGTGTCGAAACCAATGATGTGCCCGGCAATACCCAACCAAAGCAAGTGGGAGTGAATCCGCTCGAGCTCCAGCATGATGGTTCGGATATATCTGGCCCGGCGCGGCACGTCGATGCCGGCCGCCTTCTCCACCGCTTGGCAATAGCAAGTGGAATGAATGAAGCCGCAAATTCCGCAAATCCTCTCGGCGAGGTAGGGGATTGAGTTGTAGGTCAAAACGCTGTCGCCGAGTTTCTCAATTCCGCGGTGGTTGTAAAAGATGCGCGTGTCGCATCCAACTACCGTCTCGCCTTCGACAAACAAGCGCCAATAGGCAGGTTCCTCGAGAACCGGAAAGAAGGGTCCCATCGGCATCACGCTTGCGCCCGCGGGAGGCTCGCGAAGCTGCGGCCGCACATTTTCAGCGGGCGGAGGCTGGTAGTTGTATGGAAAATCCCTTCGCAAGGGAAATACGCCTTCCGGCCAATCGTCTGCCAATAGTAGGCGGCGCGGATCAGGATGCCCTTCGGGATGGACGCCGACCGCGTCCCGGAATTCGCGCTCTGCCCAATTGGCGCCCGGAATGATTTCGGTGATGGATGGGATGCTCAGCTCTTTATCGGACACGGGAGATTCAAGGAGTATGTACAAATGCTCGCGGTCCAGCGAGAACAAATGCAGAATGGTGAAATCACCGGTAATGGGCCGCGCGTCGGTCCCCACGGAAATCAGGAAGCGAGCTTGCAGGTCGTGGACCAGACCCTCCACGACAGCCCGCAGGCCTGTCTTTTCCACACGGAACTGGAGGGTGTCGGGGTGGGGTTGGGTGACGGAGAGGAGAGCCCCGTCGCAGCGCGCGGCGACGATTTCCCTAACCCGCGTGGTGGTCGCCTGATCTGTCATGTTCATCTCCTCTCACCCCCTGATCCACACCAGGATTCCAGTCACCAGGATGGCACCAATGACGATCCACAGAAGGTAGATTTGCGGGATTCCGACGTGCGTTCGGCTTACGCGGTCGGCGAGCTTATCTATGGCTTTGGTCGCAGGGGTATAGAGCCATTGGTCGAAATTGAGGGCGCGACGGAGCGGAGCGGGGAATCTCGGCACGTGCACCTTCGGGCTGGGATAGATCCCTTGGAACGCGTGTTTGAAGGGCAAGTAAAAACTGCTGGCAGGGTAACGAACGGTGTCCGCATCGTGCTCCTCGCCACAGTACCAGACGGGCACAGACCTTGTTTTCGACGCACCTGCCCTCTGAATCCCCCAGGAGAACGCCCCCAAAACTGCCAAAGCTCCCAGCGCTACGAGGGGCGCCCAGCAACTCACCAAGGATCCGTTGACCACCAGTAAGAGACCGTCCCATAGACGTGTTGTCTCGAAGCTCGCCACCGGCAGGGCAGTCACCCCTTCAATCGCATGCCCAACAATGCGCAATGCAAGTTGGGGGAAAACGCCGAGCAAGACACACAGGCCAGCCAGCACAACCTGGGGCACGAGCATCGAAAGCGGCACTTCCCGGACTGCGCGTTTCTCATCCGCCCTTCCGAAAAAGACCGAGCCCAGCACCTTCAAGAAGGAGGCGAGCGTGGCGAGCGAGATGAAGAGTGCAATTAATCCAAGCACCAGGAACACGGGGAATTGCACTCCTGCCAGTAGGCAGCCGGCCACGATCAGCCACTTACTGGCAAAGCCGTTAAGCGGCGGCACGCCTGCGATGCTCAGCGACGCTATAGCTGTGGTCCCCGTTGTGTAGGGCATGAAACCTGCCAAGCCCCCCAGCTTGTCCATGTCCCGTTCGCCGGTCCGATAGAGCACCGAGCCTGCTCCGAGGAACAAACACGACTTGAAGCAGGCATGATTAATCGCGTGCAGGATCGCCCCGCCGAGAGCAATCGAGGCCAGGGCAGGAGATACTTCGAGACAGTACGCCCCAACTCCAAGCCCCAGACAGATGTAACCGATTTGGCCGATAGTATGGAACGCCATCAGACGCTTCGTGTCGGTCTGCCTGAGCGCGGTCAGGGTTCCAACGAACAGCGATCCCGTGCCGGCAAGCGCCACAATGATTCCCCATATCCTCAGCGACGGAGACACCACCAGAAAAGAACAGAAGAGGCGAATCAGGCCATATATTCCCAGTTTGACGAGCGCGCCTGAAAGCGTGGCGCTCATGCCTGAGGGCGCAACAGGATGCGCATCGGGAAGCCAATCGCCCATGGGCAGGACGCCGGCTTTGGTAGCGAACCCCAGGAAGAAGAGCAGGATGACCGCGTGAGCCAGGAACGGTCGAGTGGTCAACAGGCCAGAGAGCGTTTGTCGGATAGCGGCAAAAGAGAATGATCCGGAGGTCCTCCACAGCATCAGCGCGGCAGCCACCATGCAAAGCGTGGCGCCGTGGGTGATGATGAAATACTTCAGCCCGGCGCGCTGGCTAGCGGGGTTCTCGCTTTCGAAGGTCACTAGAAAGTACGAGGTCAATGTCATGGATTCCCAGAAGATGAGAAAGAACAGGAAATCCGTGCAGACCAGAACCCCCGTCATACTGGCAACGCAGAGAAGCAGCAGCGGGAAAAACTTCGCCACATCATCGCGGCCGTAATGTTCCATGTATCGCACGGAGTAAAGAGTGCTGAGCAGGGCGATCAGGGCAACGATGCCAAGGAAAATGGCGCTGAGGGGATCAATCCGCAGTGAGAGACTTGCGCCTAATTGAGGCAAACGCAGGAGCGTCTGCTCGCCCGAGGCCACCGACCAGGCTCCCACAATCGCAAGCCCGGTGCACACGGAAGAGGCACAAACGAAGGCGCAACTGATCCACCCGCACAATTTGCGGCGGCTCGCAAAGAGCAGGCTCACCAGCGAACCCGCCACGAGAATCAAGATGCTGATTTCGACGTTGTGAACGGGGTTGACCATTCTATTTCCCTATTAACTGCACCAAAGGCATGCCCACAAAGGGTACTGCTACACAACCGATCATCAGGATGATCAATGTGACGTTCATCGCAAAGGGAGGATCCACCTCGGCGGGAACCGCTACCAAGGGCGCGCCCAGGAAGATTTTCTGCGCGATATAGAGCATCCAACCGAAGGAAACCAGAGTTTCGCAAAGGACGAAAATGAGGATAAGAGGTCCGAGAGGTCCGGAAAGGCGCATAGCGCCCGAAAGGATCATGAGCTTGCTCCAGAAACACGCCAGCGGTGGAACTCCGGTGACGCTCAGCAGCCCGACGAAAAATGCTGCGGCCGTGAGCGGCATGATTTTTCCCAAGCCATGCAAGGCCGATATGGAACGAGTGCCGGTAGCGTAAGCGATGGCACCCGCGCAAAAGAAGAGAGTGGCTTTGCTATAGCCGTGGCAAATGATATGCAAAACACCGCCGCGCAAACCCAAAGTTGATCCCAGCCCTCCGATCGCGAGCCCGAGAAACACGTAGCCGAGATGAGCGATGCTCGAATAAGCCAACAGCCGCTTGAGGTCATCCTGTACAAAGTAGAAAGATAGAGCGACGAAAATCGTGAGCAGCGCCATGCCGGCCATGAGCAGGCAGACGTTCGTGGGAATTTTCCACCCGCTGCTCATGACTCTGGCCATCAGGTAGACACCCGCCTTGACCATGGCGGCCGCGTGGAGATAAGCACTGATCGGTGTGGGGGCCTCCATAGCGTCCGGAAGCCATGTCTGGAAAGGGACCTGCGCCGCCTTTGCCCAAGCCGCGATCAGAAGAAAGATCATCACCGTTATCTTCAAACCCCCGGGCAGCGCGCCCAGAGAGGCGAACTCGAACGAGCCGGTGCGAGCAAAGATGATAAGAATGGCCAGCAGGAAAAAAGCGCTTCCGGCGTAAGTCATCAACAGGGCCTTGAATCCAGCCCGCAAGCTGCGCTCGTTCTGGTGAAAAGAAATGAGGGCCCACGAACACAAAGTCGTGAGTTCCCAAAATGCGAAGAACTGTAGGAAATTAGGCGCCGTTGCCACTCCCACCATGCTGCTGATGAACAGCAGGAGCCAGAAGTAGTATCGCCCATAATGCTCACTCGACACCGGGTGCTCAAGGTTCTTGTCGGTGAGATATTGGGTCGAATACAGAACCGTGAGCAAGCCGATGGGGACTGCGACCAGTAACATCAATGAAGCCAAGGGATCGATAAAAATACCCAGAATGGGCCCCGCAACGACGCCACGCAGCCAGGGAAGGCTCCCCAGCATTGCGGTGTAGGCAGCGCCATGGGCCGAGGCTGCGATCCAGACGGCCAACCCGGTTGCGATTGCGGCAGTCACGAGGGCGGCGGGGCGAGCGCGCCTTCCCAGAAGCACTGACAGCAGGGCTCCCGCCGCTGGTAATACCAGCATAATGATTGCAACCGTGGTGATCACGCGGGCACCACCCCTTTCCCCGGGCCTGAGAAGCCCGCATTGGCAGGAGCGCTTCGCGTACGTAGAACATCGTTCAACACGTCAGTAATGGCTTCAACGCTCGAAGACACTTCCGCACTCATCGCTTGGAGGAATTCCGTTTGACGCGGCTGAATCGCCAGCAGGAATATACGCGCGTGCGTCGTCCGTTCGAGGTAACTCACGAGCAGACGCATGGGAACACGGTGAGTGCTCGGGTAGTACCCGGTCGTCCGGCCACTCTCCAAAAGTGCCACCGATCCAGGGGCAGAGTCCAGATCGACAGAATCAATCATTACGACGGCGTCGGGTTGGTGTTGCTCGATCTGGCAGAGGTAGTTTTCCGGAGCATCCTGAGCATCGATCACGTGCACGCCTGGACACTCGGCGATCTGTCGCGCCACATGGCTTCCCGCTGCGTCATCGGCTCGGCACGGATTGCCAATGCCCATCACGACCACATTGCCTTGCGTCGCACTGAGAAGCTGTTCCCGCAGGTTCATATTACCCAGCACAAGTAGGTATGCCACGCCGCCGGGAAATGCCCCGGCCCTACCAGGCACACATCTCGCTACTCGATCAGCTCCTTGATCTGACTATAGTTAAAAACCGGACCATCCCGGCAGACATAGCGATGGCCAATGGCGCAGTGGTTGCATTTCCCGATGCCGCATTGCATCATCCGTTCGAGGGTGGAGATCACTGCCTCGTCTTTGAAACCGCGCACGAAGAGGTCCCGCACCACAAACCGGATCATGACAGGAGGGCCACAAACGTACGCCAAGGTGGACTCCGGATGCAGAGTGGTCTTCTCGAACAAAATCGGGACCACGCCCACGTTGCCCTTCCAACTGGCGTCCGCCACGTCCACCGTAACGTGGAATTCCACGTCCGGCCGTTTGGCCCATTCCTGGAGCTCCTGCTTGTAAACCAAGTCGGTGGGAGTCCGGGCGCCGTAGAGAATTGTCACTTTCCCGAACTTCTCGCGCTCATCCAAGACATTCCAAATCAAACTGCGCAGCGGAGGAAGGCCGATGCCGCCGGCCACGAACAGCAGGTTTTTGCCACCCGCCGCTGCCACGTCAAAGCCGTTACCAAAGGGACCGCGTACCCCGACCTCCTCGCCATTGCCAAGCCGGTGCAGCGCATCGGTCAACTGCCCCGTGCGCCTGACCGTGGCCTCGAAGGTGTCCGGCCGGGTAGGGCTCGAGGCGATGCAAAACGGAGCCTCTCCGTACCCAAACACGGATAGTTCGAAGAATTGCCCAGGAAGGAAGTGGAAGTGGTTGCCGTTGCCTTGCTCACGGAACCGCAACGCGAACGTCTTGGTGTCCGGCGTTTCATCGCAGACATTCACCAGTTGCGCAACAGTTGGAAGGTATACGTTATTCATTCCATTTCCCCTTCCTGATGGCACTGACCACCGCCGGCATGCTGGTGGTTCCAAGACACGCCTTGATGCACCGCCCACAACCGACGCACCCCACCATCGCGTCACGCTGGTAGTACTGTGCGCTTACTTTGTGGAAGAAACGACGTTTCATCCTTTCTTTTCGCTCCGCGCGCGGATTATGGCCCGAGGCTTCCAACGTGAAAGCTGTGTATTGACAGGAATCCCACATTCGACAGCGAACCCAGCCGCCGTTTCGGCCCAGGTCCTTAACACTGAAGCAGTAACAGGTGGGGCAAACGAAATTGCATGCGCCACACTCGAGGCACCAGTCGCTCATCCTCTGCCACAGCGCATCGGACACACGCCCCGTAGAAACGCGCCTCATGGCCGAGGCAAAATGACAGGTCTCCTCTCCAAAATGGTTTTTCGCTTCCGCCTCCAACCGTTTTCGCTGCGCTATTTCGCTCTCCGTAGCCGGGCGAAAGAGGCTTGGGGCACACGAGACGGTCGCGTGACCCTTTTGACTCGCAACCTCGACCAAGTAATTCTCTCCCAGGTCGGTTAACTGCACGTCGTAACCGTCGCTCAGGAAAGGACCCGAATTCGTACATACGCAGAACCCCAATGGACACGGAGCGGTGCACGCGAGGCTGATGACGGTGAGGCGAAGGGCACGACGGAGGTACGACTCATCCGCTGGTTCCATCTCGTGCATGCGGGTCAAAAAAGCAATACCCTTTGCATCACAACTGCGCGCATTGAACAGGATCCGCGGCGCGTCATCATAAATGGGCTCGACCTCGTGGCCCTGACCGTTGTGTTTGATCTTCACGAGAGGGTCGGTTTGCGGAAGTACGATTCGCTTGGGTGGGTGGAGCGGATTCACGAAATCCCACAACACAGCGTCGGCGCATGCGGGTGTCGAGAAGATAACGTCCTCCCCGCTTCCATGCACCGGTGCGATGACCTCGCCCAGACTCAGCAGTTTCTCAAGCCATTGGGTTCCATCCCGTTTCTGGAGA
Organism: uncultured Acidobacteriota bacterium; assembly: GCA_963838915.1. Classification (GTDB taxonomy): domain Bacteria; phylum Acidobacteriota; class Terriglobia; order UBA7540; family UBA7540; genus CAVROP01. The sequence continues at coordinate 48,211 of CAWIUZ010000082.1, forward strand.
GCGAGAGTGATTGGCTGCATGTTAGGCCTGCTCTAGTCGGACCGCCGTTACACCATCTGCGCCCAGCACTGCGGCGACATGATCACGGAACGCAAAAGGCACAACCAGCACACCGGACTTCAGACCCGGCCGTAATCGAAGCGGAAGGACCGCCTGGCCGGTAACCGAGGTCAGCCTCACCTGCCGCCCCAGAGGGATACCGACCTCGTCCGCATATGGCTTCCCGATTTCCACGAACCCTTTTGGAAAGAGCTTGCGCTGCGATTGAGAGTCGCGACTTAAGGTGGGCGAATTTGAAATGAGGGGGTCGCTACCCCAGTCAAAAACTTCGTCCCGCATTAGCAGAGCTGGGCGATCATCAGTGGGCAGGCTTGCGACCCCGGCCGCGCGGAGGTTGTACTTTCTCCCGTTGAAACCCTGAACCGCTTGCCCTCCCCATACCTTGTTTGGCATCCCTTGCTCTCTCCGAGCGTAGAGCGGTGCTGCAAGTCCGATTTCGTTGAGGACATCGCCGGCTGAGTTGTATGAAACGCCGACGCCGAACCGAGCACAGAGCCCAGCAAGCACCTGCCATCCGGGCCTTGCCTCCCCAGGTGGATCCGTCGCCGCATGAACTTCCTGGACCCTTCCTTCCATGTTGGTGATGGTTCCCTCGGTTTCGGCAAAGCACGCAATCGGCAGTACCGCATGAGCAATTCTCGAAGTGGATGTCTCAAAGGCATCCAGAACCGCTAAGAACTCGATTCTTGCCAGAGCCGCCATGGACCGCTGCCCGATCGGCAACACCGAAGGCGGATCATCTGCCAGGACAATTAGCCCACTCACGGATTGCAACAGGCTCTCGGCATCCAAACCTTCGTCCGGGGGCAGTTGTTGACCCCAAAGGTCGCTTAACCGCTGCTGGGCGCACGGGTCGCAGATTGGCTGGTGGCCTGGCAGGTAACCCTGAGTGACTCCCATGTCGCAAGCCCCGCGTGCATTGCTCCGGGGAAGAAGCGGCAAGAGGCCCGAGCCGGGTTTTCCCAGATGGCCGGTGAGGGCCGCCAGCGTGGCCAGGGCCGCAACGTCCCTGCGAGCCTGGCTCGAGTAGCCAATGGGAGGTGCCATCAAGATCACGGCTCGCTCGGCGCGCGCCAGCCACTCCGCTGCCTGGCTCACTTCGTCAGTCAGACGGGCGGAGCTTACCGCCCGTCGCAGCTCATCGAGTCCATTGCAGTGCTGTCCTACCCAGTTCGGATCCTCCACCCTTAAGCTAAGGGCAGCGGCAAGAAGCCTGTCAATCACCTCGCCTTCATTTCCCGGCGCAGTCTCCAGGTGAAGGGATGCGAGGCGTGCCATCTGCGTCCTGAGGTAGCCGAGAGTGATGAGGTGCGCCCCTCCCTCCACGGCCTTTAGCACGGAAGACGCGGCTCGCGGATGTGTCCGGGCCAAGTCTCCTTCTGTCAGAAGAATCGTCTGGCTGCTTTCGATATCATCGATACAGGCTGAAGGAACGTTCTCACCACAGACATCCTCAAGACCGCCTAGTAAGGGGGCACAAACGCGGTTGAGGCAAGAGTCAACATTGTTGGTCCGGAGCCCGGCCCTTGCGAGTTTGCAGACCAAGTAGTTCTCCTCATTGGTCGCTCGAGCAGAGCCAAGGACTCCAACCGGCTTGCCGGCCTTAATCAGATCCGTCATGCGCCTGGCAACGCAATCGAGCGCGTCTTCCCAGGACGCCGTCTCCAGCGTTCCGTGTTTGTTAATCAGCGGCTTCTTAAGCCGATTACCCCACAGTGCAGCCTCGTGGGCGCCCCATCCCCGCGCACAAAGCCGCCCAGACGATACGGGGTGGGTTTCACTCGGCGCGACGCCAGCTAGTTCTCTTGGCTCCGCTAACAAATACAGCCCGCAGCCGCAAGCACAGAATGGACACGTAGTGGAAACGCTTAACAAGTCAGACCTCCGCACAAGAACGGGGGTTCTTCCGCTGAAATGGGCTCAGATGGCACTGGCTAGTGCCCTGGCATGGACGTGGTGAAGTTCTCAGCAGTTCCCGTGGCCAGGTATGAATAAGGCCTCGCGTTACAAGTTTATTCTGTAAGCTTGATTTGACTGCCCTTGGCAGGAGGGGGGTGGCAGCCGTCTCAAGCGGGGAGCCAGTAGTGTAGCGCTGGGTCCGAAGGAGCTTCGGACGATCAATCGCACACATGGCGACATTACCCCGCCGCCGGAAATGTGAATTCCGGTGCTGTGGGTGGCAACGCTGTTGCCAAAACAGGGATTCTCACAGGTAACCGCTCGGCGTGCGGGAAAGAACTAATTGTCATGGCCCTGCTCGCCTCTCTGACGAGAAATTCAACTATCACCACACGGACAGCGCTTGAAAACCAATCATGCATGAGTGAAAACTCCCAATCTTCGACAGGGTGAGAACCACCAAAAAAGTGGAGTCCTCCCCAGCAGCCTCCACAATTGCTCCGCAGAAAGGGATGGTGGCTTGAAAAAGCGCAGCCGCAGGAAAGAGTACTGGGCCACCCGCCGCAACCCGAGCCTCCAATGCTTCACCACTCGACCCAATGTCGTTTTCTCGGCCGCCTCCACTTGGCCCACGAGTGGCTCGCGTTGCCTGAGTCTCCGCTCAGCGATTTGGTTCAAGGCTTGCTCAAGAGAAGTCAAAGCAAACCCAGGGAGGCCCTTATGTCCCAAGGAGCTTCGTCAGGCGGGAGCTTTCTTACTAGGTTTTCACCCCATGCACAAGCGAAATTATTGGCACTTGCCCAGACGTTTCACTTCAAAGCTGGCGAGGACATTATCCGCGAGGGTGATCACAGCATCTATCTCTACATTGTTAAGAGCGGGAGAGTAGCCGTAGAGATGGATATACCGACGCTGGGGCGCCGTATCCTCCGCACCGGTGACGTTGGAGACATGTTCAGTTGGTCAGCGCTGGTGGAACCCCATTTAGCCACAGCCGCCGTGCGAGCCATCGAAGACACGGAGGCCCTGGGGATCAAGGGTGGGGCACTGTTGGACGCTTGCCGTGAGGATTATGAACTGGGATTTGAACTTTACCGCGCAGTCACGGAGGTGATTGCCAGCCGATTTATCGGCACACGCCTCCAGTTGGTAAACGTCGTTTCGCCAGGCTAGTGGTTTTGCCTGTGTGCCATTTGTGTCTAAAGCATCCATAAGGCGGGCGAATCCGGCAAGGAATTGCCGGGCTTTCGCATTGCGCGCAGCCAAGGCGCGAAGCGCCGAATTAGCTTGGTTCCTTTCCGTAGTCGCGCGGAATAAGCTGCAGATGGAGAGATAACAATGGAAACACTAGAGAAGACTTTGAGTGAGCATCCGTTCTTCGAGAACTTCCCCAAACGACACCTCGCGGCTATAGCTGGGTGCGCGTCTAATGTCCGTTTCGACGCAGGCCAGATCGTTTTCAAAGAGGGCGAAGAAGCCACCAACTTCTATCTCATTCGTGAGGGGAAGGTGGCGCTACAGATGGTCTGCGAGAACCGTGGCCCCCTCAGCGTCCTGACCGTTGGGGATGGTGAGATTCTAGGATGGTCGTGGCTGTTCCCGCCTCATCACTACAAGTACTCCGCACGGACTCTCGAACCGACGCGCGCTTTTGCCATTGACGGTCCCTGCCTGCGTGCCAAAGCTGAACTGGACCACCAACTCGGTTGCGACCTCCTGACCGCCTGGGCGCCTGTCGTCGAGCACGCTATGGAGGCTACACGGTTGCAGTTGATCAATATCTATCAGGATCGGTGAGGTGGAGTTGCTGAGGGCCCCCTCGCTGCCGACCACCACAGCTTGAACGCTGGAGGTGGAAGTATGTCGCGTTTTCCCTCCCAAATTGTGCGGTTCACGCTATATTCTACCCAGAAAACAGCGAGCCTAGCCCCGTCCGCAAGCACTGGCTTTTCGTTGACGGGGCCGTCATACTCGAGCACATGGGTCCATCGCGCCGAATTCTTCCGGACATGTTCAATCAATTTCGATATATCCAGGTCTAGCAAATCGCAATTCAAGGCCGATGTCTTCATCGAAGCCCCTCCATCGACATCGGTAGCAGCGGTTTCCTTTCCGGCTCGCAAGCACGATTTCTCTAGCGAGGGCTCATGCCGATTATACTTGGCGCCGTCCGCGCTCGGATAGCCAGCTTGGAGCGATCCAAACCAAGGCCGTCAGGTGTACACTCAGGCAAGGTGGAACTCCCAGATGGGAGTTCCAAACTAATGGGGACATGCCAGCAGCAAGGAGGTGTGCCATGCTCTCCGCTCGCTTGGTACGTATAATTGAGGACCATGCGGAGCAGTTGACTCGTGGTCTCATCGGTGTTCTGATGAGTAACAGTCGCACGCGACACTACCACTACCTTACCCGTGAAGAGTTGCATGTGCGGATTTATGATGTTTATCGCAACCTCGGACAATGGCTCAACGACGAAACCGAGTCGGCGATTGAGTCCAGTTACACTCAGTTGGGGAAGAGGCGGCTTGCCGAGGGGATTCCTCTCAACGAAATCGTTTACTCGTTGGGCCTGATCAAAATCCATCTCCTCGAGTACATTCAGTTTTCGGGCATGGCTGATTCAGCCGTAGAGCTGCACGGAGACCGAGAATTGCAGCGCCTGGTGGGACGATTTTTCGACAAAGCCGTATATTACACAGTAAAGGGGTATGAGCACAGTGCAGAGTGGCAACACTCTAGCACCACTGTAAAGTGTGTGGCCTGAGTGGCACCGCCGCTGGATGCTCACGTGGGGACGATATTGCGGGACTAAAGCGCTCTACCTTACGGGCTTCCCCGCTGGAGAGCCTGTTTTGGTTTCCCAGTTTGGTGGACGACACCGCAGGACGTGCCCGTGGTGAAGGAGGCGGTCGAACATCGCGTTGATCCCGGCTGCACCGCTGACACCAGCTATGCGATTCGCACAGCAGCTTCGGAACTTCTCGGCGCTGACTTGTCACAAGCGAAGCACTGCCAGGCTGAAGGGGAGACTCTAGCCCGATCACCATGAGTGGCGTAGAGGCCCCCACGGGACGCACTCCGGCCAGTGAGCTACGCGGTGAAATCTACTTGCCTTTTTGATGACGTAGTCAAATCGATATCACGGCGACCTCAACCAGTTGCGCGGGCGAAGCTTTGACTACGGGACAATAATAACCGCCGAACAGAAAACGGCATTCGTTGCGCGCCGGTGGAAACGCCCTCCGTAAGACGGACGAGTTACGAAGCTGACAGAACTGCTCAATTAGGCAGATGAGCTGCAAAACCCGGCGGAGCCGGAGAGTATACCTTCCCTCAACCGACAGAACTCCTTTGTCGATTCACTGGCAAGCGTGATATCCCAGGCAGTGCTGGTCGGACGTACTCGTTCTTCCCCCCTCGGCTGCCTCTGAAGGTGACCCGTACCACCGCAATCAAGATTACGGTTGCAGTGAGCCAGAGGCCGGTCTTGTTGACTTGGCCATCGGAAACCGTTTACGGCATTCGCCTTTGTCATTGTCAGACCATTCTTCGGCCACTCCCCCGCGCTTCAAGGGGCCTGCGGAATCCTGCAAGTGCGGGACAGTTCGCAATGTGGCCGTTCAGTGGTCGAATCGCATATTAGTCGTCGCATGTCGGCTACTCCGATAAAGGGGGATGTTAAGAGAAATACTTCTCCCTCGGCTCGGTGCCGGAAGCATTCTCCTCTCGGCATCCAGCCCTAGGGCTTCAGCCATCTGGCAGGCAAGATCCAGGGCATCGAGGACCGGCAGCGGGCCGCGCTCAACGCGCTCCCCCAGTGTGCCGCCCTCGAGGAATTCCATGGCAATAAAGGGTTGGCCTTCGTGTTCGTCAATGTCAGGGATGATGCAGATATTGGGATGATTCAGTGCCGAGGCGGCGCGGACCTCGCGCTGGAATCGTTCCAGGGCTTGCCGGTCCCTAGAGAGTTCTTCAGGAAGGAACTTCAAGGCGATGTGTGACGAATAGTTTCGAGACGTCGTGCCGTTCGTGGAGCATGGGCACCTGGAATGCCAACGAGTAATACTCAACTGACAGCCTGCCGTGCTTCAAATCCCCCGGGCCGAAGCTGCCCCATCGAGAGGCGCGAAGCAAGGCGGCCTCCAGAAACACTGACGCGCTATACGGCACCGCACTGGCAATTCCAGCCTCGTCATTCAATGCCCTGATGCCATCGTCCCAATCCTGTCGGGTTGTGGGAGAATGCGGGCCGCCCGTGAAATACACGTTGGCTAGGAACCCATTAACCCTCCCAGTTTCCCGCAGGAAGTAAACGTACGCCAGGCTAGGCAGCCACTTTCTTGAACCTCGCCTTTTCGTAGTCGAAACGGCTCTTATCGCCTGGCCCTTTGGTTTTCGGCTCGGAGAATCTTCCATCCAGGGCATCCTCAACTATTTTCTTTGTGTCGCTCGGGAAATCGCTGCTTGCCATCCACTTCAAGTAATCGCGTTCCTCTTCGGCGATTTCCTCGAGAAGGCGGCCTTGGTTCTTCCCAAATGCAAATGCGACTTGGCCGTGCCTCCACTCGAACTTCCTCCCGGAGTCCAAGTATCTGTCGGCGGTCGGATTACAGAAATCGTGGAGTTCTGCGACGTTGCGGGGGAGGTCGAGATATCGTTCTAGTTGAGCCTTGAGGACTCGCCAGCTCAGGGAGGCATCTGCCAATGCCGAGTGTGCATCCTCATGTCCAGTATTTAGATAGAAGCGGCCGGCGGCCTGGAGGTCACGAGGCTCTTTCACGTGGAATATCCGTTGAGCATCGATGATTGCCCGGTCCTCAATGGAGAATTCGACGCCAGCGCGGTCGAACTCGTTCGCCAGCAGTCGCAGGTCGAAAGCAGCTACGTTAAATCCCGCAACATCACAGTCTTTGAGGACCGCCGCTACTTCTAGAGCAATGGCCCAAAAGGGGGGCTTGTCCTTAACGTCATCGTCCCGGATACCATGAACATTGGTCGCTTCACAGGGAATAGCCATTTCCGGATTGACTCGCCTGGAATATTCAATCTCCTTCCCATCAGGGTAGACCAGCAGGATAGCTATTTCGATGATGCGGTCTGTCTCTGGCGCTGTTCCAGTAGTCTCAAGGTCGAGGACCGCCAAAGGCCGGTTCAGCTTCAGAACGTGGTTCATGAATCTGCTCCTTCTTTTTCCCAACACGCGAGGCAGTGTAGATTCGGAGGTCTACCTGGGGCAGTTCTGTCATGGGTTATGCTACGCGGCTTCCAGCAGGTCCATTCGCGGGCAATCCACCCCTCCGCACATGTTCGAAACTTGAGGAGCGTGCGCAACGCGAGACGGGAGTGAACGCGCTGTTGCATGGCGCTCTCCCGCTTGGCCTCGCTCAAATGCTTGGCTAGATGAGCAAATGGTGCTCGCCTCGAAGGTACGTGTCAACGGAAAAGTGATGAGAAAGATAATGAGAAAAGCAATGATTAATCCACCATCAATATTTTCCCGCAATGGAAGGCTAATGGGGGCTGGCAAGACACCCCGCAGTCTGACGCAGGACTATCCGGGACAGTTCAAACAGCGGAACAGTCCCCCAGGAGTGCTATCTGCAGCAATACCTCTCCGTGCTGGATCAACCGTGAAGTAATCCCGGCTGCGGGCCAGAACTTCCGTAAAGGTCGCGGCGAAACTCATGGGTGCTGGACGCACACACAACGGATTGGGAATGAAAAGTCGGCTTCACGGAAGCGGAGCACTACCAAGTGTTTTTGGAACGGTTCGAGTTTGGAGCTTCGGCTTGGCTTGATCGTTTCGATTTGGTCCGGCGGGTAGCGTTTGAACCTGCATTTCCGATCATACGGACCAGCGTCCTGCTTTTAGACGACCGCCGTGTTTCAAAACTTCTTCGGCAACCGTAGCGTGGCGGGCTTGGCATCACACTCAGCCCAGCCAGCCCTTATCCCCGCAGCAGACACAGCACGGCGCGGTTCCAGCCTTGCGGACCGATGCCGCCAGCGCGCCGAGCAGTAGGCACAGCCGCTGAAGTCTCCGAATCATAGCAGCCGCTGGGCCGGGCCACAAGAACCGGCACGGTGACGGCACGCAGCATGGGAATGTCATTGGGGCTGTCACCTAGTCCAACTGCACGCACCGGCGAACCGCAAAGGCGCTCAAACCACGCCCTCAATAGCCGCACCGTAACTCCCTTGTCGTTGGCGCCCATGATGTGAAAGAAGCGGCTGCCCCGGGTAGTACGTAAGCCCAGCCGACGGATCTCGGCGCGCAGGCGAGGCCATGCGCGCCTGTCGCCGTCCAATATGATGAAGGCTTCATCGAACTCGCGCCGACGCGCGCGACGCGCTGCGGTCAACTCCAGCCCCGTCCGCTCTGCCACCTCGCGCGCAGGCATCTGGCTGAATCCCCGCACCGATACCCGGGCGCGCCGGGAGGCAGTGCGCAAAGCGGCAACCAACATTTGGTACGGTGTTCCCAAGGCCACCCGCTGCCAGCCGCGACAGGCTCGCTCAGCATCGGCAATCCGAAATGGGAAGTACCCCACGGGCACGTAGATAGCACCGCCGTTCTCCACTACGAACGGTTCGCGCCGCTCAAGCTTGCAGAGGAGAGGCAGAACTTCAGCGCGGGTCTTGCTGGTGACAATCACCAACGGCTGCTCCCGCTGGGCCAGCGCCCTCAGTGCCGGGCGGGCAGCAGTCCAGGCGTAGGTCCGATGGTCCAGCAGCGTGCCGTCGAGGTCAGTAAAGAACACCTCATTCGTCGGCACCCGACGACAAGCCAAGGCAGCCTCCTACAGGTGGCTTATCTGGTCCTCAGCCTCGGGCTTGGCCTGCGGGTGGAACTTCGACTGCAACAGTTCGCGCGCCAGGTCACGTCCGCCTAAGCCGAAGGCAATGGCGCCCGCCGTCACAATCCCCGCCAAAAAGGATGGCGAACGTCACAATAATCGTGGTGCGGCCTATCCCAAATTCGTCGAGAGCGGCCACGACCGTCAGGACCATAATGAACAAGCGTGTCATGCCGGCCAGCAGCCGTGCGGCAGGCATACCCGCGTTGACTGCGGCGATCAGGACGCTTCGCCCCAGGAATCGACTTACAAGGACGCCGACCAGCAGGATCACCAGCGCCGCCAGGAAATGCGGGAGGTAAAGGAAGAATCGCTCCACCAGATTCCTGGTCAATGGTGTGCCAAGAGCGTTCAGACCCGCCAGCAGCGCCGTAAGGATGACTATTCCCTGCACGACCTGGCCCACCAGGTAGGAGCAGGAATGCACGAAGCCCATGCGCTCGATCTCCTGGCCCACGCCGAGACGGCCACAGAAATGGTCGAAGCGGAGGATACGCAGCACGCGATAGACGACCTCCTTGGCGAGCCAACCCACCAGCAATCCCAGGAGGACAAGAGCCAGCATCCCCATCAAGCGCGAGAGGCTGGTCATTGCCTGCTGGCCCAATTCGCGCAAGGGCGCGAGGATCGCCTGGTCCCAAAATGATTTCATGATTCTCACCTCTTGTCTGTAGCCCCGAGTGGCCACTGACTGATCAGTGTCGGCTTCAAATGCTCGTAAACGAGGCAGAGCCTTTCGATCCTCTCCTCCACCTGGGGCGCGTCTTCGTGTTCTGTCTGGCGCGCAAAGGAAGCAACCCAGCCGAGATAGAGAGGCGTGACCGATTTCACCAGATGCTCGCGGTCAAGTACGCGCCGGTGATAGGCCAGCGCGAATCTGTAAATGACCGTCACCCAAAGTTCGTCCGCCAGCGCGAACCGCTCATCGGGCAGTGCCGCACACACCTGCAACTCGTGTAACTGCGCTGGCAACATCACCCGCTCATAGACCGGAAACAGATCACGCAGCGCCTGGCGGAAAGTGCCCACCATGCGGGCCACGTTGATGGGCACCGGTTCAAGGCCCACCTCGAAGGGGAACCCAAGAATGGGTGTGGGGCGCGAGCCGTCCAGCTCCGACCAAACGTCGGCGTAGGTTTCCATCAGGCTGAAAACCGAGCCAACCACCTGCACCAGCATGGCGCTCAGGTCCGAACCCGGGTCCTTGGCATCATGAATCTTGGCGCCCAGGTAGGACTGGCAGAGCTTGAAGTCCTCTGCCAGGGCGGTGGTGGTCATCCAGATGTCGATGCCGTAGCGGGCCACGTCCGTGTGCCAGACGTCGCGTGTGAGGAAGTGGCGCGCCAGGGGGCCTGACATACCGAATTCCCCGCCGATGGGTTGCCGCACGCGCCCGCCATAGAGGGCCCGCGTGAGCGGATAGATGATACTGTTGGTGATGGTCCCGTCGTACTTGTGGCGCTTATAGTACGGGGCGACATAGTCGTATTCGAGGTCCAGCACAGGGCGCAGCAGCAGATCGATCCATTCGGGAGTGATGCTGCGCAGGTCGGCGTCAACTACAGCGCAGGCCCGTGCCTGGAGTAGCTCTACCACGCGGAAAATCGTGCGGAAGGCGCTCCCCTTACCGGGAAGGCCATGGTACGGTGTAGCCAGGCGGTGCACCGGGTGGAGAGGATGCTTCACGAGCAACAGCGCCCGGGTGTTTATGGTCGTTCCCAGCACCGCCTCGCGCGTACCGTCCTTCGACCCGCCGTCGGAGTTGACGATCAACGTGCGGCGATCGGGGAAATACTTCAGCAAGCCCGCATGGGCCGCCTGCACCACGTGGCTGATGGTTCGCGCGTTGTTGTAACTGGGGATGCCGACGACGATGTCCACCGAGCCCGTGGCTCGTACTTGTTCTTTTAACTGCTCGCTCAGGATATCTTCCGGCACAAGCACCTTCCCTAGGCGTTGTCGGCATCCACGGCCTCGCCCAAACGGGCGAAGATATCCGGCACCGCCGCCACCACGCGGTTCCAGTTCGGGATGAGCGGGGCCCCGAGCGGGTCCGCCAGATAACTCTCGGCCGCCAGGCGCAGGCCGTGCGCAAAGGCATGTACGGCTTCTTCCTCACTGTGCCGGTCGAAGGCCAAGCCATTGAGCACCGCGTCGGCGTGGTAATTCACAATCGTGTCTTCTGCGGTGCGGATATACTGCGCGCGAAGCGTCCGGAAAAGCCCTTCCGAAAGCAGTACCCCCTCGGCAGCCAGCGTTCGAAACAGCGTCTTCGTAATATCCACGGTCATGCGCAGCAGGCCCCGCTGCGGGTCGTCGGCGAGGCTCTGATGCTTGTGCTCGTAGTTGTCGGCAATGTCCACCTGGCAGAGGCGCTTCAGGGCGAAATTGCGATAGACCTCGGACAGCACCCCGATCTCCAGTCCCCAATCACCCGGAATCCGGTTGATCCGCGCCATGTCGGCGTACATGCACATCTCGCCGGCCAAGGGATAGCGGAAGCTGTCCAGATAAACCAGAAAGGGGTGGAACCCGACCACCCTTTCGAGCGACCGCACGAGCGGAGTAACCAGCAAACGCGTGGCACGACCATACATCCGGTCGCCCACCCGCGCGTAGTAGCCCTTCGAGAAGGCGAAGTCGATCCGAATGTCCGCGACGGGATAACAGAGACGCGCGAGCATTTCCCGCGAGTAATTGACGATGTCACAGTCGTGCAGGGCGATGATCTTTGAGCGGCCACCCGCCAGCACATACCCATAGGCCAGCCAGCAGGAGCGCCCCTTGCCGTCGGTGCCCACCGCGAGGCCACCCGCCTCCAGGTCCCGGTAGATTCTCTGAATGCGCGGCCCGTCGTTCCAGATCACACGCACATTTGGATGCACGCCGGCCACCCGACGTTCGGCCTCGGCAAACTCGTGCGCCTCCGCCTTCCCCAACGTGATGACGACCTGATTAAGATAGGGAACACGGGAAATCTCCTCGAGGATGCCCGGCATGCCGGACCCTGTGAATTCTGAGTAGAGGGCAGGCAAAACCAGCGCGATCGGCTGAACACCTTTGAATTCACAAAGATCCTTTTCCATTGACTCCAGAGGACGGCCACCCAGCCGATGCAGAGTGGCCAAAACACCTGTTTGGTAGAAATCGGCCATGCCTCTACCCTCCCTCTGGCAGGAAGCTCCTGAAAACAGCCCTCTCGCCGTCGCTAAGGCATCACCCGCGGGCGGGTAGAATCGGCTCACCTGCGCCCGCGCAACGCACTCTGCCGTGGCGGAAATGCAGGCGGCGACAAATTCCCCCTTCTCAGGCTGAGACACCACGAGTTCCGCTAGAGCCTTTCTACCAAGCGTCTCGTGGGTTGCTCCAAAATCCTTCGAAAGATACGCCCATAGTGGCACGCGGAAAAGCTTTAGCCAAGCGAATTCGGCGCGGAATCAGCACCCCTCACGCCCGTCAGCTCGCCCATTTTGGGTCTGTTCGGATTCCGGCAGGGAAGGGCGTTATTCATTCCAAATCCAGCCCAGTAGCCACTCAGCGTAGTCTCCGAGGGCGGTCAACGGGGCAAGCTGCAATGGGGAGAGGGAAGCGCACCTCTTCTGTTTGCCGAGCAGACGTCCGCAGCTCTCTGGCCTGTCTGCGCAGTTACCGCAGCCTCGCGGACTCCGCCTTCGCTTGCTTGAGGATGGGGATATCGGGGTCGGCGTCTTTCCAGAGCGTGAGGAAATCCTGATAGGCGGCACGGGCCTTCGCCGTGTCGCCCTGCATGGCGCAAGCGCGCGCCAGTCCCAGCCGAGCCAGCGCGCCCCATGGAAAGTTCATCACCACGCCTCGGTGGTCAATGAATTTCTGAAACTCCGCTGCCGCTCGGTTGCCGTCGTGGATCATGAGATAGGCTTCCCCAACCTATTACTCAGCAGACTCAGTGGGTCCTCTTTTCGTGGAATCCTAATAGGCAAAGAGACTTGGTTCGATTTTCGTAACGACGTTGTACCTCTCCTGAAATTTCTCCACAGAATTTTGGATCAAGAGACACAAATAACCCGACGCCGCGGACCCGGCGGGAACCGGGACTTTTCTATTTGCGGTCCTCTTGTTCCTTACATTTCCGATGCGCAAGCCCGTTGCCGTAAGGAACGACATCATCATCCGGCCTAAGAATCTCCAAGCAAATTGCACAGACATTCTCACGTTCGACTACCTCTTCTGGCATACGCACTTCCGAATCCTATCCTAGCAAGGGGAATTTACATTGCCACCAGAGCAAACCCCATCGGCGCTATGTGAATAAGCCCACGCCATACGTGATCACGCACAGACTTGCGGC